>NZ_OY781460.1:3160000-3533605 GCF_963676855.1 uncultured Anaeromusa sp.
TTTTTGTAAGGAATTTTTCCGTTTTACAAAGCCACTGTACTTTACCGCAAAACAAGCTCGATAGTTGAGGAACGGTACACGGAACAACCGTAGCCAAGGCTTCTTCCAGAAAAAGACTCTCTATAAAAGGAGAAAATCGCAGACGCTTCATAAAGCGTCTGCGGTCTTTTAAGAATGCATAGCACTCAACTCTGCGAGCAAGAGCACCAGAGCTGTCGTTCGCGGTACAAAAGCCTTTAAGTCTACTTCCTCTTTGCGCGTGTGTTCTAAAAGCGGATCGCAGTCAATCCCCAGCGCGTCAATGGTTGGCGTAAAAGAGGCCGTCACATTGCCAATGGTCATGCCTCCAGCAATCCATTCCACCACTTCCGCATCAAATTCGCGTTTCACAATCGTTTTATAAAGCTGTACCATTTCTTCTACTGCAGCTGTTTTTTCCATCGGCGGCTTCACAAAGCCGCCCTCAACCGACACAGCCGTTCCCGCCACTTGCGGCTTAGCCGCCAAATCACGGATAGCCTGGTCAAGCCGTTCCAGCTCGCTTTGCTCATAACAGCGTACTTCCACCTTCAACCAGGCTTCATCAGGAATCACATTGACCTTTTCATTTGGTGTCCCTACGACTGCCGCATTAATACTGTTCGGCGGAATAAACTGGCCCTGATCAGCTACCTTGCGTTCCTTAAGGGCCGCCGTGCTGTAGTTTTCCGGATCTTGGGGCAGCGGACTAGCAAGCTTATAGAGGCCCTGCAGCAAATGTCCCAGCTCCATAACTGCGTTGCCGGCCGCCTGCGGCGAATTGCCCGCATGTCCGCCAATGCCTTTTACGTGGAAGGTATAGCGTGCATTTCCCTTGCGCTTAGTTACAATCCCCCAGTTCGGCCGGCCCGTGTCCGCAATAATAGCAACATCTACTTGTTGCGCCAGTTCCTGCGCAAAGGCAAACTCATCAGGCGAACCGGTTTCTTCTTCCGCATCAAAATAGACAATCAATTCGCCATATGGTTTTTCCTCAAGCTCCTGAAATGCTTCTACTACATAAAGCATCTGCAGCGCCGATGCTTTGCAGTCTCCAGCGCCCGGCCCATAGGCAATACCGTCCGCCCCTAACTGAAAAGAATACCGTCCCGCTTCCGTATTGAGCACGGTATCAGTATGCACCACAAGCAACGCTTTAAGATTTCCCTCTCCGGGAAATCGCGCAATGACGTGCACGCCTCGTTCATTAGCCCGTTCTTCCATTCGCCCGCCCAGCTTGGATACCCGCTGCGTCAATAGCGCCGCAATTTTACGGCTTCCCTCAAGATTTCCCGTATCAGAATCAATGTTAGTCCAATTTTCCAAGTCCTGTAGGAAAGCCTCTTCACGTTCTTGCAAAAATGCTTTTACCTGACTACCCGAAATCATAAGTTAGCCCACCTTTCTCAACTACCAGCGTAATTTCTTTGCTTCTTGTTTCTTCCGTACGCATTCGACATTTCACCAAAAAGTCCTCTTGAAAAAAACAAAGCCTGCTTTCACCACAGAAAGCAGGCACTTATTGTTAATCTTGAATCTGCCGCATATGCGGGAACAGCAATACATCGCGAATAGAGTGGCTATTGGTCAATAGCATCACCAAACGGTCAATGCCAATGCCCAACCCGCCTGTAGGAGGCAAGCCATATTCCAACGCGGTTACATAGTCACGGTCCATCATATGCGCCTCGTCATCACCAGACTCCCGTTGCGCCACCTGAGCCTGAAAACGCCCCTCTTGATCTATGGGATCATTGAGCTCCGAAAAACCATTCGCCATTTCACGGCCAAAAATAAAGGCTTCAAAACGGTCTGTAATTTCCGGGTTGTTTTTGTTTCGCTTAGCCAGCGGCGAAATTTCCGTCGGATGTCCTGTTATAAAGGTAGGCTGAATTAAATGCTCTTCCACCAATTCCTCAAAGGCGTTATTCAAAATACCGCCGATTCCATCCTTGGCTTCATAGGGAATATTATGGGCATCTGCCAAACGACGAGCTTCTTCCAGCGTTTTCACTTCGCTAAAATCAACGCCGCCAATTTTCAACACCGCTTCTGGCATCGTCATGCGGTTCCAGGGAGGAGTCAAATCGATTTCTTGATCCTGGTACACGATTTTAGTCGTTCCCAATACCTGTTGCGCAATGCCGGCAATGACTTCTTCGGTCAGGCGCATCACATCTTCATAATCGGCATACGCTTGATACAACTCCACCATGGTAAATTCCGGATTATGCTTGATAGAAATGCCTTCATTACGAAACATCCGGCCCAATTCGTAAACCTTGTCAAAGCCCCCGACAATCAACCGCTTCAAATACAGTTCCGGCGCAATGCGCATATATAGTTTCATGTCTAACGCATTGTGATGCGTCACGAACGGTTTGGCTGTAGCCCCGCCGGGAATGGGATGCATCATCGGAGTTTCTACTTCCAAAAATCCTTGGTCGTCCAGTTGACGTCGCAAGGACTGAATAATGCGACTGCGCAACACAAACGTCTTTTGTACATCTGGGTTGACAACCAAATCCAAATAGCGCTGACGATAGCGGGTTTCCACATCTTTTAGTCCATGCCATTTTTCAGGCAATGGCCGTAACGCCTTGGATAGCAAAGAAAAACTTTTAGCCTTGACGCTGATTTCACCTTTGTTCGTGCGAAAGATTTCGCCTTCCACGCCAATAATGTCGCCCAAATCCAGCAGGCGGAATAATTCGTAAGCCTCTTCCCCCACTGTATCTTGACGGAAGTAAATCTGAATGCGCCCAGACATATCCTGAATATGGACAAAACTGGCCTTGCCATGACCGCGCAGGCCCATGACCCGCCCGGCTACCCGTGCAGTTGTTCCTTGCAGTTCTTCAAAGCCTTCTACTATTTCCGTTGCCTGATGCGACCGGTCAAAACGACGCCCAAAGGGTTCTAGTCCCTTTGCAGCTACTTGCTTCATTTTTTCCCGACGCACCAACATTTGTTCGTTTAGTGCTTCCCGTTGTTGCTGCTCTGTCTGTTGTTCCGATGTTCCTTCCGACATACCTCTGCCCCCACTTCTTTTCCTTACTTGCCGTTAAGCTGCATGATCTGATACTTCAGTACGCCTGCAGGAACATGCACTTCCACAACTCCCCCGACGCGCTGCCCTAAGATGGCTGCACCTACAGGAGATTCGTTGGAAATTCGGAATTCCATGGGATCTGCTTCCGTCGAACCAACAATTGTATATTCGGCCACATCATCCAGTTCGAGGTCCTTCAATACTACTGTCGAACCAACAGTCACTACATCTGCATCATTTTTTTTAATAATTTCCACATTGCGCAGCTTCTTTTCCAAGTCGGCAATTTTGCCTTCAATGAAAGCCTGCTCATTTTTAGCATCTTCATACTCTGAGTTTTCGCTGATATCGCCGAAATCAATAGCTTGCTTAATGCGCTCCGCTACTTGCGAACGACGTTCCGTCTTCAAAAACTCCAGTTCTTCTTCTAATTTACGCAAGCCCTCTTCTGTAAGAATGGTCTGTTTTTCCGCCATGTTTCGCGCTCCTTCTGTTTTATACTTGCTTCAACCAACGACATTACTACAAAACAATAGAAAGAGTGTCAAGTTTGCCTTGACACTTAAAACTTCTTCATGCTATTGGATAATATTATAGGCCCAAAGGTCGGTTGCGTCAATACGGCAAGTCAACCCCAGGGAGAAAAAGGGAATTGCTGCAGCACTCGTTTGCACACAGCTACTGGTAAAGGCGTGTCATCATGGCTCATGCCCTTCTTCAATCCTTCTAGTGCCCTAAGCTGCGGATCTCCGGTCAAATCCAAATCTTCCATCACTTGAGACATGGCGCTTTTGCGCGCTTTTGCCACAGCGTCAGCGGCATTTTCTCCCGCTTCCAGTTGGTCCAAAAAAGTCTCGTTAAAATAAGCCTGCGCTAAATAGGTCATAGGGTTGCCACAAGCTCCGCCTTGTGTCTGTCCCAAAATTTCAGGCATAGCAAAGCGAATCCCCGCTTCCACAGACCACTTTAGTTCTTCCGTCTCATGGGCTATAGCGCTAAGTAACGTACGAACCGTACACAAACCGGCTTGTTGCAAAGCGCGGATAATGCCATGTTCAATGGTATGCGCCTGTTCTGGCGTCACCAACCCTCCCAAATTGGCCGTAATGGTGACTTCACGTCCATTTTCCACATCCAGTCCATAAATGGTGACTGGCAGATCCTCTGGACCACGAAATTCAGTATATCCGCCTGCAGGCTGCCAACCTGCCCCGGAAATAGCCGGATACTTTTTGCGCATCTGCCGTAGCGGCACAGTCTCCACGCCTTCAGCCAAAACCAATTCTTGGCTGCCTCGAAAAGAATGCCAGCGCATGAATTCCTGTCCCTCCAAGGTCGCCAAAAAGACGGTCATAGCCTGACCGTCCTCGTCAAAAGCAGGCTGCGCTTCTACGTCCAAAACGCGTGCAGACACCCCTACTGGATACAAACGCTCTTCATCATTCAGCCAAGGACAAAGCAGTAGGTTGTTACGCGTTCCCGCCAGCCTTGCCAGCCAATTACCTCCTTGATCCGGCAAAAAAACACCTTTAGCACGCCCGCCTCCTGGGCGCGGCAAAACACCGCTCATCAACGGAAATAAAATCATGCTGTCACTCATCGTCAGCCCCCGTTTGCAGTATGCAACTCCACTGCCAGCATTTCTTGCAGCAAGCGCTCAAAGTCATCCCGGCAAAGCGCCTGATTCAACATTTGCCGCCATCTAGCTGCACCGCGCACGCCTTTTGTATACCAGGCAGCATGCCGACGCATCTCTCGAATGGCGACATATTCCCCTTTTAAGGAAATAAGCATGTCCAAGTGGCGTAAAATAAACCGGCACCGTTCCCCTAAGGATGGCGCTGGCGGCACAGCGCCGGTTTTCAAATAGGCTAAAATGTCGCGAAACAACCAAGGATTTCCTTGACACCCCCGTCCTACCATAATGCCGTCGCAGCCGGTTTCCTCCAACATGCGCGCAGCATCCGCAGGACTCCAGATGTCGCCATTGCCGATTACCGGAATGGAAAGAGCCTCTTTGACTTCGCGAATAATCTGCCAGTCCGCTTTTCCTTCATAGAGTTGTTCTCTCGTCCGCCCATGGACGGCTACCGCCGCCACGCCAGCCTCTTCCGCCAGGCGTGCAACCGCAACCGCATTAACTTCTTTGTCAGACCAGCCTTTGCGTATTTTCACGGTTACTGGCACCTGTACCGCCGCTACAACGGCGTGCAAAATACGTTGTGCCAGTTCGGGTGTGCGCATTAGCGCTGACCCCTCGCCATTTTTGACGATTTTCGGCGCCGGACACCCCATGTTAATATCAATAATATCCGCCCCGGCTGCTTCCACCTTTTTTGCTGCTCGCGCCATCAGCTCTGGGTTAGAGCCAAAAATCTGCATAGCCACCGGACGCTCTGCCGGTTCCATACGCAACATTTCTAAGGTGCGGTCATTATCAAAAAGCAAAGCATTGTCACTAATCATTTCCGAGACGACCAAACCGCAACCCAATTCCTTGCATAAAAGTCGGAAAGGCAAGTCTGTCACACCGGCCATAGGGGCCAAAATAACAGGATTGGCGAGCACAAGCCCGCCAATCGTCAGTTTAGGAATTTCGTTCATAGAGTATGCGTAATCCTTCCAGCGTCAAGAAATGTTCTACTACATTAATCGTTGTTGAGTTCTGCGCGATAAGGTTCGCCAAGCCCCCAGTCCCTACTACATAGGCGTCGCTGCCGAGTTCTTCCTTCATGCGCCTGACAATTTCATCCACTTGGCCTGTAAATCCGAAGATAATGCCTGACTGCATGCTGCTCACCGTATTGCGGCAAATCACCTGTTTCGGCTGCACCAACTCAATACGCGGCAGCTTGGCTGCCCGTTGGAACAGGGCTTCGGTAGAAATACCGATGCCCGGAGAAATTGCGCCTCCTAAATAATCGCCGTTGTCGGCGATGGCACAGAAGGTTGTCGCCGTGCCAAAGTCAATAATAATCAGCGGACCGCCAAACATTTCATAAGCGGCTACGGCGTTGACAATACGGTCAGCACCGACTTCACGCGGGTTTTCGTATTTAATACGAATGCCGGTTTTGATGCCAGGGCCCACGACAAGCGGATCCACGTTAAAGTAACGACGGCACATCCGGACAAAAGGCACTATAATCGGCGGCACTACCGAGGAAATAATAACAGCAGTAATATCCTTCATCGTCAAGCCGGAATAATGAAACAAATTATTCAACAGCATGCCGTACTCATCACCGGTTTTCTGACGGTCTGTCGAAACCCGCCAGTGATGTTGCATGGTTTTTCCTTCATAGGCTCCCAGCACGATATTGCTATTGCCAATGTCAATCACTAGTAACATGTGATTTCTTCCTCCATTTTTAACGCTCTACCCTTGCAGGCGCAGTGACACATCTCCCGCCAGTACGCGCCTCAAACCATTTTCCGTGCGCACTAAGAGGGAACCGTCTTCTGCCAATTCTTCCGCCACGCCGTCATAGGTTTCCTCACCAGCCAACACGCGGACCGGCTGCCCCAAGGTAACCGACTCTCGCCGCCAAGCTTCCAAAACCGGCTCAAAGCCTTCTTGTTTCACCACTTGGTACCAATATTCCAGCCGCTCTAAGAGTTTTTGCAGCAACTCTACGCGGGAAATCTCGCGTTTGGCTCCCATGGACACGGAAGTACCTATCTCCCGCAACTCCGCAGGGAAGTCGCTTTCCTGCAAGCTCACGTTAATGCCGATGCCCAGTACTATAAAATTAATGGCATCCATTTCCGCGCTCATTTCCGTAAGGATGCCTACCAGCTTCCGCCCCTGCCAGAGAATGTCATTAGGCCATTTAATACCGCAATTAAGACCGCTCATCTCACGAATCGCCTCTACCGTCGCTACCGCCGCCATTAATGTGCATTTGGGAGCTTCTTGCGGCGGAAAAGGAGGTCTAAGAATGACCGATACCCAGACGCCGCCTCCCGGAGGAGAAAACCACCCGCGGTTCAAGCGTCCCCGCCCCAAAGTTTGCGCCTCTGATACGACAATAGTTCCTTCTACAACGTCATCTGCCGCCAAACGTTTGGCCTCATTGTTAGTAGAAGACGTATCAAAAAAATGCACAATCTGCTTGCCAAAAAACTGTGTAGACAATCCTGCTCTAATTTCCTCGGGCAGCAACAGATCCGGGCGGCTTTTCAGGCGATACCCTTTGCGCGGATGCGCCTCAATTTCATAGCCGTGATTTTTCAGTTCCTGAATGTGTTTCCACACGGCAGTACGAGAGACCGCCAATTGCCGACTAATCTCTTCCCCTGACAAATAATCCTGGGACTGCTGCCGCAGCAGCTTTAGAATTCGCGCTCGCAAAACCTTGACCTCCCAGTTCCTGCTGTATTCATTCTTACATCATAAACTACGGGTCTCTTTATTGTCAATCAACCGATTTCCCCATGCTGCTCCGCGCCTTTTATAGATTCAATACGATTTCCTTCGCCCAGAAAAACCACTTTCGGCACATGCGTGCGCGCCTCGGCCTCCTCCATCCAAGCGTAGGCCATAATAATCACGACATCTCCTGGCTGTGCCCAACGGGCGGCGGCTCCATTCAAACAAATAACGCCGGAGCCACGCGGCCCGGGAATAATATAGGTCTCCAAACGGGCGCCATTATTGTTATTCACAATCTGCACCCGTTCATGAAGGTACATGCCCGCAGCGTCCGCTAAATCCTCATCAATAGTAATGCTTCCCATATAGTTTAAGTTGGCTTCAGTCACCGTCGCTCGGTGCAATTTAGAAGTAAACATATGTCGCATCATTTCAACATTCCTCCCACAGCAAATTATCAATTAATCTTGTCTTGCCGATGCGCACGGCCAACGCCAACACCACCGGTCCCTTAATCTCAGTCACTGGCTGCATGCTAGTCGCATCCACCAACTTCACATACTCAACTGCCGCCATGACCTCCTGGGCCAGTTCCTCTTTTGCTGCAGCTTCCACGGCAGCGCTGCGCCGCTCCCCAGTTCGCAAAAGCGTCTTGGCCTGCTGCAGCGCTCGCGACAACACTAACGCCGCCGAACGCTCCTCCTGCGAAAGATATAGATTCCGCGAAGATAAAGCCAAACCGTCCGCTTCACGCACAATCGGCACCGCCACAATATCCACAGGCCAGTTCAAATCCACAGCCATCTGTCGAATGACAGCCACCTGCTGTGCGTCCTTCTGTCCAAAATACGCACGATCCGGCTGAACCAAATGAAAGAGCTTGGCGACAACCGTCGCTACGCCCTGAAAATGGCCAGGGCGGGATGCACCGCACAGCCCTTCACTGACACCACTCACCGTCACTAAGGTTTTCATGTTTTCGTAGCCTTGGGGGTACATTTCTTCCACCGAGGGAGCAAAAAGCACATCCACTCCCGCAGCATCCGCAGTTGCGGCATCACGCTCTAAATCGCGGGGATACACTGCAAAATCCTCACCGACGCCAAATTGCAGCGGGTTGACGAAAATACTGGCTACAACAAAGGCATTCTCTTTTTTAGCCTGCTGCATCAGCGTACAATGCCCTGCATGCAAATAGCCCATCGTGGGTACTAGCGCAATCCGCTGCCCCGCCAGACGCGCTTCGACTACCAATTGGCGCAGTTCTTTCACTGTTGTGACTTGTTTCATGAAAACCACTCTCCTCAAAAAAAATAAGCCTCCCGGAAACCCGGAAGGCATAGTACGGCAGACAGAATGGCTTCGGCGTCTTAGTCCCGCAGGATCTAAGCGACAAGAAAGCCTGATGAAGTTGTCGGCAAAGCTGGCTGTCTGCGGTGCAGTTCCCAAAGGGATACCGCCCTGGTTCTTTGGTCATTGTAGCATGGTTAGGACTGCGCTACAAGCCAAAACCGTACGCCAACTTGCACTTTTTTTCAAATAATTTCTTTACTGCTCGCTCTGAAAGAGAGGCGTTGACAGATAGCGCTCCCCAGTGTCCGGCAGCAACGCCACAATAGTTTTACCGGCAAACTCCGGCCGTTTAGCCAGCTGCGCAGCTGCGTAGACCGCTGCGCCGCAAGAAATGCCCACCAACAGACCTTCGGTTGTCGCCAGTTCGCGGGACGTAGCAAACGCTTCCGCTCCGGGTACTGGGAAAATTTCATCGACCACGTCGGCATTTAAGATATCCGGCACAAAGCCGGCGCCAATGCCTTGAATCTTATGGGGTCCTGCTGCGCCGCCGGAAAGCACCGGCGACTCCGCCGGCTCTACCGCTACAATATAAACATTGGGGTTTTTCGCCTTTAGCGCTTCTCCGACACCGGTTACCGTACCGCCAGTGCCAACGCCGGCCACAAACACGTCTACCTTACCGTCCGTATCCGCCCAAATTTCTTCACCAGTTGTAGCTCGGTGAATGGCTGGGTTGGCAGGATTTTTAAACTGCTGCGGAATAAAGGCTTTGCCATACTCAGCAGCTAGTTCTTCCGCTCGGCGAATAGCCCCTTTCATGCCTTCCGCGCCGGGAGTCAAAACTACCTTGGCCCCTAAGGCGGAAAGCAACAGCCTCCGTTCAATGCTCATGGTTTCCGGCATAGTTAAAACAAGTGTATAACCGCGCGCCGCCGCCACAAAAGCCAGGCCTACGCCGGTATTACCGCTAGTAGGTTCGATAATTACCGTATCCTTGTCCACAAGGCCTTTTTCCTCAGCATCAGCAATCATAGCATAGGCAGCCCGATCCTTCACGCTGCCCAAGGGATTAAAATACTCCAGCTTGGCCACAATCTTCGCCGGCAGTTTGTGATTTTTTTCGTAGTTCGTCAGCTCCAATAACGGAGTATTCCCAATAAGATCAATCAGGTTTTTTGCAATTTTCATTTTTATTCCTCCCATTTACGCCTTCAGAATGACTCTACACCGTTGTTGCAACAAAAAAAGCCAAGGAAGACTCTCTCAGCACAATGCCGCGAAACCTCCTTGGCCTTCAGTCTTTCTGATCAGCCAAACTCGACTATTTAACTCTGAATTAAGTACAGATTAGCATACCACCAACAGCCTGTCAAGGCACATTTAAGAAACAACATCTTAAATACCATCTCCGTCCATGCCTTGCCAGTCACTGCCACGCAACTTGGCCGTGGTTTCCACTTGCGTCACCCTGCCGCCTTGCACCTTCAGTTCCATTCTCCCATAAGCCAATGTTCCCAGCCCCGTCAAAATGCGTTTAACTACCTGCACGGTGTCCGGGGATGCGTTCGCAGCCTCTTTGGCTACTGGATGAGGCAATCGGAACACTTCCCTCTTCTCCACTTGCAGCACGCGACCATCTTGCAGCGTAAGGATGACACTGCCGAAGCTCAGCTGCTGCAGCACTTGCTGCAGCAGCTCCTGCAATCCTTCTTCCGGTCTCATGCGCCCATTCCCTCCGTTTGTTCGGGCAACAACACTTCATTCATACTGCCCAAGCGATACCCCGCTAAATCAAGCACTACATAGACAAAACCAAGGCCCTGCAACGTTTTCGTCAGCTTCTCCGCCACCGCCGGTTCCGCCAGCTTAGCAAACAATTCCGGCGCCACTTCAATCCGCGCCGTTTCGCCATGATGACGCACCCGTAAATTGACTGGACCGGTTATATCCTTGATGGCCCGTTCCGCCTGATCCACCTGGCTCAACCGTTCCGCTGTAATCGGCAGCCCATAGGCCAGCCGCGATACCAAGCAGGCCGCGCTAGGCTTATTCCAGGTAGGCAAGCCCCATTCCTTAGAGAGCGCCCGCACATCAGCTTTGGTAAAGCCGGCATCCCACAGCGGGCTTTTAACCGAAGCCGCCAACTCTTCAATGGCTTTCATGCCCGGGCGAAAATCGCCTGCATCATCTAAATTAGTGCCTTCTACAATCCAAGGAATGTTCTGGCTCTCGCACCAGCCTACAAGCGCCGTAAAGCGCTCTTTTTTGCAATGATAACAACGTAAAGAGGTATTTTCAACAAAAGAATCCTGCGAAAACTCCTGTGTTTCCAAAACCACATGCCGCACGCCTATCGTTTCGGCAATGCGTTTAGCATCATTGAGCTCCCACTCCGGCAGAGACGGCGAAGATGCCGTCGCCGCCAACGCTTGTTCTCCCAGCACTTTATGCGCCGCTGCCGCCAAAAGCGAACTGTCTACGCCGCCGGAAAAAGCAACCGTCACTTTGCCCATTTCTCGCAACAGCTCTAAAAGCCGCGTTTCTTTTTCTTTTAATGTCTGATCCACTCATTACGCCCCCTTGCTTAAACCATCCCGCTGGACTTTACACCGTTCTTACCAAGCCGCTAAAGCCGAGCCCTTGAAATGATCTGCCACAAATGTTTTCACTTCCGCCGACTGATACGCCTTAAGCAGTTTCTGCACGGCCGGGTTTTCCTTGTCCTGATTGCGTACGGCAATTACATTCGCATAAGGGGAATTACCGTCTTCGATAAACAGAGAATCCTTGATAGGCACCAAACCCGCCACCAACGCATAATTAGTATTGATCACCGCCAAATCAACATCTTCCATGGAGCGAGGCACCTGAGCCGCTTCCAACTCCCGCAATTGAACGTTTTTGGGATTCCCTACAATATCCGCTACCGTCGCTTTAAGGCCTGCGCCTTCTTTCAATTTCAGCAGCCCCTGTTTTTCCAAAAGCAATAGCGCTCTGCCTGCATTAGTCGGATCGTTAGGAATAGCCACAATAGCGCCTTCCTTAATTTCTCCTGCCGACTTCACCTTCTTGGAATAGGCCGCCATGGGGAAAATTACCGTTTTAGCTATACTTGTCAACGCATAGCCGCGTTCTTGAATTTGATTATCCAAAAACGGTTGATGTTGATAGCTGTTAGCTTCCAGTTCGCCTTGATTCAAGGCAATGTTAGGCTGAATGTAGTCATTGAACTCCACGATCTGGATATTCAGGCCGTCTTTAGCCGCTACTTTCTTGACTTCTTCCATAATTTCCGCATGAGGGCCTGCTGTCACCCCTACCCGAAAAGGCTTGTTGGCATCAGCCGCCGGTTTAGCGCCGCCGCACCCCGCTAAAAGAGTTCCTGCCAAAACAACGCCCAGCGCCGCACTAGTCCATCGTAACCATTTTTTATTCATTGTAAGATCTTCCTCTCTGTTTACGCATGATTTTATCATCTATCGGCAGCGAACTTCCAGCCGTTGCATTCCTCTCTCACGCCCGGGCCCTGGGTATGGTTCAGGAAGATAACACCTAAAATTCGTTGACTGCTATTTTTTGCGCCACTGACGCAGACGCTCTGATGCAGCTTCTAGTGTTTCCATTTTTTTGCAGAAGCAGAAGCGAATGAAGGTATGACTGTCCGGTTGTTCCGGACGATAGAAGCTGGAGCCAGGCACTACCGCTACGCCGATTTTTTCCGCCAAATAAAAGGCGCAGGCTACATCGTCATCCCAGCCCATAGGCCGGATATCCGCCATAATGTAGTACGCCCCTTGCGGCCGCACACATCCCAAACCGACATCCTGCAGCACCTTCAACAAGTAATCACGGCGCTCCCGATAAAAGGACGCTAGTTCTTCATAGTAAGGAGGAGCAAAACGCACGGCTTCGGCTACTGCCATTTGCAGCGGTGCCGCAGCGCCTACAGTCAAGAAATCGTGAACCTTGCGGATAGAAGCAGTCAGTTCCGCAGATGCCGCTACAAAACCGATACGCCAACCGGTAACACTGTAGGTTTTGGACACGCTGTTGATGACAATGGTCCGTTCTTCCATGCCTGGCAAGGTCCAAATCGGTTCATGTTTCGCATCGTCATATAAAATGTGCTCGTAAATTTCATCAGTTATCGCTAAAGCGTCATAGCGTTGACACAATTCCGCAATAAACTCCAGCTCTTTCTTATTAAACACTTTGCCTGTAGGATTATTGGGGGTATTAATGATAATAGCGCGCGTCTTTTCATTAAAGGTGGCCGCTAATTCCTCAAAATCGAAGGAAAAATCAGGCGCCTTCAGCGTCACATAGCGGGGAGTGGCTCCACACAAAACCACATCAGCGCCATAATTTTCATAGAACGGTTCAAAAACAATAACCTCTTCCCCTGGATTGATCGTAGCCAGCAACGTGGCAATCATACCTTCGGTGGAACCGCAGACAACGGTCAATTGCGTTTCCGGATCCCAGGTTACGCCGTAGTCTCGCTCCGTTTTCCAAACAATAGCATCTCTCAGCGGTTTAGAACCCCAAGTGATAGCATACTGATTGTGGTCGGCAAAAATAGCTCGCTGGGCCGCTTCCTTCAATTCTTGAGGCGCCGGAAAATCAGGAAACCCTTGCGCCAAGTTGATCGCGCCATGCGCCGCTGCCACGCGGGACATTTCCCGGATGACCGATTCCGTAAATTGTTTGGCTTTCAAAGATGCAAAATTTCTCATTGTACTAATCGACTCCTTCAATTGTTATCTGCTATTTAAACAAAAAAAGATCTCTTCGCGCAGCGAAGAGATCCCGGTTTCATAAAGTTGCCGTCTCTCTCTTCATCTGCCAGGATTTCCCCCTGCAGGAATTGGCACCGTTCATTTCCGCTCGAAAACGAAAATGTGGTTGCCGCGGCGTCATAGGGCCAGTCCCTCAGCCAACTCATGATGAAAAGAAGTTATATGGAGTTGTTGAAATCAATACTATCATGACTACCGATACGATGTCAACCGCTTATCCGCAGTTTTCTTATCATTTTTGTCTGGATTAGAAAAGAACCTCGACGGTCCCGATGATATCGCCGCGGTGATTTTTAAGAACCGGCGGATATTTAGCCCACAGCGCCGCCTCTTCTTCCTTGGTCAAAAGGCCCGCCCTCTTCAGCACGCCGATGACCATAGGATTGATGCTGCGGTAGGAGCCGTCCTCTACTTTGAAAGTCATCCCCAGGCCGCTTTCCGTGTCAGCCAAACAATAAA
Source organism: uncultured Anaeromusa sp. (assembly GCF_963676855.1). Lineage (NCBI taxonomy): Bacteria > Bacillati > Bacillota > Negativicutes > Selenomonadales > Sporomusaceae > Anaeromusa > uncultured Anaeromusa sp. Next base: position 3,174,000 of record NZ_OY781460.1, read on the forward strand.
CGGCTTCTGAACCAATTTTAGCCACAAGGCGACCTTTCGTCAATTCCATAAGAACCGTATCAATACGACCAGTGCCCGCCACTGCATGAGGATATGCTACCATAGCATTGCGCACAGCTGTAATGGCCGCTTCATCCGCGCCCCAGCCAGCTCCCTCCGGTTTAGCCAAACGAGCATAGCCATAAGCCATGCGATCTAGTGGCAGCCAAAACACCGGCACGCCACAACCATCAATTCCTAACTCCACCTCATCTTGCTTCAAGCCTACCGCCGCAGCAACTTCCTTGTGCATCACCTGCTGCACCGCATGCTCGGCTAACGTGTATCCCTCAATCGACAGTTTACGAAGCATAGCTAAGGCAAGCATACCGCTGTGCTTACCAGAACAAGCGTTATGCACGGCTTGATATTTTTCACCAGCCAGCAGCACTGCCGTGGCCGCCTTGCCACTCATGGGCTTGGCCGCGCCGCAAGCCAACGCTTCCGGTGTCAATCCCACCTTAGTCAAGACGCTTTGCGCCAAGGCTACATGTTCTTTTTCACCACTATGAGAAGAAACCAAAAAAGCCAATTCTTCTTGACTCAAACCAAAATGCCCTACCCCTCCATCTCGGACAAAGGGCAGCGCCTGAAATGGCTTAGCAGCAGACCGCCAAAACATAGGCCGTTTAGCGTCGCCAACCGCATCCACAATTTCACCCTTTAGGTTCACAAAGGCAATATCTGCCCGATGCAAGCTTTCCACCTTGCCGGCCCGGGTATAATGCAATACTACTTCACTCATTGTTTTTTCCTCCTGCCTCTAGGGAGCAACCCGCTCATTTCTTTCTGCTTAAAAGTATACATGCCTCCGTCACTTCCGTAAAGACTCATTGCGCCTACCTTTATTTCCCGCTACACTAGAAGAGATCAGTTTATAGTATGAAGGGAGTTTTTTCATGCGCCATTATCTTTGGGTTGTATTACTGCTTTGCAGTGCTTTTCTCGGACCGCAAAGCGCAGCGGCAGAAACCTTGCATTTTATCAATGGCTATGCGGCCGATCCGGCAAGCCGCCAACCAACAGACGACTATAAAACATTAGGAGACGCCAGTGACGGCTGGCAGCGTTACCACGATTACGCTAACGGCTATACCGTAGCTGTTCCTGCAGGCATGAATCTTGATATCAGCCTTTCTGCAGTACGCACCGTGTTTCAGACTCCGGCTCATAAAATCGAAATTTATCGAGATGACTTACGCCACACCGGCAGTACGGTCAGCGAGTACATGGAGTACGGCAACCGCTTTTTGCAAAACACCAAGGATCATGAACTACTCCAAGATAGCTATAGCACCGATGCCGCCGGTCGCCTCGTACATATTCTCCAGTGGCAGCGCCGCTCTTTAAAAGCCGTGCCACAAGACCGCAACCACTACTACTGCGCGGAAATCGCCACAGGCGGCAGCGAGGTGTACACCATTCTCATCAAGTCCACCGAGCCCATTGACTGGGGCGACGCCGTACGCCGCAGCTTTCAGCGCATTTCTCGCGAAGGCAATGCCGGTATTTTCCATCGCGACGCTTCTGTCTCTAAAACCTTTAGCCACCAGGAAGTGCAAGCCTTCTGGCAGCGTTATTTTTCACCTTCCAGCACCTGGACCTGGGGGCTTTTTGAACCTTCCGCGCCGGAAGTGCTGCGCCCGCTAAACACAATTGAAGAAAGCACAAAACATAAATTCCCCTTCTTGCTGCGCTATCAGACTCTGGAAGAACGCGCCCCTGTACGCGGCCTGCAGCAAGCTTACGAAGAAGGACGCTATGTAGAATTAACCTTAAGCACCATTCGTACCAGCGATGAAGCTAACGCTCTCTGGACCGGAGGCAGCAGCAATGCTAGTTTCGTCTACGAAGTACTCGACGGCCAGCATGACGAATACTTTCGCCTTCATGCCAGACAGCTGAAATATTTCAACCACCCCGTGCTGTTACGGCTCAATAATGAAATGAACGGAGACTGGTGCTGGTACTCCGCTTATCATCTTTCCAAAGATGCCGACCTGTATATCGCCCTTTGGAACCACCTGCGCCGCTTATATGCCGAAGAAGGCGCCGACAATGTTCTTTGGGTCTGGAATCCCCATGACGTGTCCCGCCCAGACTTTGGTTGGAATCACTCCTTTGTCTACTACCCGGGAGATGACGCCGTCGATATTGTCGGCATGACCGGCTATAATAACGGCACTTATTTCCCTTCGGAAAAATGGCGGACCTTTCAGGAAATCTACCAGCCACTCTACCAAAGCTATACCACCGCTTTTCCCGGCAAGCCGTTCCTAATCGGTGAGTTCGCCAGTAATTCCGTTGGCGGCGACAAGCCTGCCTGGATTCGCGATATGTTCTCGCATTTGAAAGAATACCCCAACATCAAAGTAGCCATCTGGTGGAGCGGCATCGATTATGATCAAAACGGCCAACCAGGCCGCATCTACATTTTGGACGAAGACGAACCGACCTTGCAAGCCTTCCGCGAAGGCGCTGCCAAGCAAAATCCCCCTAAAGAGCTCCCCTCTCCCGTACAGCCGCCTGCTGCCACGCAGCCAGAAAAACCAAAAGTTAAGCGTTAATGACGAAGTTTTAAAAGAAAAAAGCAGTGGCACAACCTAATTCAAGGCTGTGCCACTGCTTTTTATATCGCCGTTAGTGCCTATTAATATACGGCATTAGGCTGATTTTCTAGTTTCGGCTCTTCTGTTACAAGAACTGTTTCCACCGGCGCTTCTTCCGCGGTTGCGGCGGTAGCTTCTTCCACAGACGCTTCGCTTTCTTCTGCGGGTACAGCGGCATCTTCCATCTGTACCAAGCGCAGCAATTCTTCTGCTTCCAGCGTTTCTTTTTCGATCAGCGCAGCGGCAATGACATGCAGCTGTTCGATATTTTCGCGCAAAATACTTTCTACGCCATTATACGCTTCTTCCACCATCTTACGGACTTCTTTATCGATGGAATGAGCTACTTCCTCGCTGTAGTTGCGATCCCGGGAAATATCGCGGCCCAAGAACACTTGCTCCTGCTTTTTACCGAAGGCAATGGGTCCCATAGTTTCACTCATGCCGTATTCGCAAATCATTTTGCGAACCAATTCAGTAGCTCGTTCGATATCGTTTTGCGCCCCGGTGCTAATTTCATTCAACACTACAGCTTCAGCCACACGGCCGCCCAAGAAGACTTTCAACTGCGCCAACAGTTCTGAACGAGTGGCATAGTAGCGGTCTTCCTTCGGCAGCATCAGGGTATAGCCGCCGGCGCGTCCCCGCGGGATAATCGAAACCTTGTGCACCGGATCTGTATGATCCAACAGCATGCCCACCAACGCATGGCCTGCTTCATGGTAAGCGGTGAGGCGTTTTTCCTTGTCGCTGATGACCCGGCTCTTGCGCTCCGGCCCAGCCACGACACGTTCCACGGCTTCTTCCATTTCGCCCATTTCCACACGTTTTTTATTACGCCGCGCTGCCAATAGCGCCGCTTCATTCACTAGATTGCTCAAATCCGCCCCGGTAAAGCCCGGTGTCCGGCGAGCTAGAACATCCAAATCCACTTCCTTGGCCAAAGGCTTGCCCTTAACATGAACTTTGAGGATTTCCTCCCGGCCTCGAACGTCTGGACGATCTACGACAATCTGCCGGTCAAAACGACCTGGGCGCAACAGCGCCGGGTCCAGAATGTCCGGACGGTTGGTAGCGGCAATAATAATAATGCCTTCGTTGACGCCAAAGCCGTCCATTTCTACCAGTAATTGGTTCAGAGTCTGTTCCCGTTCGTCATGGCCGCCGCCCAAGCCCGCGCCGCGTTGACGGCCTACAGCATCAATTTCGTCAATAAAAACAATGCAAGGCGCATTCTTTTTAGCTTGTTCAAAAAGATCCCGCACTCGAGATGCACCCACACCGACAAACATTTCCACAAAATCCGAACCGCTGATACTGAAAAAGGGTACGCCTGCCTCGCCGGCCACAGCCCGCGCCAAAAGCGTTTTACCGGTACCAGGAGGTCCAAAAAGCAACACGCCTTTAGGAATCCGAGCGCCTAAATCATTGAACTTTTTCGGATGCTTGAGAAATTCCACAACTTCTTCAAGTTCCTGCTTAGCCTCATCAGCCCCGGCAACATCCTTAAAGGTTACTTTGATTTTTTCATCGCCATGCAACTTAGCCCGGCTTTTGCCAAAAGACATAACCCGGTTGCCGCCGCCTTGGGTCTGCTGCATAATGAAAAACCAAACCCCTATTAGCAGCAACATCGGAAGAATAGACGAGAAAATAGTTGTCCACCAAGGCGGCTGTGGCGGTTGTTCCGCCTTAATTTCAATATTCTTTGCGCGCAGGGTGCTAATCAACGTCGGATCATCCGGAGTTACTGTCGTAAATTCCGTACCATCCTTAAGCTTACCACGAATCGTATTTTCCACTATCGTAACTTTTTCCACCTTCTGCTCGTCCACCTGGCGCAGGAATTGGGTATAAATAACTTCCTGCTTGTTCGTCGTCTTCGACGAATAGTAGTCGATGATGGAAATCGCGATAATGATGATGAGCAGGTAAAAACTCACATTCCGGAAAAATTTATTCAATCGTAGCCCTCCTCTCATTGGAGTGCACACAGCTGTTCACTTTGGCCTCCATAGACATTAATTATATCATTAACCGTTTCTGCGGACAACAAAAAGAGCCGCCTGCTCATGCATAAATTGCAGGCTTCAAAATGCCAATAAAAGGCAAGTTGCGATATTTTTCCGCATAATCCAGTCCATAGCCGACAACAAATTCATCAGGAACCACAAAACCGTTATAATTGACTTCCAAATTCACCTTGCGGCGTTCCGGTTTATTCAACAATGTGCAAATACGCACGCTAGCAGGCTGTCTAGATTTGATATTATCTACCAAGTAGCTTAAAGTCAAACCCGAATCAATAATATCCTCTACAATCAGCACATGCTTACCAGCTACTTCCTCATCCAAATCTTTTAAGATACGCACAATACCGCTAGACGAAGTAGAAGTTCCATAGCTGGATACCGCCATAAAATCAATCATCACCGGCACAGCTATCGCCCGAGCCAAATCGGCCATAAACATAACGGCACCGCGCAATACGCCAATCATCAAGATTTCCTTCCCTGCATATTCCTTGCTGATTTCCTCTCCTAGTTCGCGGACGCGCTGCCGCAATTGCTCTTCGCTCAGCAAAACGCGTTCAATATCTTGCAACATAACCTTCCAATTCCTCCTACATCATTGAGTCTCTCTTTGCAGCCGCACATACAGCTGCTTACCTGCGCCGGACGCTCGTTCGTCCGCCCGCAGCCCGGCCACCCAAAGAATCCCTTGGGCATCGCATAAGAGCGGCAGTTGGTCGCGCTGCGCCTGTGGCACTTTGGCATCAATTAAGTACTTCTTTAGTTTTTTACGCCCTCCCATGCCAACTGGGCGAAACACATCGCCAGATTGACGAAAGCGCAGCAACAAAGGCGGTTCCACCGCCCCCCAAGCCAAGGATAGCACCGCTGCGCCTGCAACATCGCCAAACGAAAGCCACGAAGTTTCCAACCGACTCCCGTCCGGTAAAACCGCCACACTTGGCACGGTTACCTCGCACTGCCAGCCCGTGCCTTGCCGTTGCCATTTGCCATCTGCAGCCAACGGTTCCAGCACCAGGGAATCATAGTCCTTACGAACTTGCCACCCTCCTGGCAGCACCTGTACAGCACCGAGCCGCCCATCAGATGCCAACTTTAAGAGATTTTCCACATGTACAAAGCAGATTCCTGTCAAGGCGCCTCGTTTTTTTTCTAAAACCTGTCGCCACAGTTCCCGTTGCACCGCCGGATGATACTCAGAAAACGCCAGCAACCGCACCTGACAGAAATTCTCCCGCCAAAGAACGCATCGTTCTTGCGCCTTTAGCGCCTCTTGGCGAACAAAATCATGTTCCTCCCGGATAATATCGGCTGTCCGTGTTAAGGCTGGTACGATTTCCGAATTATACGTGTTTAAATCAGGCAACAAGTGATGCCGGATGCGATTGCGCAGATACTTGTCCTTTAAATTGCTCGCATCCAAGCGCGGCCTTAGCCCTTGTTCACTGCAATACGTTTCAATCTCGCGGCGACGCACCTGCAAAAATGGCCGTACAAGCAACGCTTCCTGTTCCGCCATGGCAGCCAACCCTTCCGCGCCTGCGCCTCGGAGCAGATGTAACAAGAAAGTTTCCGCTTGATCGTCCGCATGGTGTCCTAGGGCAATATACGCCGCTCCCAATGAGCTGGCCGTCTCACGAAGCCACTGATAGCGCAAACGGCGGGCTACATCCTGCGGCGATCCGCCATTCTCCCGCAAATAGCCTGGCACATCAATCGCCACCGCCTGATAAGAAAGCTGACGCTCACGACAAAATTCCGCCACAAACCGCTCGTCCGCCACGGACGCTTCGCCGCGAAAACAATGATCCACATGGGCCACGGCCAAGCGAAATCCCCTCTCTAAAGCAAGGCGTTGCAGCACATGTACTAGCGCCAGAGAATCCGGACCGCCCGAGCAGGCGACCAACACCAGCGATTGTTCGGGAAACAATTGCCGCCGCTCACACCAGGAACGCACCTTAGACAGCAGCATGCTTGCTCGCCCCCTTCCCGCTACGTCGCAGCATGCGAATCAACGCCGAACTTAAAAACAGGCCAAAAGCAATCGCGCCGGCAATCAACAGCATGCGCACCGCCATAGAGCCGGCTTCCGCATAAGTACCTTCCACTAGAAGCCGCATCGTATGGTATGCTTCCGCCCCCGGTACCAAGGGAATAAAACCAGTAACAATATAAATGGTCGCTGGTTTATGCGTACGACGCGCCAGCCATTCAGCAGCCAAGCCCAAAGCCAAGCTGCCAAAAAAAACCGCCGCCACCAGCTTGCCTCCTGCTTGGCTTACGGCATACATCGCCGCCCAGCATAACGCCCCCCCCGCACCGCTCCACAACAAAGCCGACTGGGGAATGCGGCAGAGAATGCCAAAGGCTGCGGACATCAAAAAACAAGATAACAACCGCAATAAAAAGGTTTCCATCTTTACCCTCCCATGCGCATCGGCAAAGCTAGCACAAGAATAACTCCCATAGCTACGGCCACTGCCGTAAGAGCCGCTTCCAAAATTCTAGCGGCGCCGCTCATTAAGTCTCCCGCCAGCAAGTCCCGCAAGGCATTGGTAATCGCTACTCCCGGTACTAACGGCATCAAACCGCCAACAATGATAAGATCCCGGCTCAGTTCTTCCCAAGCACGACCCAGCCAAGCCCCTAAAAAAGCCACCATCATGGCGCCAACTAAATCAAGCGTAAAGGGTGCCGCATGGTACTTAGTTAACCAGGAAAGCAGCCAGCGCATGCCAGCAGCCACAAAAAAAGCCGCAACTCCCTCTTCCAGCGTTCCACCCAAAAGCAGCACTGTCGGTCCGCCCACCATGCCAGCAGCACAGGCCAAAATCCAAATCGGCACCGCCCTATGCTCGCGCGCAATACGCTGCAAAAGCGCCGCTGCCCGCGGAGGCGTCGTCCGGCCCGCTTCCAATCGCCGGGCCACCGCATTCACTTTGTTAATCCGGTCTAAATGGATGCTTCGCGCCCCAACACGACAAATCCTGGTTATGCACTGCCCGTCGGCCGCCTCTACCTCCAACACTAAGCCCGTGTGAAGAACAAGGCTTTCCGCCCGTTTAGCGCCGCAGGCCAAGGCAATCCGTTCCATCGTTTCTTCCACCCGATAGGTTTCCGCACCGCTTTTGAGCAGCTCCTCTCCAGCCAACACCGCTAACGAAGCAATATCCTTGCTTTCCATTTTTGCTCCTCTCAGAGCCCTCAAGCTCCTTGTCCGCCTGTAGCACAAACAGAAAAAGAGCATTTTTACAAATGCTCTTTGCTCTTATTAATTCCTTATTCGCCGCGACGCGCTCCACGACCGCCTCGTTTTGATTCTGTGCTGCGTTTAAGTTCTGACAAACGCTCATCACTGTCTTTGAGAAATTTGCTCAGTTTGTCTTCAAAAGTTACGGTAACCGGACGATGCGGCCGACGATTGTCGTGAAAGCCGCCTGGACGGCGCGGCGGCGGCGGCGCACTAGGCGCTACGCTAGGAGCCGCAGTTGGCGGATTCAAGCGTTTTACCGACAAGCCTATTTTTCCGCGTTCATCAATAGAAAGCACCTTAACCTTGATGCGATCCTGCTCTTTCAAAAAGTCACGCACATCGCGCACATATACATCCGCAACCTCAGAAATGTGGATAAGGCCCACTTTGCCTTCCGGCAACTCAACAAATGCGCCGAAGTTAGTGATACCTGTGACCACTCCTTCAACCACGCTGCCTACTTCGATGGCCATACTGTTATATGCTCCCCCTTAAATGATCGCTTGTTTTAGGCATGTCGCCAAATATTATGTTCTCATTATACCTGCCAGCTTTCCAGCATGTCAAGGGAACCGCCTAGGAAATAACCCTATAAAAAGCCTTCTACGCTATAAATACGCTTCTTCCTTTCAACGGCGAGGCGCTGCGAGATATAACGCTTCTTCCGGCTTAGCCAAGCCCAATTCTTCGCGTGCAAGTTTTTCTATGTATTCCGGCGTCTGCAGACGATTTTTTTCCTCTAACAGCGCCTGGTGCTGCTGCTGCAATTGCTCTAGTCTCACTTCTGCCGCCGCCCGCTCCTTGCGTACTTCGCAAAGTTGCTGATAATGTCCGCCAATCAGGTAAATCCCATATAAGACCAAAGCGCCGGCAAGCAGACGAAACCCAGACAGTTTTCGGGTCCGGGTTTTCCCCATATGCTGCACCTCCATTTCCGCTTCTGCAAGATAAGCTTTTTTTTCTATTCGCCGCCGGCAAGCATTTTCCTGTCATTTACCCATAAATTTATTATACCTTTTAGACTTCAAACTTACGCACGCCTTCTTCCAAGCCTTCCGCCAACTGCCTCAAACGCAGAGCGGTATCCGCCAGCTCCTGCACAGCTGCGGCCTGTTGCTGCGCCGTCGCCGCTATTTCGCTCACATCGTTGCTGCTTTCTTCTGCAAGTTCTTTTACTTCTTGCACTTGCTTTTGCGTTTCTATGCACAGCTCGTTCTGGCGGGAAGCCTCGCTGCGAATATTGCCTGCCGCTGTATGAACCTGTGCCACGGCGTCAACAATGTTCAAAAAGGCCTCCCTACTTTGCAGCGCACCGGTCACCCCTTCTTCCATCAGCGCAAAGCTGCCCTCCATCGTTTCCAGGGTCTGCACGGTGCTGGCTTCAATGGCAGTAATAATGTGCATGATGTTGCCGCTCGCCTCATCGGATTGCACAGCTAACTTGCCGATTTCTCCCGCCACTACGGCAAAGCCGCGTCCCGCCTCGCCCGCTCTGGCCGCTTCAATAGCCGCGTTCAACGCCAGCAGCTTAGTGGAGCTGGCAATATTACGAATCAACTGTGTAATTTGAGTAATCGACTGCGCATTCTCGGACAAGGCTGCGGCATACTGCCGAGTTTGCTGCACCGTATTTTTAGCCTGTTCCAATTGAGAGACCGTTTGAAAGAGCACGGCCTGACCGTCTCTGGCCATTTCAGAGCAATGTTGTCCCTTTTCTTCTGTAATATAGCCTAAGTCCACGATTTTCCGAGACCGACGCGTGATTCCCGCCAGCCGTTCCGCCGCATCCAGCACAACGCTTTTTTGCCCTTCTAAACGGGCGGCAATTTCTTCTACCGACTGCGCCATCTGCTTACTTCCTTCTTGCCCTTGTTCCAGCGCCGTTTCTAAAAAGGAAGCAGACGTCAGTACTTCCCCCGAAGATTTTCTGGTTTCTTGCACAACTTGCTGCAAATTTTCCGTCATGCCATTAAACGCCGCCGCCAACGCTCCCAATTCATTCCTTGAGGCACAGGCTGCACGCGCAGACAGTTTGCCTTGCCCGACTTCTTTCACCCCTTGCATCAGTATTTGCAGCGGCTGCAGAGTTCGCCGCACCGCCCAAAATCCTCCTGCCAAAAAGCAAACAACCAATATACCTATGCCCCAAACCGTACGCCGCACCATCTCCTGACTTTGCGCCAACGCCATATCCTTGGGGTAAAGAGAAACCACAACCCAGTCCGTGTTGGCAACCGGACGGTAAGATAAAAAATAATCCTGGCCGCGTACCTGTGTTTCCAGATTCCCTGTTTTTTGCTCCAGCACCTGCGTGTAAAATGCTTCTTCCAAAGGCCGACGCTCTTTTACCGCTTCTGCATTGCCAGGATGAAACAACGGCACTTTTTGTTGGTTCAACACCACAATGCCATAACCCGGATTTTCCGACAACACCCGTTCCAGTAAAACTTGCAGGTTTTGCAACGGCAGAACCACGCCTAAAACGCCGATAGGTTCCCGGCTCTCGCCTTGGATAGGCACCGCGCCGACCACACCCAACTGCCCGGCTCCTTTGCTGAGCACTGGTTCCGACATGACGACATGTCCTGTCATAACTTCTTGAAAATAACGGCGTTCCGCAACATTCTGCAAGTCCAGCTTATCTGTACGCCATACTTGCTTGCCGTTTCGGTCCGTTACAAACAACATTTCATTACCGCCGTAATACGGTTGCACTAATTTCAAATACCGTTCCAACCGTTTGGCATCTAAACTGCGTATTTCCTCATCAGCGCTTGTAACAAGCAAGAAATTCCGTTTGTTTTGTATGTAACCAGCCACATCATTGGCAACACGATCGGCAATCTTATCATTATTCTCCACTGCCGCCTTAGTCAACGCATCGGTAGAACTGACGGAAAAATAGCCGCCAGCGCCGACCAATGGCGCCAAACAAGTCAATAGCAGCAACAAAACAGCCTGCGTCGACAACGAATGCCACGACATGTGCGGGGCGTTCACCCGCTGACAGCTCGACCACCTATTCACCCACCACTGTTTTCCGCATTGAAACCATTTTGTCAAGTGGCTCACCATGGAATCGCCTCCATTTAACTCTTTTTTAACAGTAGCTCCATAGACTACGGAAGCCGCCTTCTAGAAGGCGGCTTCCGTAGTCTATTCCATTGTGATCAAACGATAGCTTTTTAGTGATTAGCCACGCCACGCCGCCGACGTAGGATCTCCACAGGCAGCGTAAAGAGTAAGTTCATCACTAAAACCGAAAGTATCAGCAACGCGCCAATGCCATTGGCAATTTCCACCCGGTCCGGAACCAAGCCCACGCCCATGACATACCACATATGCACAGCCAGCGTCTCTCCGGCTGCCAGGAAGTCTGGATCCATCATATGTCTGGAAACGGTGGTACCTGCAGTGAAAATCAAAATCGCAGTTTCTCCAATAGCTCTGCCAGCGGTCAACGTAATACCTGTTACAATGCCAGGCAGCGCATTCGGCAGAACCACTTTCCAAATGGTTTGCCATTTGGTTGCGCCTAAAGCCAACGACGCCTCTCGATAATACTGCGGCACCGTACGCAAAGACTCTTCCGTCACCCGTACCAACACAGGCAAATTCAGCATCATCAAGGCCAAAGAACCGCCAATGATACTAAAGCCCAGACCCAAAATATTGACAAAAATAATCATGCCGAACAATCCCAAGACGATGGACGGCACCGTTGCCAGGCTTTCCGTGCTCAAACGCACCAAATCAGTAATTCGGTTATTCCCGGCATACTCTGCCAGATAAATGCCGGCCCCCACCGCTAAAGGCACTGAAAAGAGCATGGACAAGCCTAAAATGTAAAAAGTGTTAAAAAACTGCGGGCCTACACCGCCCCCAGCAGTAATGTCACTAGGTTTGCCAAAGATGAAATCAAAACTAAGCACAGGAAGGCCCTTGTAAAGCATATACCCCAAAAAAGCTGCTAAAATACCGATAATCAAAAAACCAGCCAACCAAAGCAACACTGTCGCCAATTTATTCTGCCACTGTGCCGACATCAAGCCATCCTCCTCTGCGCCATACGGCGAATCAGTAAAATCATACCCAAAGACATAAGTAAAAGCACCAACGCCATCAAAAATAAGGAATTTCCCCAGGCGGAACCAAAGGGAGTGTTCCCCATTTCCACAACAATTTCACTAGGCAGGGTAGAAGTTGGCATAAAGAGCGATTTGGCAAGCTGCGGTGTATTGCCGATTACCATTTGCACAGCCATCGTTTCTCCCACCGCCCGCGCCATAGCCAAAATGACCGAAGTTAAAATCCCCGGCAACGCTGCTGGAACCAATACCCGCCAAATGGTTTGCCAACGCGTAGCGCCCAGCGCCAGTGAAGCCTCTTCCAGCGAACGCGGCACGGCTTGCAACGCATCCTCTGAAATGCTAATTACTGTGGGTAAAATCATAATGGCTAAGATGACCCCCGCAGTAAACAGGCCAAAGCCGGTACTAATATGAAAAAACTCCCTTACAAAAGGCACCACCACCGTCAAGCCGATAAAGCCGTAAACAACAGACGGAATAGCCATATATAGGCCCACTGCAGGCTTCAGAATATCTCTCAGCCATTTCGGAGCTACCTTGGCCATAAAAACAGCGCCGCCCAAGCCTAAGGGCGCCCCCAAGAGCACCGCTAAAATTGTCACATACACCGATCCGCTTATAAAGCTCAACGCTCCATAAGCGCCTTCCACCGGATCCCACTTAGACGAAAAGAAAAATTCCCAAGGGCTTACTTCCAAAAAGGTCTGCAAGCCTTGTTGCCCCACAAAAATAATAATTGAAGCAATAACGACGGTCATCAGCAAGGCGCTGACGAAAAAGAAATAGCGAACATAGCGATCATATCTCAAACGGCCTTCATGTCCTTGATTACTCATCGTCTCCAACTCCACAGCTTCCATTTTTCTCGCTCCTGTCATCTTCATTACTACTGACTTATTACGTTTATTATAAGAAGAACGCTCCGCCTCTGTGTTAATCCATTGTTAAGTTCTTGTTAAAAGTAAAGCAATAAAAAAATCCGCTCGTATTGAGCGGATTTTTTTGTTAGCTTATCTTATTTCTTCATTTTGGTAACAGGCACAAATCCATTTTTTTCTGCATAGTTTTCTTGGAATTCTTTACTGGTCACGAAGTCAATAAAGGCTTTAATCGCCCCAGTAGGCTCGCCTTTAGTGAACATACGGCCAAAGGTAAAGACCGGATACTGACCGCTTACAACACCGTCAATGGAATATTTGACGCCATTATACGCGAGAGCCTTGATGCTGTCATCCACATAAGCCGCATCTACATAGCCGATAGCGCCGGGAGTACTGGCAATCGCCGCCCGTACAGCGCCGTTAGAATCCTGAATAACCGCATTATCAGTAAAGGCTGCATTTTTCAGCACCACTTCGGCAATAGTCGCCCGGGAACCGGACGATTTAGAACGATGGATCAAGGTGATTTTCTGATCCTTGCCGCCAACTTCTTTCCAGTTGGTGATTTTGCCGGTCATAATATCGGTATATTGCTGTTGGGTTAAATTATCAACCGCAACATCTTTGTTAACGATGAAAATGAAAGGAATGCCTACCAGCTTATGCTCCACAAGGCCTTTGTCTTTCAGGCTGTCTTGAATGGCTACGTCCGAGTTGCCGATATTGACCGCTCCGGAAGCCACTTGGTTCTGCCCGGTAAAAGAACCGCCGCCGGCGATATTCACCGTGACCTTAGCGTATTTTTTCTGGAATTCTTCCTGACCGGATTTCAAAAGTGGCAACAGCGCCGTCGAACCAGCCGCCGTTACAGTACCTTGCACCTCTGTCGTCTTGCCTGCATCTTTGGAACCGCCGCAACCGGCCACTAAACCAACGCCCAACATCAGCGCCAAAGCCGCTGCCCACATTTTCGATTTACGAAATACGTTCATTTCATACCCTCCCGCTAAATTTTTCGAACAGTTTTATTTTAGCGCTGAAGGCTCTTTTTTGTGTTACGTACATGTTAAGTCTGTGTTAAAGAACCACTGGCTTCTACAACAACATCAGCGTTTACGCCGCAGCAACGCTAACGCTGCCGTCGCCACTGCCCCAGCCGCAGCTGGACGCCGTAGCGCTTCCGCTTCCTTGCGCAGCTTCTCCACCTGTTCCGGACGAGTCAGTAGCGTTGTAACCCCATCCTTTAATTCCTGACGGTTTTTCGCCCACAAAGCAACGCCTCGCTTCGTTAAAAACACCGCATTCTCCCATTCCTGTCCAGGAATAGGTTCATATAAAAGGAGCGGTGTTTCACTAACTAGGGCTTCGCACACCGTCAAAGCCCCAGGCTTAGTCACCAGCATGGCGGCGGCCCGCATAAGTTCCGGAATGCGGTCTGTATAACCCAAAACTCGCACAGCATGGCGCAAGTTTTTCGTTTCCTCCTGCAGTTTTTCCTGCAATTCTTTGTTTTTCCCTGCCAAAACAACAAACTGCAACGGCAATTGCAGTTCGTCCATACTGGCCATAGCCTGACGAATCCCCCCCATGCCCAAACCGCCGCCCATTAAGAGCACCAGGGGCTGATCCACCGCCAAAGACAACTCCCCGAGAATTCCTCTGCCGTCCGCGTTGGCCGTAAATTGCGGATGAACGGGAATGCCGCTGGCATAAATGCGTTTGGCCGGCACTCCTAGTGCAGATAGTTCCCGCTTAATTTCCGGTGCAGCCACAAAATATGCATCTACATGTTCATATACCCAGAGGCGGTGCACAGCAAAGTCGGTAATAACCCCTACCAAGGGTGCCCGCAAGCGGCGGCTGTCCCGCAAGTACGCTGCTGCGCCGCAAGGAAAGGGATGGGTAGCAATAATCAAATCCGGCCTGTGGCGGCGTACCAGCTGCGCCATTCCCCCCTGCAATACCCGCGCCAAAAGCCCTTGCGCCTTGAAGCCGGGAAAGGGCGCTTGCGATACCCGATACACCAAATCATACATATTGGGAGACAGTTCCAGCATCTTCAAATAGGCTTCCTTCATAAAGGCCGCTAAATACGAATCCGTATCTTCCATGAAGTCGGCAATGGTTATCTGCAGATTATCCTGGCGTCGCGCCAACTCCGCTGCAATAGCCCTGGCTGCCTGATGGTGACCAGAACCAATGGATGCTGATACAATTAACACCCGTTTCTTCGCTGCTGCCATTTTTCACACTCCGTCCGCTAGGGCCTCTCTCTTAAAAGAAGCGCCTGCTTTGACTATACCTTGCTTCACAACAGGAAAAAACCTGCTTACTATTAATTCTTTGTAAATCTTCGCTCACTCGCTCTTGCGCAGTCCGCTATAGAAGCTTATCATCTATGTAATGATGGTTCATTGCCAAATCTCTTATATTTTACTCCATCAGGGAGGTTAACGCCAGATTATGAGTATAAAAGGAATTAATACCCGTCTTAGCTTGGCCTTGCTACTGCTGATTCTTGTCACAGTTGGCTCCTTGGGTGGCTACTTATTGTGGCGCACCCACGACCATACGCTACAGCTATTGACAAATTCATTGACCTTGCAGGCTCTCACTACTCGGCAATACGTCGAAAAAGATTTGCCGATTCCTGCACAATATCCAAAGCTGCAAGACGAAGCGCAGCGACTTTCGGCGGCGACCGGCTTGCGCATTACCTTGGTGCTGGCTAACGGCACAGTGATAGCCGACTCTTGGGAACGCCCTGAAACGCTGGACAATCACAGCAATCGTCCGGAAGTCAGCGGTGCCTTGGAAGGACATCCTGCGCAGACGTCCCGTTACAGCGACACACTGCACGAAAATCTCCTCTATGTGGCGGTACCTGTTTTACAAGATGGCCGCACCATCGGTGTCGTGCGTATCGCCGGTACACTAGCCAGCATCGAGGCCACGTTCCAACAGCTGCAAACCGTCATGCTCTGGGCATTGCTGCTTACTTCGTTGCTGGCCGTTTTGGTGGGCATACGCCTAGCTAAGCAATTCACGGCTCCCATTGAAGAAATCACCGCTGTCGCCCGGGAAATCGCGGGAGGCAATTGGGAAAAGCGGGCCCATATTCGCACCGGCGATGAAGTAGAAGTGCTGGCCCATACACTCAACCAGTTGACCTCTCACCTAGACGACAAAGTCAAAGAAATGGCGGCGGAAAAACACAAATTAGAACTGATTTTGGAACACATGGAGAACGCCGTACTGCTTCTTGATCGTTACGGTCGTATTACCTCCATCAATCGTCAAGGCCGCGAGCTTTTCAATCTACAACACACTCTTCTAGGACAACACAACTTGCAAGTCATTGGCAACGGCTCTTTGGAACAAGGCATCCAAAACGTCCTGCGCCTGCAAGAACCGCAAAGCATTGAACTGCAGCTCAACCTGCACGGCCGACGCCATGTTTTCCAAGTTTTCCTCGCCCCCCTGCCGGAAAGCAACGGCGGCAAGGAAGGCGTTCTCGCCGTCTTCCACGATATCACCGCTTTGCAGGAACTCTATGAACGGCAGACTGATTTCGTGGCTAACGCCTCCCATGAACTGGCCACGCCATTGACCGCCATCAAAGGCTTCGCTGAAACCTTGTTGGACGGAGCGCTGGAAAACCCTGAGTTAAGTCAAAAATTCATTTCCATCATCCATACTGAATCAGCTCGTATGCATCGCCTAGTAACGGATTTGCTGCAGTTGGCCAAACTCAGTTCCAAGGAATATCTGCAAAAAGTCACGCTGCAGCCCACTTCCCTTGCGCCGCTCTTTGAAAGCGTTGTCAACGAAATGGGCGGCCTTGCCCAGCACAAGGAGCAGCAACTGCTCTGGGAAGGCCCTAATGAGCCTCTTTGGTTACAAGCTCAAGCCGACTGGCTCAAGCAAGCTTTAGTCAATTTAGTCCATAATGCGATTAAATATACTCCAAAAGGCGGTAAAATCCTGCTTAAAACCTGGAAAGAAGCGAATGAGATTCATATTCTGATTAAAGACAGCGGCATCGGCATTCCCGCCTCAGAGCTTCCGTATATTTTCGATCGCTTTTTTCGAGTTGAAAAAGCCCGTACCCGCGAGGCCGGCGGTTCCGGCCTGGGTTTATCCATCGTGAAATTCATTGTGGACATGCATCATGGCCGCATTGAAGTTCAAAGTCAGCCAGATGCTGGAACCTCCATGCTGCTGCATTTTCCGCTGTTGCGTCAGCCTGATTTCGCTCCTAAACGCAATGCACAAAACGGCGGCAAAATTTATAATATCGAGTAAAGAAGCCCCTTTATCAGCAGGATTCCTCCGGGAATCCTGCTTTTTTCATCTTTTGACCAAAAAACTCCTCTTGCGAGCCAACACCCTGCAAGAAGAGCTTTTCTTCAGCGCCGCACTTGGCGGAAGATGCGTAAATACAGATATACAGAAGCGCTAATGGCGCCTAAGAGGAGCAAGTAACCAGTCGTGCGGATAAGGTCTTCAAACGCCCCTTGAGCACTCATCATGATGCCGGCGGTTACCACCAAGCTTGCAATTACCAGGCTGTACGCCACTGTATGCACCGCTCTTTGCAGGCTGTCGCCAATATGCTCCATGCCCCCAATTTCAATGGGAATACGTTTTTCCCCGCGGGTCAACGCCGACACATAGTATGGCAGCTCATGGCTGAAAATCTGCCACTTTTTCTTCAGTTCCAAGGCCTGCACACTGAAATCCACTTCCAATTGCTGCCGCACATAGGCTTCCAGCACCTCTTCAACCGCCCGTTCCAGATTGATGTCCGGATCCATCCGTCGCGCCACCCCTTCGGTCATCGCCAGCGCTTTGGCAAAAAAAAGCATCCGCTCCGGCATGCGCACCCCATACCGCTGAGCCACTTTGAATAGGCTCGTCATGATACCACCTAGACCACCGCTGCTGTGCCCGGCATCTAAGGCCATAAAAAGCAGTTCCGCCGTATCCTCATAATAGTTCTGCCAAGAAATATCTCCCATCGGTTTGCCCATGGCAATGGAAACATTCATCAAGCCTTCTACGTCTAAATTGCGGATAGCCAAGAAGTTTTCAAAAAGCAGCCGCTGCATCCGGCTTTCCATGCGCCCAACCAGGCCGAAATCAAAATAAATGACATCGCCCAGCAAGTCAAAGCGTAAATTCCCAGGATGAGGGTCCGCATGAAAAAATCCATATAAAAATACTTGTCCTAAAAAGCTGTCCAGCAGACTTCGCGCCCATTTTTTCCGCAGCGTCGCTGGCTGCTTGAGGGCCTGTTCCAAAGACAATGCTTCAATGTATTCCATAGTCAGCACTGCCTGATTGCTCCATTCTGGCAAACAGCCTGGAATACGTATGCGCCCGTCTTTAGGCAGTTTTCTGGCAAAGAGCGTCATATTCACCGCTTCTACGGCAAAATCCGTTTCCTTCTGCAGGCCATGAGCAAAAACCAACACCAGTTGTTCTAAAGCGATAATACGCTTCACCTCAGGCAACTCCCCAATGAATGCCGCTGTACGCTTTAAAATCGCTAAATCCACTTCAATGGTGTCTACCACACCAGGCTTGCGTACTTTGACCACCACAACACGGCCATCTTGCAGCCGGGCACGATGGATCTGCGCAATGGACCCCATGCCAATCGGCTCTGGCTCCACCTGCAAAAAATCCTGTCGCCACGAAGGAAGATTAGCATCCAGCGCCGCTTCCACCTCGGCAAAGGGAATAGGGGCCACCTGCTCATGCAAGCGTTCCAAGGCTTCCAGCAAGAATTCCGGTAGCAAATCTGGCCGGCTGCTAAGAAACTGACCAAATTTGATGAAAGTAGGCCCCAATTCCTCCAACATCAACGGCAGGCGCTGCGACATGGTCCGAATTTTCTCCTGCTGTGCATCCGTATAAAAATCTTTAGCTACCAGCAAGCCTTCTTCGCCTTTGCCCACTTGCCGCCAATCCAGATCACGCAAAAGAAAACCAAAGCCATGACGAATGAAAACGCGGGCGATCTCTCGTGTCCGTTCACGCAGCGCCGCTTTTTGCACACTCATAACTTCGCCTCCTTTTGCCTCTGCTTCTCTAAGAGGAGAATTCGCCCCGCACCTATGTCATTCCTGCTCGTACCGCCAGTCTTCCAGACGATGCAAAAACCAAGTTACCGCCAGCATGTCCGCCGCCCCGCCAGGGCTGATATTCCGCTCAATAAACAGCGCATCCATCTTAGCTAAGCGCTGCTGCCCGTCGGCAGCCAACATGCCTCCGGAAGCTAAAACCTCCGTTGTCTGTTGACGCACCCAGCCGCGCATCGTTTCTACATTATGGCGATTCATAACCGTAGTATCGTCGACCATCATAAACAGCTCCAACAACGTTTGCACTAAGGCATCGTTGACGCTCAAACCAGCCGCCAACGCTTCTCGCAGCTTCGGTAAGCCGCACAAACGCACGGCTGGCAGAGCGGCCGCCACTTCGCCGCGAATACCCAGAACGCCATATTCCAGATACAAGCGTTCGCCAGCTGTCAGTTCTTCCGGCTTTTTGTCAGCCAAAGACTTCAGCTCCGCTTCCACAATGCCTTGCACCATCTCCGCCGCCGCCGCTAAAACCGCTTCTGTTTGCAATGGTTTGCCTGCATGCAACACCCAAGCCGCAGCCGCCACAGCCAGACCTAAGGAAAAGAGCAAGCCTTTTTGGGTATTGACGCCTTGCGTCGCCGTCAGCATGCGCCGTTCCCCTTCCAAGCCAAGCAACCGCAGCAAGGGCAGCAGCTCTTCCAGCGTCCCTTTATGGCGAAAAGCCGCTTCCGCACAGCGGCCTAATGCAAGAGACAACGCCGCAGAACTAGACAGAAACGTAAAAATATCCATATCGTGATGAGCCCCGCTATTAGCACGATCCACTAGGCCTGGAGCAGGTGTGGCAGCTACTTCATACAGCATCGCCTCTACCGCCAAGGCAGCCAAGCTTTCCGCTGCCGGACGCAGGCGCCGAGTTTGTTCAGCCTGAAACAAAAGCAATTTTTGCTGCACCGCACTCGCCAGCTCCTCTGCCGAGTGTCGTCTTTCACGCATACACAGTCGCGCATCGTCCGCGCAGAGCAAGCAAGAGCGGCGACGTCCCTGCTGCTGCCTGGATAAAAGCTGCCCATCCGCCGCAAAAACATCAATATCCCATAAACGTCCGTAAGGACGGCTCTCTTCCAATTCTATCGCCGCCGCCTTAATTTCTGCTGCCGCCGCGTCAACGGCCAGCAAAATTTCCGGACCCGTAGCCGCATAGGTTCGCTCTTCCGCAGTCACCGCAAAAAGCAACGACAAAGCATCCGCCGCCGCCCGGCACAGTTGCCGTAACACCTCACTATCTTTGACTGGCCCCGGAATATTCAAGGTAATGCTGACCAACGGCAAGGATGTGCGCAAACGCAGCGCCTGCTGGCGCTCTTGCCTGGCCTCTTTAGCCGCCAGCACCTCTTCTAATGTAAGCTGTTTCACACGATGACCCCTTTACTCAACTGCTTTAAATTCCGTTTCAGCATACTACAACAAAGCTGCCTGCACAAGATGCACGGCAGCTTCCTCATTAAACCACAAATTGTAAATCAATGACGCGAATCGCTGGCGCGAATCGCTGCCAATACTTCCGCCGCTGCAGAAGAACGCAAATAGTGCAGCGTGCTCTCCGGTACCAACGGCGCTACTTGTTCCCAACCAGCGCTCTGACGCAATAGCTCCCTGACTCTAGAAGCGCTGATGGGCTCGCTTCCTTCCGCCAGACGGGGCATTTCCACTACCTTTACGCCATATGAAGGCAGTACTTCCCGCAACGCTTGATTATAGGCCCTAGTCACCTCGCAATACGGCTCCTCGCCGACATAACGCACAGACACGCCCAAACCTGGCGCGATATAGCTACCAAAAACATGAGCGTCCAAACGAGTTTGGGCAATGACCGTATCTTCGCCGCGCGTAAAATAATCCGGGAAAGTCGCAGCGGAAATAATATATTTTCCGGCTTCCACGACCCGCACATTAGGCAAATGAGCCACACCTTCTTGCACCAAACGCAGGCGCACTGTAAAAGGGAAAAGCGAACGATCCTCGCTGACTACTAACACCACCACACCAGCATGAGCCGCTGCTGCCTTGGCAATTACCGCCTGATGCCCGCGAGTGAAAGGATTGCAATTGACCACAAGAGCCGCTCTATCGCCACCAGGCAAATCACCCACTGCAAGAGACAATCGTTTTACTTCATCCTGGATAGAACCAAGACCGCCTTCCAGAAGCACCGCCTGCGGCTCTACCCGCGCCAACTCGCGAAAACCCAAGCCGGTAAACTGCGGTGCCGCCGCTGGCTTCGTGAAAACAAAAAAGTGCCGCACCCCCGCTTCACCGCCTTGACGCATTAAGGCGGAAACGATGGTCGCCGTCAGCCCCTCGCCCTGCAATTCTGGATGCACGGCGATATTGCGCAGCACTTCGCCGCCCCGGGAACCAGTGGCAATCATCTGTCCATCTTGATAAAGAGCGATGGTATGCTCCACTGTCGCCGGATCATAAGCAAGGCCAAAAGCGGTGAGGAAATTCCTCACCGCTTGGCTCTGCCTGGGATTATTACGATTGATGACCCGTTCTTCCCATTGTCCCCAGGCCATAGCTTACACCTCTTTCGCCTGACGAACCACATCAATTACCGTGCCATCGCGGTATTCCACTATAGCGACGATTTTCTCGCCAGTTTGCACCTCCGCTGGCGCACCGGCAATGGCTTCCGCCAGCTCTTTGAGCTGCGCGATGTCTTTTACCGGCAATCCAGCTTCTTCCAGACGTCGACGCAGTTCCGGCTGCCGTGGATTCACAGCAATACCGCGCTCGGTTACCAAAACATCTATGGATTCTCCCGGCGTCGTTGCCGTGAGCACCTTGTCTACTATAATCGGCAAGCGTCCGCGCAGCAGGTTGGCTACGACAATAGTGACTTTGGCTCCTGCAGCCGCATCGGAGTGACCACCGCTGCCGCCCATAATAACGCCATTGGAGCCGGTAACAACGTTGACGTTGAAGTCGGTGTCGATTTCTGTGGCCCCTAAGATGACTACATCGAGTTTATTTACCAGGCAGCCGCCGTTAAAAGGACTGGCGTACAGCCCGGCACCCACTTCGATATGGTTGGGGTTATCACGCAGCGAACGCTGCGCTTCCAGGTCAAAGCCCTGGACGTCGAAGACGCGTCGGAAGAGTCCCTTTTCCAGCATATCCACCATATAGCCGGTAATACCTCCCAAGGCGAAGCTGCCTGTAACCTCTTTGGCTTCCATCATTTGACGCACAAAATGCGCCGTAGCTAAAGAAGCACCGCCAGCGCCGGTCTGGAAGGAGAAACCGTCTTGAATGAGACCGGTGGCTTCAATCACCTTAGCGGCATTAGTAGCAATTTTGAGACCCACAGGGTCTTTGGTAACCTGAGTCGTACCGGAAACAATGCCTTTGGGATCGCCGATGCAGGACACAACTACCACCGCATCCACACGAGTCTGGGAAATGGAAATGGGAGCCAGCGGGTAGGGTTCAATATGGTCGGTAACAGCCACTACATAGTCGGCGTATTCCGCATCGGGAAAGGCATAGCCCAGAGAACCGCAGGCGGTGTCGCCGGATACGCCGTTCAAGTTGCCGTAATCGTCCGCTGCCGGAGCAGCGATAAAGGCAACGTCGATTTTTAGCTGCCCGCATTCGATGGCCCGCGCGCGTCCGCCGTGGGTGCGCAAAATAACGGGTTTCTCTAGAAGGCCTTTGGAAACAGCTTCCGCTACAGGGCCGGACATATAGTTGGCATCAAGGCCTGTAACTACGCCGTTTTTAATATGCTCAATTAAAGGCTTATGCACCGGAAAGACAGAGCTGAGAGCAATATTCAGGTTTTTGAGGCCCAACTTGGCCGCCACTTCCAGCACTTGGTTCAAAACACCATCGCCATTACGAAAATGATGATGAAAGGATAAGGTCATGCCGTCTTTAATGGGCACGCGTTTAAAGATTTCTTCCAGGCTTTCAACAAGCTTGGTCTGCCCGGGCAGCATGCGCTTAACCGGCGGAGCCTGGCGCTTGCCGTCCGGGATGGTGGCAAAAGCGCCGGCAAAGGCGTTGACTTTGCCGTAGCCTGGGATTGATTCAGGTATTTCACGTCCAATTTGATTTTTCATTGTTTCGCCCTCCTCAGCCTTGTTCCGCAACCATGCCTAAGCGGCGCGCCAGATGCAGCACGCTCTGCGCCCGCTGCACGACAGGGGCATCGACCATTTTGCCGCCCAGTGAGGCAACGCCGGAACCTTCGGCTTCGGCCCGCTGAATGGCTTCAATCACTTGCTCCGCCCAGTCGACGTCGAGAGCCGTGGGGTTAAAAATGCTGTGGATGGCGTCAATTTGCCGGGGGTTAATAGACAGCTTACCTTTAAAACCCAGCGCTTTAGCCAGACGGGTATCCGCCAGCAAGCCTTCTTCGTCATTGGCGTCGGTAAAAGGCGTATCAATCGATTGAATGCCTGCTGCCGCGGCGGCGTTGATTAAAAGCGTCCGAGCCGTATAAATTTCTTGGCCGCCTTTGGTACGAGCCGCACCTAAGGCCGCTGTATAGTCTTCCGCTCCTAAGGCCAAGGCGTCTACACGAGGATGGGCCACAGCAATACGCCCAGCTTCGGCAATACCTCGCGGAGTTTCTAAGAGCGCTATCAGCTTAACCGGTTTTTGTCCCGGTTTTTCCGCTTTTTCCACCATAGCCGCCACTTGGCAGATGTCTTCAGCACTTTCCACTTTGGGCACCACTAACGCGTCGGGGCCGCTGGCCACAATTAAAGGAATGTCTTGCGCCGCAAAGGTGTCCAAGGGATTAATCCGTACCGTCCGCTCGCTCTCGCCGTAGTCAACGGTACGCAGAGAGTAACTTACAAGATAGCGGGCCGCGTCTTTTTCGTTCGGCGCCACCGCATCTTCTAGATCCAAAATAACCGAGTCCGCGCCAAAAACGCCGCCATTTTGCAGCATCGCCGGGTTGTTGCCCGGGATAAACAGCATAGTCCTTCTTAATTGCATGATGCCATCTCTCCTTTCAGCGAAACTCCTGCACGGCTCAACGCCGTCAAAAAGCGAGCCCGAATGGTGCAATCTAGGGCGCCGCGGTCTACCGCTTTGACCTGCACGTCAGACACACCTTGCTCTTGCGCCACTTCTTGCAGAGTTTGCCGAATCGCGTCTCCATATTGAATCATGACGATGCTTTCTAGTTCTATACTTAAGCCCTTGCCCGCTTCACCAGGACTGATCTGAATCATGATGTCTCCTGATTCCAACGTGCCAGCCTGCGTTGCTTTCAGCACACTTGCCATGCCAATTCCTCCTTCATTTCCCTATAGGCTGGCGGCATAGCTGACGCCGGCAAACCCATCCAGGTTGTTGTCCGACGGCGTGCCAACCAGACCAATAATCAAATAACTCTTGCTCTTTTCATCACGTTTATATTCATGTAACAGACGGAAATTTTCAATTTCCTCCGTATTTTTCACATGCGTTCGCGGCCCCGTGCACAACCAGGCATCATCGCCAATGCAGATATGGTCTTCATCACTGTAGAAAACAGGCAGCGCCTCATCAATCAGACGTTTTACCTTCTTCTCCACTTCCTCTAAATCCACGTCCATATCGACAGGATACTCCAATACAAAACCATGATGCACGTCACGATGTTCAAAGGGAAGGATTGCGCCGTAATCGCGCAGCAGAATGCGCGCTGTCAAATCCTCCGCCGTATGGGCCATCTTGCGATATTTCAGCGTTTTAGTTACAACATCCTTAATTTCCTGCGGAAAAGGACCAAACACATTAGGACGTACGACGATCACTTCGCCGCCCACGCCCAAGAGCACGTCGGTATTAATATTTAGAGCCGGATACAATAAATCAAAATGTTCGACAATCACCCGTTTGCCGTGCTCCAACGCCTTAGAAACAGCTTCCGCTAAGACATGAAGCTGCGTGAACGCCATTTCAAAGCGCACATCCATATGATAGGTGTGGCTGGAGAAAAATCCCTTGTCAATATTTTTCAGGAGCGGCAAGGGCCGCACATTCACACCTTCATCATCATTGGTAAGCTCCAACCCCGGAAACATGCCTTTAATGAGAGACGACTTACCGGCTCCGGGACCCCCAATGACACCAATGAGCCGATCCAGAGGAGACAAATACCGTTCACTGATTTGCTGTCCTAGAATATACATGCGCTTGCGCCCCCGCGGGGCAAAGTAGCTGGCATACATCAATTGCTCGAGCATCATGGATTTCATCGCTCCACCTCAATTACGCCGGCCTTAAAAAAAGGCAGCGTAGGCGCGCCGAAGCGCGCCCCGCCGCTGTTGTCAGACGCCGGTCTCGTTACGCCTGGCGTGCCTTGCGCACCGCCAGAATGCGCTCCATTTCATTGTAAACAATCATCAGGCCTTCGTCTACACCCATGCCTGGTTTAGCCAGCATTTGCACCGGCTGCGTAGCCATAGCTACATGCACGCAAACCTGCGCCGAACGGTCTGTTTCGTTACAAGTACCGCCCTGGTAAGCGCCAACGCCTTTTTTCTTGCAATAGATAACCGATTCAATAATATTGTTAATGCCGCCCAAGTCCGGGGTTTTGATCTGCAGCATATCGCCAGCGCCGTTGTCGGCAAAGTACTTGATATCGTCAAACGTGTTACACCATTCATCAGCCACCACTTGCACGCCGATTTTTTCTGCATGCAGCCGGGCGGTCAATTCTTTCAGCGCCAACATCTGTTTTTCCCGCTCTTCCATGTCCATGGGGCCTTCAATACGCAGTTGCAGCGGAGCCGCAGCAGCTTCCGCTTTGCGGAAGAAGTCCACCATTTTTCCAAGATCGTTGTTAAAGGCAATACCAATGGTGCCGTACACGTCAATATGCAGCACCGGCTGGTACTCTTCGCTGGTGCGCAGTTGCAGCACACGGTTTTTCAGCCAAGTGATATACTCCAGCAGCAACCCGCCGTCGTTGCCCAGCTTGGTTTCCACATGATTGATCAACGCATGCGGCAGCACCTGCGCGCCTTTGATGATCATCTTATCGGAATTCTCATAACGGTTGTCGCCGGACTGCGTGAAGATCGGAATTTCTTTTTCACTTACAGTTGTACCGTATTCTTCGGCAACTACTTCACACATCAGTTTATGTTTTCCTTTAGCCACGGCGTCCAAAATAGCCTGGGTTACGCCGTAACGCAATGCCGTATGGATGGATTTGCCTGTTTTGGCATCCTTCATGGAGTCGATTTCTTCCGCCAAGGTTTTGAAGGAATTCAGTTCACGCCCTACCAGACGAGGCTTGATTTCCTTTTCAATCACCGGAATGAAATCTTTCGCCAAGAACAAGGGATCCCGTCCACCGGCGCCGCTGTACTGCACGGCAGCGCAATCGCCGTAAGCAATTTGACCGTCTTCCAAGACAAGCATCACCGATACGGCTTCGCCGGACTGGCGAATCGCTTGGAAGCCGGGCGTTACAGGGTCTCCTAAATAAGTAAAGCCATCATGGTCAGCGCCCTTTTTAATGGCCCGTTGATCGTCAAAATAAAAACCAGTAAGAGCTTTCGAGCAAACAACATCAACAATTTTCATGAGAACACACTCCTTTTTGTCTTTGGAGCCGCTGGGTAAGCCAGCAACTTCCCCCATCATTGACAAACGCTGCTGCTAAGCCGGAACTCCGCAAAGAACTCCGGCTTCACAGCCTGGTTCAGAAAACTTTTTGTGTCTTAGCGCGGGCGTCCTACAAGGCGTCCTTTGGAAATGGCGTAAATATCGTCGATAACCATCTGGAAGCTGGCCGGACGGCGTTCCGCTTTAGCCCGCTCATCGATTTTACCGCGATGGAAATCAATGATGTCCTGCGTAAAGGGCAAATTGCCGCAATCGAAGAGACGCACGGCGCCGTGATGATCACGAGCCGGCAGAATCTTATTGATGGCATGGTTGCTGGGAGCAAACGGAACATCCAATACGCCGGCTTCAAAAGCCCGCACCGTACCGATGGCAATATCGCCTTCGCC
The DNA here is from genome assembly GCF_963676855.1 of uncultured Anaeromusa sp. Lineage (NCBI taxonomy): Bacteria > Bacillati > Bacillota > Negativicutes > Selenomonadales > Sporomusaceae > Anaeromusa > uncultured Anaeromusa sp. The sequence goes on from NZ_OY781460.1 coordinate 3,201,034, forward strand.
CAATTCCAGAACCTTATCTACGATGCAGCGGGTTTCCGCTTTGATCATGGCAATTTCGTCTTCCAATTGCTGCGTAGCTGGGAAGGTCTGATCTGCCAGCATGTTAATCATCTGCTTGGTAGTACGCAGGCCCATGGCATTGGCTTCTTTCGTAGGAATGCCCAGTGCTTCATGCGGCGTTTTCACGATAACTTTGGTAGCTTTCGCAAAGGCAGCCGCAGCAGCGCCCCAAGAGATAACGGCGAACGCCTTGGCTTCATCTTGCGGGAAGCCGCCCATCCACTGATGGAATACCGTAGTCAGCGTGCAGTCTTCATAACCAAATTTTGCGAAATACTCTTCAGCCAGCGCTTCTAAAGAACGAATGGCTGCGATATCCTGCACCAGGTTGCCGCATTGGCCATAGCCGAGAGTAATGTTTTTAACGCCTTGTTCGGCCGCCAAAATGCCTTCGATAATCGCTACGGCATGAGAAATGCTCGGCGGCACCAAGGTACCTGTCAAAGGTCCGAAGGGCTCGCGGTTGATTTCAACGCCATGCTCTGCATAGAGACCTACCAGGCGGTCTGTATACTGCCAATCAAGAATCGTCTGTTCCAGTGAAACGCTCTTGGCATACGGAATGTTGTAGGAAATGCCGCCGCCCTCATAAGAGGTAAAACCGCCGGCCAGCGTAATTTCCGTCAGCAGACGCGCATCCGGTGTGCCGTGACGTACCTGAATGGGACCGTCCACTTTTTCCGCCAATTTGCGCACCGCATGTACGCCATGGTTGACGGCAGGAAAACCGTTGAGCAAAGAACGACCAGCCTGTTTGCTTTCTTCAATGCCTACCTGGGCTTCTTTGTATTGATTTTGACGCGTATAGCTGTCAATCGTAGTCGGCAGCAGATCGGCTTCCCCTTCGGTGCGCAGGAAGTTCAGCAGTTCAATATGCTGATCCAAAAGTGCTACGCCAGCCCGAGGTTGCGTCAAAGTGCGTCCTTCTTTTTTAGCTTTGATAAGCTGTTTGGAAAAATGCTTGCGCGCCGGAATGGTTTCATGATATTTGACGGCTTCGTCAAAATCCACCTCGGCTCCTGTAGGCCACTGGGCCAAAATCTCTTTGCGCATTGCGAAAAATTCGTCATGGGACCATTTCTTATTTTTCAATTCCACGCTTATTGCCTCCGTTTCAGATATTTTTTCATCATCCGCAGAGCCACCTCGGGCTGTTCTTCCGACAGAAGCCCCATGGCGGAGAGAATGTATTCACCATCAATATAATAATCACATTGTTTGGGTTTTAGATATTCCGCAGCCGCTGTGTCATAGCTAATGCCTTCAAGAATGCATTCCGGCCGGTCATGATGCACAATAACGCCGCCGGTGCCGATGACCTTCTTCACGGTAGTTAAGTCCTTGCCAACCTGTACGAATACCTCTCCTACGCAGCTGAAGACCGATTCGATTTTTCCTACATGGCGCTGCGCCGCCACTTTGGTGCACGCCCAGCCAAGAGCGTCCTCTATGGCCTGCTCCCGAGGTGTTTGCGGCAGCGTATCTACTTGGTTTTCCACCAAATGACAGTATGCCGCCACTTCCTCTTCGCTGACCCCGGCTTTTTGAGCCAGGCGGGGAGCACTGGCCGCCTTTAGTAACGCGGTAGCGCTATAGCGCATGCCCAGATCTCCCTCTACCGTCCGTTTGGCAAAAGGCTCTGGCAGCCCCCGCATGGTCACTGTAGGCTGTTTGGGCTCTCCTTTGGCGATGGAATACATGTCAGTAGTCGCACCGCCGATATCCACAATCATCAGATCGCCCCAACCACTTTCATGGGACGTTCCGGTACCTAAGAGCTCCGCTGCCTTGAGCACGGCTGCCGGGGTTGGCATCATCATCTTGTCTATAAATTTGTTGGCCTTATTCAAGCCCTTAGCTTCAATGATACGCCGCAAAAACAAGTCTCTGATGGCGCCGCGGGCAGGATCAATATTCAACTCGCCCAAACGCGGCATGACATTTTCCGTATGCACCACTTCGGTCATGACTTTGCTTAAAATCCCAACCACTTGTGGCGTCACCGACTTATTGCCTGCCACCAGCACCGGCACATCCAGGCCTAGTGTGCACAACATACGGGCATTATGGAGAATTACCTCCTTGTTGCCCCCATCCGTACCGCCGGCCAGAAGAATAATTTCCGGCTTTAAGGCTGCAATTTCTTCAATTTCGTACTCGCTGAGCTCGTTGCAGTACACTCCCAGCACCTTGGCACCGGCTCCTAAAGCCGCTCGTTTGGCAGCTTCAGCCGTTAATTCCGGCACCAGGCCAATGGCCACCATTTTCAGGCCGCCTGCAGCGCTGGAACAGCCCAGCACCCGCTGAAACTCCAGCTTGCCTGTCTGTGCAAAAAGCACATCCAAGCCTTCCTGCAACCCTTCCATGATATCTGTCTCTACTGTAGTAATGCCTCGTGCCGTGCCCAAAATTTCTTCTTTTTCGACATCTACAGCCGTAAGCTTGGTGTACGTGCTGCCAAAGTCAATGAGTAGCACATGGCTCATGCTCGTCTCTCCTCTCCCGGCTTACGCCCGGGCCAGGTCCTGCTTCAATTCCTCAATCACCTGGTCTGGTAAAATACCTGGTTCATATACACGGTCATAACCCATGGCAAGGAATTTTTCTTTTACTTCGGTGAAGTCGGTTTTGCCGACAACTAGGTTGCCGCCTACATACAGCTTGATACCGCCGATGCCGGCTTCTTTGCAAGCATCCCGCAGACCGCGGCAGTCAATTTCGCCGTGTCCGTAAAGAGATGCCACCAAGATGGCCTTCGCGTCGGTTTCAATCGCCGCATTGACGAATTCCTGTTGCGGCACCAGTACGCCCAGATTGACCACCTCAAAACCAGCCGCCCGTAAGGCATGGGCAAGAATTTTATTACCCACCGCATGACAGTCAGCCCCGATAACTCCCAAGACGACCTTATCACTGTTTTCCATGGTTTGATCGCTCCTTACTTTGTGATTACTATTGTATCAGTCGTCGTACTGCTGCGCATAAGCGACAGCCAGTTGTTCGTCAGGAAGCTCATGCTCCCAACGTGCTACAACGACCGAGGCAATACAGTTGCCAATAAGATTGCACGCCGTGCGCGCCATATCCAAAATTCGGTCGACTCCCAAAATGATTGCAATCCCCTCTACTGGCAGTCCAAAAGCGGCCGCCGTCCCTGCAATAACAATCAGCGAAGCCCCAGGCACCGCCGCAATGCCTTTTGTGGAAAGCATTAACGTCAATACCATGAGCAGCTGCGTAGTAAGAGGAAAGTCAATGTTGTAGACTTGTGCGATGAACACTACCGCCAACGCACTGTACAAGGTGGAACCATCCAAGTTGAAGGTATAACCGGTCGGCAGTACAAAGGTAACGATGTGCTTCGGCACTCCGAATTTTTCCAGCTTCGTCATTGCTACAGGCAGCGCCGCTTCACTAGATGCCGTTGAAAATGCAATCAGCAGCGGTTCTTTCAACGCTCGCAGCAAGTGAAAGAAGTTAACGCGAATCAGTACGGAAGCTATCGTAAGAACCAGCAAAACGAAAACAACCAGCGCAAAATACAACGAGCCAATCAGTTTCGCTAATGGTATCAGCATGCCTAGGCCAAACTTGCCTACAGTAAAACCAATCAAGGCAAACACGCCGATAGGCGCCAGACGCATGACATAGCTCGTAAACTGGAACATGACTTCCGCAATACTGACTGCGACTTTCACCACCGGTTCGCCCTTGCTTCCCATCGCAGCCGCTGCTACGCCAAAGAAGACGGAAAACATGATGATTTGCAGCATATCGCCGCGCGCAGCCGCATCTACCACATTGGTCGGCACAATATTAATCAACATATGTGACATATCAATGCTTTTCTTCGATGCCGCCGTTACTGCAGCGGCATCGGTCGCGGTAATTTGCAGGCCCTGTCCGGGTTCGAAAACATTTACTACCGTCAAGCCGACTACCAAAGCCAGCGTTGTGGCGGCTTCAAACCAGATAATGGACTTCAAGCCCAGCCGCCCCAATTTTTTGAAATCGCCAGTTCCGGCAATCCCCATAATCAGTGAACTGAAAATCAAAGGAACAACAATCATTTTGATCATCCGAATAAACATGTCGCCGATAGGTTTGAGATCGACGGCAAGGGCTGGAAACAGATGTCCGAAAAGCACCCCCAGAATTAATCCTAGAAAGATCTGGGTGGTCAGACCCAATTTCCATTTGCCGTTTTTCATTGTCAAGGCATCTCCTTTTTCGCTCCGGCCTGCCTCCTCTTGTGTCGGAGTGTTACTTTTGCCGCCCCCGGCAGCGAACTGTGCTGCAGCCTCTAATCTTATTATTGTTAACAAAATACAGAAAACTACAGGACACGACAAAAGGTTTTTCATAACATTTGTAAAAAAAGTTCAAGCAATACAAACTTTTGTATTCTTTTTCGGAGGACTAAGTTAACGTTTGGTCCTCTGAGAGAAGACTTATCGCTTTTTTCGGTTTTAAGGGAAAATTCCGTCTATATTGCCATTAATATAAGGCTTGCCTGCATCCTTCAGCGCGTCTTAATCCGCAGTCAAAAGTGTAATCATTACACTTTTGAAGGCGTACCAGGCAAAGCTCAGGCTTCCAAGAAAGTCACACCTCCACAGGACAGCGACATTTTACAAATGTTTTTTTCGATATTCAGATTTTTTTGATATATCCGGCGACTGTATTTATTATACTACTCAGCTCTTCCACAGTAAAATCGGACATTTTTGTGTCTTACATCAGTTTTTTTGATGTGTTATTTTATGGAAAACGAAGGAAAATCCAATTCATGATGTTCTTCCAGCCACGCACGTGTGCAGTTTACAAAATTACGCGCTGCCGGCGATAAATATTTCAAGGAAATGGCAGCCAAACCAATGGTTCGATAATCTTCATCATGAGCTAACGGCACTAACTGAACTCCTTTCGGCAAATGCACCAGCATTAACTGGGGCAAAATACTGATCCCCAGGCCCATTTGGACCATCGCCAAAATGGTCCGTTCTTCCGCCACTTCATATTGAATACGAAAATTCACTTTGCTTTTCGCTAATACTTTGCGAATATTATCATCACTTCCCCATAAGGGCATGATCAGTCGTTCATTTTCCAATTCTTTCAACATCAGTTCCCGCCGCTTTCCCAGTGGATGCTCCGGTGGAATTACCACCATCAGCTTGTCGCGTTTCAACGGAATGGCGTCAAATTGTTTTGATGCCGGCAACGCCACAAAACCGAAATCCACCACTCTGTGGCTGATCCATTCATTCATTTCATCATATCCGCCCATGCGCGTTTTGACTTCCACCGCAGGATGCAGCCGTTGAAATTCGCCTAAAATACCAGGCAGCCAGCGCATAGACACGCTGGCAAGCGTTCCGATGGACACCGTACCGATATCTACTCCTTTGATAGCAGACGCCTCCTGCCTCAGTAGCTTTTCTTGGTGCAAAATTCCGCGAATGCATTGGAGAATCCGTTCTCCATTGGGCGTCAGCGTCACTCCGGATCGATCCCGTTTAATCAACGAAAAGCCCAATTCCGCTTCTAGCGTGGTCACTGCATAGCTGACCCCCGACTGGGTCAGATTTAAACGTTCCGCCGCTTTAGTCAAGCTTCCCGCATCAACAATAGTGGAAAAAATTTCATATTTTGCTAACGACATGCGACACTCCCTATCAAGCTTACTCAACAAGCTCTTAAAAAAGCCTCCTGAAGGCACGATGTTTCGTTACCACCCAGGAGGCTCGCTTGTTGAAAGCAATTTCTTTACGAAAAAACAGAAACCAATTTTCCGAACAGGTCTGCCTGCTCTTGCAACTTGCCGGCATTGCCTACTACGCAAATATGATTGCGCGCCATGCAGGCGCCCACCACCTCTGCCAGTTCCTTAATCTTGGCGGCATTGGTGCTAAGCACGGCGTCCCGCTCTTGCTGTATTTGTTCCCACGTCAACTCTATCAGCCACATTAGTTCGGCCTTTTCCCCCTTCATCGACGGAGTAAGAGGCGCATCCAACTGACTCATGGTGCCGATGATGTATTTAGTCATTTCCCGCTCCGATACGGCAAAAGACCGCAAATAGTCTTCCATTTCCCCATACACCTGCAGCGTTTCCTGCAAATTCGGATCCCGATAGGAAGCAAAGGCCAGATTCCCGTTGCGGTCAAAGCGTGCAAACGCCCCGTAGGCCCCGCCCTGAACACGAACGCGATTCCAAAGATAGTCAAAGCGCAGCACCGTTTCCAGTACCTTCATGCTGCCTGTATACGCATAGTTCAGTTTGGCAAAATTATAGGCCTTGGCTACATATTGCACTTTCCCCGCCGTCATCAGCCCTTCGTTGGCCGCTTGCAGCTCAAAACAATAGGAAACGCTTGGCAGTCCTCCTGCCGGCAATGCCGCGGCGAACTGCTGCAGCAAAGGTTCCACTTCTGCGTACTGCTCTTCTTCGCAGGTAACGCCCCCTTGCAAACGATCCAGGCAAAACACACGCTGCGCCACTCGCTGCAGCGCTGCCGACGTTTTTTCCGCCTGATCTGCCCAATTCCGTTCCAAGTCTTCCAAAAAGCGATAATACGTAAAAACGCCGCTTTCATTATAACTTTCCACAGGAGATACATACGAAAGAACGCGACTGAGCGCTACCGTATGGCCGTATTCCAACATGACCAAGCCCATGCGAGCCTTGCTTTCCGCCACAAGTTCCTTGAGACGCGCCAGATTGTCGTAGCGGCTGCCTTGGCAAACGCTACGCAGCAGTCGGAAAAGCTGCGGTGCTTTTTGCAGCAGCGCCTTAGATTTTACAAGCAAGCGCGGCTTATAGGCCTCTGCGTCATATGCTTTGGGCAACGCCATCGTTTGGTAGGAAATACCCCCTGTGTGCAAATTGATCTCTTTAGCCAGTTGCTGGTAAGAACCATCGCAGGTATCCACCTTGCCCAAAACGCTGGAAAGCAAAAAGAGATACGGCAAATCCGCCTGCTCGACAGCGGTAGTATCAAAGTAAAGATTGACATATGCAATGCGGTTCGTAAAAATCGGCTGCAGCAAAACCGGGCGACCTTCCACTTCGCGCTGTTGCTGAGGAATGCGAGCCACCTTCGTTTCAATATCTTTTAGAGCCAAGAGCGGAATAGATGCCAGCGCTTCTGGACTATCCGGTTTGGTCTGCCTGGCTTTGAGCTGTTTGGTCTGCTCGCAAACACGCTGTACTTCAGCAGGCGCAAGCGTTTCCTTGATCTGAGCCAACTTTTGGCGCAACTCTTCCGTGCGGCGCTCCTCCAAGCCAGCTTCCGGCACGGCCGCCACCAGAACCTGGTGCGAATTGTGCAACAAGCAACGTTCAATAAGCTCCTCAAAATACCGTCCAACCAACCCTTCTTTCATTTTGGCCAAGAGCGGTTCATAAGTCAGATGCAGCAAAGGATCGCCGCCATACAGCCAACTGTCCAACATCCGGATATGATAAATCAACCCTTTAGGATGCGAACCAAAATTGGCCTCGCGCAGTTCAAACTCCTTACGATTGATAGAGGCTTCCAAAAGTTCTTTATCAATCCCTTTATCAACCAGTTCTTGCAGCGTCTGCCGCACTACCTGGCGCAGCTTAACGCCAGCATCAGCTGCAGCTCCACGCACCAGTATGCTAAATACCGGCTGCACCAACGCGTCTTCATAGCGCCCCAGTACATCTTGGCCGATACCGGCGGCAATCAGCGCCTGCTTCAACGGCGCTCCCGGCGTACCCAGCAGCAAATGATTCAAAATAGCAAAAGCTAGCCCCAGCTCCGCGTCGCAAGCCTCGCCTACCACTTGGCTCAGGCCGAAAAACGCCTTACCTTCCTGGCTTTCACTGGCATCGACAGGATACGGCACTACCACCTCCAGCGGCGCCGCAAACGAACTCTGTCGCTCGATCTCCGCCACAAAGCCTTCCTGACGCCGGAACCGACTTAGGTAGGCCTCATCTAGAAAAGCCAGCTGTTCTTCAATATTCATCTTGCCATACAAATAGATATAGCTGTTCGCCGGATGATAGTAACGGCGGTGAAAATCCAAAAACTGCTCTTGCGTCAGCTGCGGAATAAAATCTGGATCGCCGCCCGACTCAAAATGATACGTCGTATCCGGAAACAAAGCCTCCAAGGTCTTGCGCTCCACCAGGGATTCCGGCGACGAAAATACGCCCTTCATTTCGTTATATACAACGCCCTTGTACGTGAGTTCTCCCTCCGGGGTTTCCAACTCATAGTGCCAGCCTTCTTGCATCAGAACTTCCGGTTGTTCATAAATAACAGGGAAAAACACCGCATCTAAATAGACATCCATTAAGTTTTGAAAATCTTTATCATTCTGGCTGGCCACAGGATACATGGTCTTATCTGGAAAGGTCATCGCATTCAAAAATGTATTCAAAGAGCCTTTGATCAACTCGACAAAAGGCTCTTTCAACGGAAACTTGCGGGAACCGCAAAGAACGGAATGCTCTAAAATGTGCGGTACCCCGGTATGATCCGCCGGGGGCGTCTTAAAAGTAATGGAAAAGACCTTGTTCTCATCGTCGTTTTCTAAATATACCAGTCTGGCACCGCTTTGCTCATGTTCATACGTATAAGCCTTAGAAGCCAGTTCTGCAACAGTCTGTGTTGCTATTAGGCGAAAACCGGATTTCATCATCATTATCTACCTCATCTTCGTAAAAATGGCGCTTTTAGTAACCAATTCTACTTGAGGCGTCTCTTTCCTGCTTAAGTAATAAGAAAAACCAGAGGGCAGGGGGCGAACAGGAGTCACGATGACGGCGCTGGATGCGCCTGACAGTACGTGATGTACCTAATGCCGGATGCGCCATGGACGGCATAGCATCCGGCCTCCTCACGGAAGGCATGACAACCGACGTCCGCCTGAAGGCACGACAGAGATTGCAAAAATATAAAGAAAAACCGCTAACGCGGTTTTTCTTGCAAGTTCACTCTTTAGTTTTTATGCAACCGCTGCCCAGTTTGCAGATAGATGACCCATTCGGCGATATTCGTCGTATGGTCGGCTACGCGTTCCAAATAGCGCGCTACAAAGATAAGCTGCGTCGCGTCATTAATGACCGCCGGATCTGCCAGCATGTAGGTTAAAAGTTCTCGAAACAGCTGGTTATACAAAGCGTCCACTTCATCATCCGCCTGGCAAACTTTATCCGCCAATTCCACGTCCATATTCACATATGCCGTCAGAGCGTCACGCAGCATCTGCGTCGCCAAGCCGGCCATACGCGGTATGTCCAGGAGCGGCTTGATATGGCCATTGCCGCCTTCACCCAAGCGTTTAGCAATTTTGGCAATATCAAAAGCATGATCGCCAATGCGTTCCAGATCGGTGCTAATCTTGAGCCCTGTGCTAAGTATACGCAGATCTTTAGCCAACGGCTGCTGTCTGGCAATGAGCACCACGCAGCGCTCTTCCAAAAGGAGCTCCAACTCGTCGATGGCGTCATCACCTTGAATAACCTGGCAAGCCAGTTCCATGTCCAAATCCACCAGCGCCTGAATAGAACGCTCAATCGCCGTAATTACCATCTGTCCCATTTGTAAAATATCATTGCGCACACCTTGAAGTTCATAGTCATAATTATGACGCGTCGAAGTATTCATATCCATCCTCCTCAGTTTTTCAGCCAAATCTGCCTGTAATATAGTCTTCAGTACGTTGATCCTGAGGACGGGTAAAAATCACATCGGTCTGATCATGTTCCACCAAGTCTCCATTGAGGAAAAACCCGGTATAGTCCGATATCCGAGCTGCCTGTTGCATGTTATGCGTAACAATGATGATGGTATAGCGTTGCTTCAGCTCTGATACCAACTCTTCAATCTTCATGGTTGAAATCGGATCCAACGCCGAGCACGGCTCATCCATGAGCAATACTTCAGGCTCTACCGCCAGCAAGCGAGCAATGCAAAGACGCTGCTGCTGACCGCCTGACAAGCCCAGCGCCGAAGAATGCAAGCGGTCTTTCACTTCATCCCAAAGAGCGGAACCGCGCAAGCTGCGCTCCACCAGCTCATCCAGCACACTTTTCTTGTTATTTCCATGGATCCGAGGTCCATAGGCCACATTATCGTAAATGGACATAGGAAACGGATTAGGACGCTGGAAGACCATGCCTACGCGTTTGCGCAGCATGACCACATCGGTGTCGGGATGATAGATGGAGTTGCCGTCAAGCAACACTTCCCCTTCAATACGTACGTTTTCAATCAGATCATTCATACGATTCAGCGTGCGCAAAAATGTCGACTTCCCGCAACCGGAAGGACCAATCAAAGCCAGGACACTGTTTTTTTCAACTCCTAAGGTAACCTTCTTCAGCGCTAGCGACTCCCCGTAATATAGTTTTAGCTTGTTAGCTTGAATCTTGTTGCTCATGGTATGGCATCCTCCTGCTTGCTTAGCCAAGGCTAAACTCTTCTCATTTGCACTATACCATAAAAATTTTCGCGTTACTGTTAAGTTTGGATTAATAAAAACAGGACACCTGATTTCTCAGATGTCCTGAAAACGATAGCCTACGCCTCGCACGGTTTCGATAGCCTCTGCCACCTCTGGCGCCGCCGCCAGTTTGGCTCGCAAATGACGCACATGCACATCTACGGTTCGAGTGTCGCCAAAATATTCATAACCCCATACCTTTTCCAGCAGCTGCTCTCGGCTGAACACGCGGTCCGTGTTGGTAATAAAAAGCTTCAGCAGTTCATATTCCTTCGGAGTCAGTTCCAGTTTCTCCTTACCCAACCAAGCTTCGTAGCGACTGAAGTTCATCTTCAAGACTCCCATGGATATCTCACTATGTCCATGGCTCCCTTTTTGACTGCGTCGCAACACGGCCTTGACGCGAGCCATCAATTCCCGTAAGCCAAAAGGCTTCGTCTGATAATCATCCGCCCCCAGCTCCAGGCCCAGCACTTTATCTACTTCTTCATTCTTAGCCGTCAGCATAATGATGGGGATGCCGGCAGTTCCCTGTTGTCCTTTGATCCTGCGGCACACTTCCAAGCCATCCATACCTGGAAGCATCAAATCAAGCAACACTAAGTCGGGCCGTTGCTGCTTGATCAGTTGCAATGCCTCTAAGCCGTCCGCCGCTTCCGACACCACATATCCTTCTTTTTGAAGATTAAAGCGTAACAGCTCCCGAATGGAAGCCTCATCATCTACAATTAAAATGCTGCCCATCATTCCATTCACTGCCCTTTCTTGCTTTTTGCCATGTTCTCCTGAAACCCTGCTGTAACCAATTCAGTTCTTCTTTGCTGCATCAGGCGCCTCAAGGCAGCATGACATTCACAACTTTCGAGAAAAAAAACCAGGCCATGACAGCCTGGTTTTTTGACAATCACGATTCCTTATTTATTAACGCTGTCTTTAAGAGCTTTGCCAGCTTTAAATACAGGGTTTTTAGACGCAGGAATTTTAATTTCAGCGCCGGTCTGCGGATTACGGCCGGTACGAGCTTCACGAGCTTTTACTTCAAAAGTGCCAAAGCCAATGACCTGTACTTTTTCTTCCTTGGCAAGAGCTTCTTCGATGCTTGCAAATACCGCATTCAGGGCTTTTTCCGCATCCTTTTTGGTCATGGCTGTCTTCTCGGCCACACTGGCCACCAATTCAGTCTTGTTCACAAATCCATCCCCCTTGTCTTTTTTTGACGGCAATGCCGTCAGCGCGCTTTAGCAAAATAAGCGCCTTGATTTCATGATTGCGAATAAGTGTATTCGCTACGCGCCGCCAGATTCCTCTATCCTTTGGAAAAAAAACGCTATTTTATCGCATATTTTCTCTATTCTAAGGCTTTTGCCGCATTCCACAGAGCATCCAACTCCGTTAACGAAGATTGCTCCCAAGAAACTCCTTTTTCTTGTAACTGTTTCTCAATAAAGCCAAAGCGTTTTTCAAACTTCAAGCAAGCCTTCAAAAGAGCGGTTTCCGGTTCCACATGCAAGAACCGAGCCAAATTGACCATCGCAAACAAAGCATCACCTAATTCGTCTTCTTGAGCAGCTTCGCTGGCCGCCTCGCGCAACTCCTGAAGCTCTTCAGCAACCTTCGCCCAGACCGGTTCCACATCCGGCCAGTCAAAGCCCACCTTAGCCGCCTTGCCTTGCAATTTGCAAGCCTTAAGCAACGCCGGAAATTCACGGGGAACGCCGTCTAGAACACCGGCGCGATCTTTTTCCTCGCGTTTGATACGCTCCCAGTTACGCAAAACTTCCGCCGCATCGGCAACGGTAATTTCGCCAAATACATGGGGATGACGCCGCACCATTTTATCTACTACGCCGTCAATCACTTCCTGCATAGAAAAACGTCCGTTTTCTTCGGCAATGCGGGCGTGAAACACAACTTGCAACAAAAGGTCTCCCAGTTCCTCGCAGAGAAGCTCCATGTCGTCTTTTTCGATCGCTTCCAAGACTTCATAGGTCTCCTCCAACAGATACCGCCGCAGCGAACGGTGATCCTGCTGCCGATCCCAAACACACCCTTCGGGTGAACGAAGCACGTCCATAACTTCCGTCAAGGCGTCTAGCTCAAAAGGTTCCACTTCCTTTTTGGCATTCAAGGCAGGCACATAAATCGAAGTCAAATGATCAATATCTTTCTGCCGGTCCAGCTCGCATAACGGTATAGAGCGAACGCTCTCATCTGCCAAACCCAAGTGATTAACCAACTCGACTTGGTAATCGTCTCCATAGTGTTCCATCAGCGTCAGTTTGACGTCTGAAGCCACCTGGCGGTTGTAGACTTGCGTAACAACCAGCCCTGTCGGAAGCGCGCCGCAGCAAACACGTTCTAAATCTGCCGCATCCAAAATAGTCAGGCCGTTAATCGGATCCACGCCCAAGCGTACGCAAAGGATTTCCACAAAGCTCATGCCTGGAAGCACTTCCACGGAAATATTCCAAGCCGGCGCCTGTTCGCAAAGGATCTGCACAGTCCGCTCCGCTACGACCGGACTGCCTGGCACAGCATATACCACGTCTGCTATTTCGGCGCGGCGCAGTACATCCACCGTAATCGTTTGGTAAACCGCCTCAAAAGAGCTTTCTGTTTCATACACTTCGTCATAGGTTAAAAACGCAAGCCCTAACCGCTCCAGCTCCGCTACCGTAGGGTGGCGGCCAGTACGCAGCAAAAGACACGAGGTCTCCTGCATAGCCTTTACAGCCCCCAATGTCAGTAAATCCGCATTACCAGGTCCCAAACCGACGATTGTCAATTTTCCCATGGTACACGCCTCCTCAACAGCCAAGGCAGCTATGAAACAGCCTCTCTTGACCGGAGTTTCTCTTTTCGTTTAGCTCCTAGTGGCGCAGCAGGCCCATACGCTGCAAATACAGCGTCACCTTAGCGCCTACACGTGGGATTTTCTCCACTTCCTGCGCAGTCACACCACCAACTACAAGCATAGCGGCAAAATAAACCGTAGCCCCTAACAAAATAGCCCCCAGCGTAGCCAAGGTATTGCTATGCAGCGTCTGAATCAAGCCCTCAAAAGAAAAAACCACCGCAATACCCATAACCGCGGCTGACGCCACAGTCCGCAGCGTATGCCCCCAATCAAGGCTAAATCCAACATAGCGATGCACAAAATACATGTTCAGCAGCGCCGCCACGCCAAAATCCACATTGGTCGCCCAAGCAGCCCCTTTGATACCCAACTCCGGCATAGCTGTCAAATACCAACTCATACCGATTTTGACAATGGCTGAAGCCACCATGTTCACCAACGGAATCGTTGTATGTCCCAATCCCTGCAAAACGCCGGTCGTAACCTGATGTACTCCCAGCAAAACGATGCCAAAAGACAAAATAGCAATACAATCTCCGGCATTCGGCGTTCCATAAAGCATCTGCGAAATCGGCGTAGCCAAGAGACACATGCCGGCAAAACTAGGAATGGTAATTAGATTTGCAATACGCATGGCTGTCGCCGTACGGTCATAAATCCGTTCCTTGCGGCCCAGCGTAAAGGCCTCCGAAATAGCCGGCACCAAGCCCACTGCCAAGGAAGCCGTCAAAATCGTCGGCAAATTGATTAACGCCACTGCCATGCCTGTCAAATAACCAAAGAGTTCGGTGGCCGCAGCGACAGTATAACCTGCCGCTTCCAACCGGGCAGGCACAATAAATAAGTCAATGCTGGAGACAACTGGCAACATGATATTGGCCAGTGAAACCGGCAGCGCCAATTTTACGATCCGACTGATAATCCGCCAGCTGGACTGTGGCGGCAAATCCGGCTGGGTCGCCATTTTTTCTTTAAACTGCGAACGTTGGCGCATATAAAAGTAAATCAGCACCGCCAGACCAGCCATAGCTCCCGGTCCGGCACCAAAGCTAGCGCCAGCTGCAGCATATTCCAACCCATAGGGCAACAGCATGAAAGCCAACGCAATCATGGTAATTACTCGCAGCAATTGTTCAAATATCTGCGAAACCGCCGTAGGCGTCATCATTTGCAAGCCCTGGAAATAGCCACGATAGCTTGAAAGAACGGTCACAAAAAAGATAGCCGGCGCCAAGGCCGCCAAGGCGTAATACGCCCGAGGATCGCGTACAAACTGTTCCTCAATCAACCAGCCCGCTCCTGTATACAGCAAAATGGTAAACAAGACGCCGGTAAAGGTTAACAATGCCAGAGAGATACGAAATACCCGGTTAGCGCCCCGATAGTCCGACAAGGCCACCCGTTCCGCCACTAAAATGGAAATAGCCACAGGAATCCCTGCGGAAGAAACGCTCAAAGCCAACAAATAGATAGGATAGGCCATCTGATACAAGCCAATCCCCTCACCGCCCAACAAGCGGGACAATAAGATGCGATTCACAGAGCCAATGAGTTTAACTACAATCCCTGCAACGGTTAAAATCAAGGCGCCACGCAAAAAGGTGTCTTTACTACTCACCCAAGCCCATCCTCTCAAGAAAATGCAATTTTAATTATATCAGAAAACCTTAGGCATTCCTACCTCGAAAGGCGGTTTTCAAGCTAGCGTCCCTTCTTCCAGACAGTGCATACTCTTAAACAGCAACGCCTCCGCCTTTTCTTGCGGCAAATTTGCTGTTTTCAGGCGCAAACCGCCAGCATTGCCGGGAAAGAAGGCGACCCGGGACGGTAAGCTCTCCTTAAGCGCCATTATATGCTCCGGTGCAAATTGCAATGGTTCTTGAAAAGATACTTCATACCATTCCGGCTTCTGCACAACGCTGCGAATTCCCAAACGACGTACACGATTTTTCAGCTTAGCTACCGCGAGCAAACGCAACACCGCCTGCGGCGGTTCGCCAAAACGGTCAAGCAACTCATCCAAAAGTTCTTCCACTTCCTCGTCGCGCCGAATTCCTGCAATCCGCTGGTACAATTCCATTTTCTGCATCGCATCGCCCACATACTCTTCCGGCAAATAGGCGTCTACTTTTATATCCAGCAACGGTTCCACTTCTTGTTTGGGCTTTGTCCCTGTACGCAGTTCCTGCACCGCTTCATCCAGCAGACGACAATACATTTCAAAGCCGACGCTGACAATATGCCCATGCTGCTGCGGCCCCAGCAAACTGCCTGCACCGCGGATTTCCAAATCGCGCATGGCAATTTTAAACCCAGCGCCTAATTCTGTAAATTCCTTAATGGCCTGCAGCCGCTTTTCAGCCACTTCTGTCAAAACCTTATCCTTGCGGTAGGTAAAGTACGCAAATGCAGTCCTACTGGAACGTCCCACCCGCCCTCGCATTTGATAAAGCTGAGACAAGCCCAGACGATCTGCATCATATACCAAAATGGTGTTGGCATTCGGCACATCAAGGCCACTTTCAATAATACTGGTACAAACTAAAATATCTTCTTCGCCTTCGTAGAAGTCCATCATGACTTGCTCCAGCTGCTCTTCCGCCATCTGACCGTGGGCCACGCGCACACCCGCCTGCGGAAACAGTTCGCCTAAGCGCAAAGCCAGGCGCTCGATCCCCTGAATCCGATTATGCACGACATACACCTGGCCGCCGCGGCGCAATTCTCGGCTAATGGCTTCTACGGCAATTTCCTCATGAAATTCCGCCACATAGGTTTCGACCGGCAGACGATCCTCCGGGGGCGTTTCAATAATACTCATATCCCGCACACCGACCAGGGACATATGCAAGGTCCTTGGAATGGGCGTAGCGCTTAAAGACAGCACATCTACCTGGCTGCGCCATTGCTTAATTTTTTCTTTTTGTGCCACCCCAAAACGCTGTTCTTCGTCAATAATGAGCAGCCCCAGATCTTTAAAGCGCACATCGGTTGTCAACATACGATGAGTGCCTACCAGCACATCTACTTTACCTGCCGCCACATCCTCCAATGTTTTACGGATCTCCTTGGCGCTGCGAAACCGGCTGACAACACCGGTAGCAACTCCAAAACCGGCAAAGCGGGAATTCAAGGTTTGATAATGCTGCTGCGCCAACACGGTAGTCGGCACTAGCATGGCTGTTTGCTTGCCGCTCATCACGGCTTTAAAAGCCGCACGTACCGCTACTTCAGTCTTGCCAAAGCCTACATCGCCGCAGAGCAGCCTGTCCATCGGCCGGGGTTGTTCCATATCTGCCTTGATTTCCTCCAACGCCTGCAATTGATCCGGTGTCTCCTCATAAGGAAATGATTCCTCAAATTCTCGCTGCCACGGTGTATCCGCCTCAAAAGCAAAGCCCAGTTCTTCTTGGCGCGCCGCATATAAAGCCACAAGCTCTTGCGCCAAATCGGCCACCGCCGCCTGCGTCCGGCTGCGCACCCGTTGCCAATCCTTACCGCCCATACGGCTGAGTTTAGGCGCATCGCCATCTTGTCCAATATACTTTTGCAGCAGCCCTACCTGATCGGTAGGCAAGTACAGCTTATCGTCACCGGTATAACGTATAAGCAGATAATCCTTGCGCACACCACCTATATCCAACGTTTCCACGCCAGCGTAACGTCCAATGCCGTGGCTGGCGTGTACCACATAATCCCCAATCCGTATATCTCGGAAATAGCGAATTTTTTCACCTTGAGTCTTGGCGCGGCGTTGTTTTCTTTTATGGCGCCCCAGCAAATCTTGTTCCGCAAAAACAACAACCTTAGCTTGAACCCATTCAAAACCGGCAGCAATTTCCCCTACCATCAGACGCACGCTGCCGGAATCCGCTTTGCGTGACACGCCCTGTCCCTGAGCCGCCAAAGCCTGCTGCAAAGCCTCTAGGCGTTCTTCACTGCCTGCCAAAAGCACAGTCACCGCTTGCCGCGCCTCCTGCGCGCGCAATTCTTGCGTTAAAAGCTCAAATTGCCCATGAAACGGCATAACTCCTTTGGCCGCAATGCTGAGAATATCTTGTGTTTCGGTATGCGCTACATGTTGCAGCATCAAGGACCAAAACTGCAACGCCTGAGGGCGGCTTGCTTCCACAATTTTCCCCCAGGGCAGCGCTGCAGGCCATTCTTCAATCAATGTTTGCGCTGTCTCCCGCAACCGCGCCGGGTCATCAAAAACAACTGCGCCATCTTGAATATAGGACAACAAACAATGTGTCCCCTGTGCTTCCTCCTGAGCCGGCAGAATATCCACCTGCTCCAGACGTTCCAAAGAACGCTGCGTTTCCGGGTCAAAGGAACGCAACAAGTCTATTTCGTCATCAAAGAATTCCAAGCGCACGGCTACTGGCAGCTGCAACGGAAAAACATCAATAACGCCGCCGCGTACGCTGAATTGCCCCCGACTGTCAACCGCATCTACCCGTTCGTAGCCGCAGCGGACCAATTCCGCCAATAATTTTTCCCGTTCCCAGGTAGTGCCGTTTTTTAACGTTAGACGTCGTCCCAACAACTCTTGCTGCGAACAGACCCCCTGCGCAGCCGCTTCAATTGTCGTCAGGTACAAGGCGGCCTCGCACCTCGCCAGAGCGCTCAGCGCTTCCATGCGAACTGCGGTTCTCTCCCGACTGCGCGCCGTGAGCGCAAACGAAACTTCCGACAACGCCGGCAGTTCATATATAGTTAAGTTTGGCAGCCACAAAGACATTTCCCGACGATATTCCTCCAAGTGAACATCATCAACTGCCACCACCACTACTGGCTGCAGTTTTTCCGCCAAAGAAGCCGCCAAGAGAAATGGTTTTTGACTGCCTGTCAGGCCGTATACCCAAGCAGCCCGCCCAGGCTTTTGCATTAGACGGATCGCCTCTGCACAAGCGGCATCAGCCTGCACCAACGAAAGTAAGTTCCGCATCGTATATTGTCTCCTATGAAACTTGTCATTTGTACTAACTATCTTATAGCATAGCAGGCTTCCTTGTTTTTGCAAGTTCTTAAATCAAGCCGTCGCTTATCCTTAAAAAAAACCGCTACAATATCTTTAAAAAACGCGAAACACAGCGTCGCTAAAACTTTTGCTCAAATAGCAAAAAGGGCGGCTTGCGCCGCCCCGGTTCGCCGAAAAGCCTTTACTTTTCTTGATCAATCAGGTCCGTTTAAAAATCATGCTCTTCCGGTCTAACTTATGAATAGCGTCAACAAAACGGACGGTGCCCGATTTATAACGCATTACAATCGAATGCGTCCGCACGCCGCCGCCGAAATAATGCACCGGATTCAGCATATCGCCCTGAGTAATGGCAGTAGCCGCAAAAATCGCGTCTTCGCCATGCACCAAGTCATCAATCGTCAACACCTTATTGATGTCGCCAATGCCCATTTTTTTAGCCCGCGCCACCTCACAGTCATCCGACGGAAGCAGGCGTCCTTGCATGTCTCCGCCCAAGCATTTAAGAGCGGCCGCAGCAATAACGCCTTCCGGCGCGCCGCCAGAACCTACTAACATATGAATGCCGGAGCCTTCGATACCCACATTGATAACCGGCGATACATCGCCATCGGTAATCAATTTGATCCGCGCCCCTGCGTCACGCACATCTTTAATTAAGCGGCTGTGACGATCCCGATCCAAAATAACAACCGTCAAATCTTCAACCTTGCGCGACAAGGCGGAAGCAACGGCTTTCAAATTCTCTTTGACCGGAGCATCGATATGAATTTTACCAGCCGCCTTGGGTCCTACGGCAATTTTGTCCATATACATATCCGGCGCATGCAACAAGCCGCCTTTAGGAGCTACAGCCAACACCGCAATTGCACCAGGCATCCCTTTCGCCACCAAGTTGGTTCCTTCCAGCGGATCCACAGCAATGTCTACCGCCATGCCGCCAGCGCCAACCTTTTCGCCAATATATAACATTGGCGCTTCATCCATTTCTCCTTCACCAATGACAACGGTACCGCTGATATTGACAGAGTCGAACATCGTCCGCATGGCATCTACCGCTGCCTGATCTGACGCAATTTTGTCTCCTTTACCCATAAGTCGCCCACAGGCAATAGCTGCCGCTTCTGTAACCCTCACGAATTCTAATGATAACTCACGATCCATTTTGTTTAAAACCCTCCTATTTTTTTCTTTATTCAAACCAACTAGCGGAAAATTGCTCTTATAACTCTCTTAGGGAGCCGATGATTCACCGGCTCCCTCGTTCCACGAGAACAGGGCCGTCATAACGACTGGCCCTGAGCGCTGTAGCTACTTTGCTTTATTCCAATCGGCAAGAAAAGCTGCCAATCCTTTATCAGTCAGCGGATGTTTGGTCATGCCCTGCAGCACCTTGTAAGGAATTGTGGCGATATGCGCCCCTGCCAAGGCTGCCTGCGTCACATGCAGAGGATGCCGAATGCTAGCAGCAATCACCTCAGTAGTAAAGCCATGGAGTTCATAAATCTGCACAATCTCTTGCACCAACGCCATGCCATCATAACCAATGTCATCTAAACGCCCTACAAAGGGGCTAACATAACGTGCGCCAGCTTTGGCCGCAAGCAAGGCCTGGTTGGAGGAAAACACTAACGTTACATTGGTCTCAATGCCTTCGGACGAAAGCTGTTTAACAGCCTTCAAGCCATCCGGAGTCATCGGAATTTTCACGACCAGGCTGGAAAACAACTTTGCCAAAGCACGTCCTTCTTGTACCATGCCTTCCCAGTCCGTCGCGATAACCTCGCCATTGACCGGTCCGGGAACAAGTTCGGCAATTTCCTGCAAAACCGTATTTAAATCTCGCCCCTCTTTGACAATCAACGAAGGATTTGTGGTTACGCCATCAATAACGCCCCATTCCGCCGCCGCACGGATTTCCTCCACATTGGCCGTGTCCAAAAACAGCTTCATCGCCATTCCTCCTCTATTCGCTTCATCCTCTTGCCGACAGTCGCCGGTTAAGAATGGAAATACGCATAAGAAGTTGAATACAGCTCAATTTCCCGTAGCTGAGCGGCCTTAGTCAAATCCCGTTCGTTACAAGCGGGAACCAAGTGCTTAGCACCGCAAGAGCGGCAGGATAACAATACGCCGCGATCCAACACTTCCGCCTCTAACTGCGGCTGCTGGCAAGCACAAGAAATTTCCCCTTGCGCCGCCAAGTCATGAACCATATTCAATACTTCCAAAAGGACCTGTGGATCTTCTATCGCCTCTGCGTCATCTTCCCGTTGCAAAAGCTCCCAAGCCTGACGATGACGAAGTTGCTGCTCTCGCAATAAATCTGGACGGCCTATTAAACCTAATTCCAGCGTATGGTTCGGACAATAAAGACGATGCATTTCGACCTGCCAAAACTGCGACGGAGTGAAACAGAGAAGATGTTCTTGTTGGCATAACAGACATGGCAGGCGCAATAAAGGCTGGCTGTGCGACGCAGCTACGATCTCCCCTTGCCATTGGCCGCAATGACAATACAACTGCCGCCGTTCATGGTTTAAGGAAAATCGCGACAAGTCATGCAGCTCCAGTTTGCCGCACCGCTGGCAAAACAACGCCAACGACGTCAAGGTCCGAGCAACCATCTCCACTCCTCCTTTTAGTAATAGGTTCGCCAGTGGAAAAAAAAATCCTGCCCGGACATACATGCTTTTGAAATAAGGACGCCGTTATCCTCTAACAAATCCTCTAAGCAGCCTTAGTCCGCTTACCGCTTTACGCAGCCAAAATTGATGGTACACGGTCAACGTATACGTTGCTTGCGGGTCATCCCAGACGAAAGCAAGTGAATTATCGGCATTAGGCAAATTCCAAGTCGAACCTATGACTTCACCGTTTTTACGCACTTCCGCTCGAAAAGCCTGTTCACGAAGATACAAGGGAATTTTAACGCTGACAGCCTGCGGTCGCTCCGCCGAAACCGACAAATCGCGCCCCAGTAGTTCTATTTCATAGCGACTGCTCAACCAGCCCTGTTCCAAACGCTTGCCGTACAAGGCGGTCGCTTCCAGCTTTTCTTCATCCAAGAACGCGCGCACCAATTGGCTGGCCGTGCCAAAACGCAATACTCCTTGCTGCACATAGCGCTGCTTCAAGTAGGCCAAATGCGCGTCAAGAGCGGCAAATTGGCCACCGGACAAACTGCGCCAATCTCCATCCCCTTGCATAAACATGGCATGGGTGAAACCAATAATGCCATGTACTCCAGGAACAACAGCGCCATTACGAACAAACGCCTTCATGCCTGCATCGGCTTTGGCGTTCATCACCTCTGCCGTTTGCTGATCATAAAAAATAGGTTGCTGCGGTGTTGGCCGCAGTTCCACCACCCCGGCTTCACTGCCTTCACTGGCTGCACGACCAATATCCGTTTTCGCCGCCAAATACAATTCGCCTCCATAAGGCGCAGCGGTTTCGCGTCCGCTATTACCTGCGGCATCACTGGAGCCCCACAAACCTAAGCGACGAAACACTTCACTGCTCATAGCTTGTGACTCGTTGCTGGCGCCAAAATCAAACGAACCAGCCCTTGCCGTCAGCAACTGCCCTTGTAGCGAATCGGCGGCCAATTCATCCACAATCCGCTGGTATGCATACAAGCTCCCCAGCCGACTGCCACGGTTTCCATAGTCGCCAAAACTCCCCAGCGAGTGCGCCCAGCCATGTCGAAGATGATTAGCCCAAAGGCCGTCGGCCGCCGCATAGTATGATAATACGTTGCCAGGTATGTACGGATCATAGTCAGTATGCATATGCACGCCATATTCATGCCCTTTGGCGCTCTCCTGACGTACGGATCGCTCTATATTGGCTACGACTTCCTGCCATTGCTTCATCGTCGATTGACTTTGCGCCCACTGAGCCGCAGCCACCGCAGGCCAGGCGATATAATGAGTCCACAAAGCGCCATGACGCGCTGCAATGGCATTGAGCGTTTCCGCTTTCTGCACCATCTGCACTTGGTATTCTTCCGGGTTCAACCAACCATCCTGATTCCCCCACGATTTGGCATAGCCAGCACCGTCAATCGGCTCCAAATCTTCAGTCATCACATAGTAGACGCTCCCCGGCCTGGCTGCCGCCACAGAAACCGCCGTCTGCGCCTTTTCTTCCCCATTAAGGGACAACTGTAGTTGCCACGGCTTGCCAAAGTTAACACGTTCAGCTCGGCGTCCTTCTAAAACCCAATCCAGTTCAACCGCCTGTCCCGGAGTTAAGTGCACACGCCGCACCCGTTCTCCTTGTACTGTCACACCATACCCTTGTGGTTCCATTATAGCCGCGGTTATTTCCACCTCCGGCTGCGAGCCGTTATACTGCAAGCGAGTACGCCAGTGAACGCCCTCCCCCTGAAGGACCGAGAGTGATTGGGGAGCGGAAACAGCCACTCCGGCAACAGGCTGCGCCGTCAGCGAGAAGCGGCTCACCAATACATGCTGCCCCTCGCCAGCTTCCAACACCCAACGATACCGCTTAGCTGCACTAAGCGGTTCTCCTGGAAAAAATTCATTCCAAAGCCGCTGCACTCCATAGCGAGCCTCTACCCACTCCGCTTCGTAGTTGCTTCGATAACGAGCATCCACCCAGCGTTGCTCGGTGCCAGCAGCCGGTAACTCTCCGGTATAAATCCAACCTACGCTGCGCTTCACTTGTCCCTCTGATCCCAATTCTTCCAAAAGCAACCGACCAGTCCCTTGAGTTGAACGCCAGAGGAAGCGGCTGTCCGCTACCAAATCTGGGGCAGCGCCAGCCTCTAGATAGTAGCGCACCCTTCCTGCACCGCCAGCGGCAATATCCACCCCAGCGGCTCCTGACAACGGTCCTCCCTGCACCAGGCGAACCACGTTGCCGGCGCCATTTTCACTGATACTGCCAGTGATTTCACCACCTTGTTCCCGCAGTGGCGCCACTGCAGTAGGCCCCTTGAGACCACAGCCGGCCAAAACTCCCAATAAAACAATCCCTGCCAGCAAGCTCTTAATCTTCATCTCACGCCTCCTCAGTAGGCAGCCGGCAACGCCATGGGCGCCAAAACCGGAGCGGCCTTAGGTGCCGTCCCCAACGCCTGCCAGACAGCTTGCTGCACCAAGCTGCTTACCGTCGTCCTGCCAAACAGGGCGTCCCAAGGAGAAGTCTGCCCCATTTCTCGAATGACGGGACGTTCCGCCAAACCTAATTTTTCGACGGTTCCATCAATGGCATCATATAGATTGCCCATTTCATCCACCAAACCGCTTGCCAACGCTTGGCGTCCGGTGTAAATACGTCCGTCCGCCAATGAGCGCACCTGTTCCGGCGGCAAACTTCTCCCCTCGGAGACTACGGCTACAAACTGCTCATACATATCGTTTACCATGGCCTGTAGCAACGCTTTTTCCGTTGCCGTCATCGCCCGATCCGGCGAAAGGATATCCTTATGCGGCCCACTTTGAATGCGTTCATTCCGAATACCTATTTTCTGATACAGCTCTTCCCAATTTGCATAAGGCATATATACCCCGATACTACCGGTGATAGTTGACGGGTTTGCGTAAATCCGTTCCGTGCACGCCGCCAGCCAGTACCCGCCGGAAGCTGCAATATCTCCCATAGAGGATACCACTGGTTTACCGCCAGCCCTGACTTTTAATATTTCTTCCCCCAATTCTTGAGATGCCGTGGCGCTGCCGCCTGGACTGTTAATACGCAAGATAATCGCTTTAACCGCTTCATCGTCGCGCGCTTCGTGCAGTTGACGGATGATACCGTCCACACCGCCATTTTCTCCCCACAGACCGCTTTGACCACGCCCTCCCAAAATAACTCCTTCCACATGAATTACCGCAATCTGCGGTTCTGCTTTTGCTGGCGACAATTTCCACCAGCCTGCAAGAATTACAATGACAAGCAGCGCCAGCCACCAACGTTTCTTCTGCATATATTTCTCCCCTTCACAACCAGCTCTGTTCTCAACATTTCGCGCCACAGAGCCATTTTCCTGCTGCAATGCCAAAAGCCGCCCCGAAGGGCGGCTCAATCTTATTTGCCTGTTTGATAGTTTATAGCAGCTTTGACAAAATCTCGGAACAACGGATGCGGATTGGTTGGGCGGGACTTAAATTCCGGATGGAACTGGGTTCCCACAAACCAAGGATGCACATCCTTGCTCAATTCTACAATTTCCACCAGCCGGCCATTGGGCAGCGTGCCGCCCAGGATCAAACCGCCTTGCGTCAATTGTTCGCGATAGGCATTATTAAATTCAAAACGATGACGATGACGTTCATAAATCAATTCTTCTTGATAGGCTGCCTGCGTCAGGGTATTTTCCATGACCTTACACGGATATACGCCCAAACGCATCGTACCGCCTTTTTGTTCCACATCCACTTGGTCCGGCATCAAATCAATTACTGGATATGGCGTTTCTGGCGCAAACTCCGTACTATGCGCGCCGGCAAATCCCATGACATTGCGGGCAAACTCAATTACCGCTGTCTGCATGCCTAAGCACAGACCAAAATATGGAATTTTATTTTCCCGAGCATAGCGGATGGCTTCGATCTTGCCTTCTACGCCGCGATCCCCAAAGCCGCCGGGTACCAAAATACCGTCAACTTCCGCAAATACCTCGGCTAAATCAGTGCCAGGCGCTTCAATTTCCTCGGCATTGACCCAGCGAATGTCAATGGCGGCGGAATTGGCAATTCCTGCATGACGCAACGCTTCGGAAACGCTCATATACGCATCCTGCAGCGCCACATACTTACCTACCATCGCAATCGTCACCTTTTGCGTTGGGTTCATAATTTTTTCCACCATAGAGGTCCATTCCGTCAGGTCCGCCTCACCGGCTTGCAGCTTGAGTTTTTCCATAACGATCCGGTCCAGACCTTCCTCATGCATCATGAGGGGCACCTGATAAATACTGGCGGCATTACGGTTTTGAATAACGGCGTTGACATCGATATCACAGAACAGCGCCAGTTTATCCTTCATATCCTGCGAAATTTCATGTTCTGTACGACAAACAATGATATCTGGATGAATGCCAATACTACGCAATTCTTTGACGCTATGCTGCGTCGGCTTGGTCTTAAGTTCGCCTGCCGCTGAAATGTACGGCACCAAAGTTACATGAATATACAAAACATCATCGCGGCCCACTTCTTTTTTCACTTGCCGGATGGCTTCCAAGAAAGGCAGACTTTCAATATCACCGACAGTGCCGCCGATTTCCGTAATGACCACATCCGCATTGTCCTCGCGGCCAACACGATAGATGCGCTCTTTGATTTCATTAGTGATGTGCGGAATAACCTGCACGGTGCTGCCCAGATAGTCACCTTTGCGCTCTTTGTTGATAACCGACAAATATACCTTGCCTGCGGTAACGTTGGAGCTCTTGCTCAGGTTAATATCAATAAAACGTTCATAGTGACCGAGATCCAGATCAGTTTCGCCTCCATCTTCGGTGACGAACACTTCCCCATGCTGATACGGACTCATTGTACCAGGGTCGATGTTGATATACGGATCGAATTTCTGAATGGTCACCTTCAAGCCGCGACTCTTCAGCAAACGCCCTAAGGATGCCGCGGTGATGCCTTTCCCCAGGGATGAGACGACCCCACCGGTAACAAAGATGAATTTGGCCATGCTGGTATCCTCCTACTCGTTCTAAAAACTGTCCTCCATTATAGCACGCGCGCTGGCACTCTGCCAGCAAAAAACCGATTTCCCCTACATTTTTTCCGGCGCATCTACGCCGAGAATGCCCAAGGCCCGACGCAGCACCTGCTGCGCCGCCGTAACCAAACCCAGACGAGCTTGCTGCACATCCGGCTCTGCGCCAATAATTCGGCACTGATTATAAAAACCATGGAACAAGCTTGCCACCTCATGCACATAGCGGGCAATGCGGTGTGGCGCCCGATCCTTCGCCGCTTGATTGATTTCCTCAGGAAAATCTCCCAGCTTCTTGATCAGTTCGATTTCCGCTTCCTCCTGCAATGCCTGCAGTGGCAATGCCCCCAGTTCGCCCATTACAATACCGTTTTCAGCAGCTTGACGAAAAATGCTGGCAATACGCGCGTGAGCGTACTGCACATAATATACGGGATTCTCATTGGACCTGGACCGCGCCAAATCAATGTCAAAATCCAATTGGCTGTCAATGGAGCGCATAATAAAGAAATAACGCGCCGCATCCCGACCAACTTCCTCCATCAACTCATCCAAGCTCACGCTTTGACCGGTCCGTTTCGACATTTTTACCAGTTCACCGTCCCGATACAAGCTGACCATCTGCAAAATCAAAACTTCCAAGCGCTCCGCTTCATAGCCAAGAGCCGCCATGGAAGCCTTAACCCGACAGATATAACCGTGATGGTCGGCGCCCCAAATATTGATGATTTTATCGAAGCCGCGTTCCGCTTTGTTGCGATGGTAGGCGATATCCGCCGCTAAATACGTGGGCACGCCATTGTCACGAATAATGACCCGGTCCTTATCATCGCCATAGGCAGTGGATTTCAGCCATAAAGCCCCGTCTTTTTCGTAGGCCTGGCCTTTTTCCTTCAAGATGGTACAGGCCTCGTCAACAGCACCGCTTTGATGCAGGGTTCGTTCACTAAACCATACGTCAAAATGCACATTAAACGCTGCCAAATGTTCTTTTAAGATCGCCAATTTTTCCGCCAGCGCCACTTCTTTAAAATGAGCAATGCGCTCCGCTTCACTCCAAGACAAATATTTATCGCCATCTTGATCAAGCAACCCCTGGGCCGTCGTGATGATGTCCTCACCGTGATAGCCATTTTCAGGAAAGACTGCCTCTTGCCCCAGCAACTCCAGATAGCGAGCGTTGACAGACGCCGCCAAATTATCAATCTGGTTTCCCGCATCATTGATGTAGTATTCCGCCTGCACATCGTAGCCGGCGGTACGCAACACATTGACCAGGGCACTGCCAAACGCAGCTCCCCGTCCATGTCCTACATGCAATAGGCCTGTCGGGTTGGCGCTGACAAATTCCACTTGGATCTTCTTGCCACTTCCAGTTTGCGTACAACCATAGGCATCTCCTGCGGCTAAAATAGCAGCTAACAGATCATGCACCCATTCCGGCCGCAGATAAAAATTAATAAAACCGGGACCGGCAATCTCACAGCGTTCCAGCCAGGGACGCTGCAAATACTTTACCAGTGCCTCGGCAACTTTACGCGGATTCGTACGCGCCGCCCGCGCTGTCTGCATGGCAAAATTCGTAGCATAATCTCCAAATTCCTTTTGCGGCGGCACCTCTAGCAATACCTCCGGCAATGTGTCCGCCTGAAAGTCACCAGCGGCGATAGCCGCTGCAGCCGCTTCCCGAAGGGCGTTCTCTAGGCTTGTCTTAATGTCCACAAATTTGCTCCTCCCGTATCACGACAGACAATTGATTAGTACTTTGCCATTGTCCGTCAACTTCCAAATCATAGATAATGTCCACCGCGCCGCTTGCCGGGCCAAATGACCAAGAATATTCCTTTGTCATAATGCCCAAGGACAAGTTTCCGTACGGCGTGGCGTAGCCGCTTTCCGTACGCTTGCCGCGTCGAAACTCCTGCTCCTGCTCTATATCACCACGGCGTACCAAAACCGTTCGGTCTTCATATATCTTCAGCAAGGTTGTCGTTTGTCCTAAGCCGTCTTCTTCCCGTTCTCGGTAGGAAATATAGTCGACCCCGTTCCGTCGATAATACGTGCCCGCAACCGTCATTTTCTGACATTGCTCTTGGTCATATACATCCTTTTGACGTCCTGTGACAGTAACAAAAACTCGTTTCATAGTGAGTCTCCTTCAAAAGTAGGACCCTACGCATCACACCATAATAATCTATTATACTCGAAGTGCTCCTTTTTTGCCAAGACTGCAAACAAGAAAAATAACCGCATGAAACGGCAATATACAGCACAGAAGGCGAAGAGATTAAATACTGACGCGCTTCCTCTGCGTGAGACCCCCATCCTCTGTCCATAAGAAAAACCGGCTTACGCCGGTCTTTTAAGTCCACTTTTAAAATACGTCTTTCAGTTTTTGGCTGGTATCTTGCATAGCTTCTACCATATGTACGATTTCTTCCATCGCTTTCGCTTGTTCGCCGGAGATCTCAGCAGATTGATGCACACCACCAATAACATCCTCATTAGCCTTGCGTATTTCCGCTAAAATCTTGTTGATTGTTTCTGTCGCCTCTGCACTGTTTTGAGCAAGTTTCTGCATTTCCTGGGCCACCACAGCAAAACCTCGGCCCACTTCGCCGGCTCGAGCTGCTTCAATGGAGGCGTTAAGAGACAATAGTTTCGTCTCGCTGGCAATAGCCCGACTCATATCCAAAATATGGGCCGTTTCCTTCACCCGCTCCACTGCGTTTTCGGCTAAACGAGACACTTTTTCCGTCGTCGCCGCCAATTCCTGGGAAGAAGCGGAAATCTCCTCTACTGCTGCTGCCGCTTGCTGCGCTTGCGCCGACACCTGTCCTGACATACTTTCAACCAACTGAATCTGTTGCTGTTGCCGCAGTCTCGTTCCAAAAAGTGCAGCCACCACCTTGGCAATAGGGCGCGCTATCGTAAGCTCGCCAGCCACCCCAAAACTTCCTACCCGCGCTCCGTCAAAAACGATAGGATAATTTTGGCCTTCTTTCATCTGTCCCTGCGCGGCCTGCTCGGCAGTCACAAAAAACTCATCAATTTCACCAAGCATCATTCTCCTAGCTCCGTCATGGACCATGCCGTAGCGCGTCTTGGCCGAATCGCCGATAATAACGCCGCCGTCACCGCAAACGATTGTATGACATCCGGTGGCGCTATAAACAAAATCCGTCAATTCTTGCGCCATTTCTCGTGAAATTTCTACTTTAGCCATAGTTCCTCCCCCTGAATCTCAATTACTTATCGTATAAAGACGCCAATTCTACAGTAGAACTCTGCATAGCTTCCACCATGTTGCTGATATCCTGCATAGCCTTGGCCTGCTCGCCGGAAATACCAGCGGATTGATCGACCCCTGCAATTACTCGGTTCAACGCGCTTTGAATATCGCCCAAAATCCCGTTAATCTGCTCTGTTGCCTCAGCGCTGTTTTGCGCCAATTTCTGCATTTCCTGCGCCACCACAGCAAAACCGCGTCCCACTTCGCCGGCCCGGGCCGCTTCGATGGATGCATTCAGCGAAAGCAATTTCGTTTCCGTCGCAATCGCTCGACTCATATCCAGAATTTTTGCCGTATTTTTTACTTTATCCATGGATTCGCGCGACAACTGTACAACGTTTTCTGTTGTTGAGGCCAATTCTTGCGAAGAAGCAGATATTTCCTCAATAGCAGCCACCGCCTGGTGAATATCGCCGGAAACGCGTTTGGCCATGCGCTCCGCTTCACTGCGTCGAAACCCTTCACGTACCCGGTAGCCAACAACGGTCGCCGCTACCAACGTCAGCGGTTTCACCACATCGATCGGCCCTGTAATGCCAAAAGTACCAACACGAGCTCCTTCTATATCAATCAGGCAACTATACCCTTCCTTTACATTTGAATTAGCAGCGGCTTCCTGAGCTGTCACCGCATATTCATGAGCCAATCCTTGCACGATCTTTTGCGCACCTGCATGCACTTTGCCGACACGAGCGCCGCCAAAAGTATCCGCGATAATCGCACCTGTTTCATTGCAGATAATCATGTCATAACCAGTTTTCCCCTTTACAAAAGAAACCAATTCCTGGGCCAACGACGCTTCAATGTGAAAATTGCTCATGCCTATTCTCTCCTCATTCTTTCTTTCCCGTACAACTTATATTCTCTATATTTATAAAATTACATATATATTTTTTGTTACACTTCCACATTGTTCATCTCTTTTCCTGCTTCATGAATCACCATAAAAAAGAAAAGCGTTTGGCTGCAATTCCTGCTGCCAAACGCTTCTGTTCACTATTTAGGCACAGCCACATATTTTTCCAATAAAATGACCGGATGGTAGGATTCCTTCGCTTTTCTAAGGCCTTCCTCACCCATATCTTCCTCACGATTGATGAAAGTCATGCCCTCCCAAGCCTGCCTGGAAAATTCCCAATTTATGGCCGCATACAGGCCACGAATTTCGCCATTCGCTTTTTCCACATGGATGACCGCGGTGTCTTCATTAATTTTCTCGCCAAAGGAATACGCCTCCACTTGGCCGTTAAGCAAAATAACCCCGCCTACAAATTCAAGGCTTTCCAGGTTGCGCAACCCATCCCGAATGGCCTGGCGTTCGCAGTCGATGGAGTCACCCTTTTCGCAGCCCTTTTGCGCACACCAACGGTCGGTAAACTCTTCACAGGCATCCACCAATTCCGGTGTTAACGGAACATACTCATAGCCAGGATTGTTTTTCAAAAACTGGTTTAAATGATTTTTTTTGCCGTGATAGCGTCGTCCAGCCAACGTCGCTAACGCCGTTTGCTCATAAACATAGTCAAAATTATCCCGATCAGCCGTTAACTTAAAAAAGCCGGGCTTCGCCGCTTCCACAACCGGCAGCAGCGATGCTTCGATTCCTCTGATAATAAGCGGCTGCCCTGTTTCTTCACAAAAGGCCACCAACGCTTCCAAAGCGGTCGGCATTACCTCGTCGCGACAAATAGGCGGCAGTACAAAGGATTCCCCTTCCCACTCAGCGCGCAAGAACAAAGCTCCGCCTGCTTCCGCCCAACGGATGCGGCAAACATTGCGCCACATAAACAGATTGGTGAAGTTGAAATGCGCATTGTCATAACGACGCTGCCGAAAATACGATTGAAACGTTTCTTTATCGCCCAATTGGATCTCGCTAAATTGTAACATTAGGATCTCTCCTTATATATCGAAACCACTTGATTCCAAAATCTATTCACAGTATACACTACGCTCGGAGTTACTGACAATAACGACGCTTATAGACGCAACTTCCTTACAATTCTGATAACAAAGCTGCCTCTCTTTTACACAAAAAGAGAGAGGCTGGAAGCAGGAACGCAAAACGTTTCTTCCAACCTCTGATCTCTTTGTCTCTCTGTGTAACACTCCACAGCTTGTTCTTATAAAACGCCGACAGAGTGCAGAAAAATCAAGCCAAGCAATACTGGCGTCACATAGCGCACACTAAACCAATAAAAGGTAAACATGCCTCCTAATGGCAGAGCGCCGCCATTAGAAAATTCACGCCGCAGCTCTTCCCACGAGAGATGACGCCGCACAAAAATAACAAAGCACAAACCGCCCAAAGGCAGCATAAGATTTGATGAAAGATAGTCGAACCAATCAAAAAAGCCTCGCCCCATCCAGGTATAACTTCCTAAAAGACTAGCTTTATCCACCGAAAGCGTAGCTAAAATTCCTATGCAAAAAATGATCAGAGCGTTCAGCGCCGCTGCTTTTTTACGATCAAAACCGTATTCTTCGCTCATCCAGGCAGTAGGCACCTCCACCAACGACAACATCGCAGTCGTGGCGGCAATGGACGCCAGAAAGAAAAAAGCTACCAAGAGTAAATTCCCAAAAGGAATTTGCGAAAAAACCAACGGAATAGTCATAAACAAAAGCCCAGGACCGGCACCAGGCTCTAGTCCAAAAGAAAAAACGGTAGGAAATACCGCCAGACCAGCTAGCAACGATACCATGGTATCAGATACGGCGACCTTAGCGCCTGTACGAAACAAATTATTGTCAGCCGTAAAATAGCTGGCATACGTCGTCATAGTACCCATACCCAAAGACAGTTTAAAAAAGGCTAATCCCATAGCCGTCAATACCGCCGCACCGCTCAGTTTGCTAAAATCGACCTGAAAAAGAAAATCTACGCCGGCTCCAGCTCCCGGCAGCGTTAACGCCCGGAAATCACAGATTAAAATTAAAACAAATAATAACGGCATCAAGGTCTTGGTCATACGTTCAATCCCTTTTTGCACACCAAAAGCAATAATACTGGAAACAACCACTAATACAATAAACTGCCACAAAACCGGCGATAAAGGACCAATTACGACGTTACCAAATTCCACTTTGGCCGCCTCCATGGTTATGCCAACAAAATCACCTTGAATCGCTTTGAACAAATAGTAATATACCCAACCGGCTACGCAACTGTAAAAAAACATAATCAAATATGCCGATGCCACACCCATGGTCCCCACATGCTTCCAAGCGGTGCCTGGACTCAGCATGCTCATCGCCCCTACCGGATTTTTACGCGTTTTGCGTCCTACGTAAAATTCTGTCCACATCACAGGTAGACCGATAAAGGCTACGCACAACAAATACACCGCCAAGAACGCGCCTCCTCCGAATTCCCCTACTAAATAAGGGAATTTCCAAATATTTCCCAGGCCGACAGCCGATCCGAGTGTCGCAAAAAAGACGGCTAAGCCGGAAGAAAAGGTTTCTCTTTGTCCAGTCATCTGCCTCACTTCCTTCCTCAAATTAATGGCTTTTTTGTTTGCGCCGCCTGCTTCTTACTTGTATTATCTTATATTTTTAGAATAATCGCAAAATATTTTTATTTCAAAATCGCACGCACGGCAGCAAGACAAAAAAATAGACAAGGCCGTCTGGCGCACACACCAAACAGCCTTGTCCATCCTAGCAAAGGTTGCCTATTTTGTCAATTTACAACATTACATTTACTATTCGGCAAAATACGCCACGCCTGCTTCAAAAATATGCTGGTCCTTCGCCCCTGGCACATTCTTGAAAACTTGCGCCCCAATTCGCTCGGAATGGCCCATTTTCCCCAGCACCCGCCCATCCGGACTTGTGATGCCCTCGATCGCATCCAAAGACCCATTAGGGTTGTGCGGCAGCTCATGCGTAGGCTGCCCTGTCAAATCCACATATTGCGTCGCCACTTGTCCGGCGGCGTGCAGCGTCGTCAACCACTGCGGCGGAGCGTAAAATCGTCCTTCGCCATGAGACATCGCCACTACATGCTCGTCACCGCTTTTAGTCAGTGCCAGCCACGGTGAACGATTGTTGGTGACGCGCGTGCGAGCCAAGCAAGAAATATGCCGTCCCAGGGAATTAAAGGTCAAAGTAGGACAAGAAGCATCTAAGGGCCGAATTTCGCCAAAGGGCAACAAGCCCAGTTTGATCAATGCCTGGAAGCCGTTGCAAATACCCAACGCCAAACCATCCCTTTTCTGCAGCAATTCCATCACGCCTTCGCTCAAACGCGGATTACGCAGCATCGTAGCAATAAACTTACCAGAACCGTCCGGTTCGTCACCAGCGCTGAAGCCGCCGGGCAGCATCAAAATATTGGCCTGTTTTAGCGCTGCTGCAAACGCTTGTACTGACTCTTCCACCGCTGCTGGCGTCAGATTGCGAATTACTAGCGTTTGCGCCACAGCCCCCGCTTTTTCAAAGGCTCTGGCAGTGTCATATTCGCAATTGCTTCCCGGGAAAACAGGAATGAGCACGCGAGGCTTAGCCAACCGCAAAGAGCCGCGCCGACGCTCTTTCGCCGCTCCTAAACTACCCGCAGGCACACCTGCGGAAACTGGTGCCTTGGTAGGAAATACCTTCTCCAGCGGTGCTTCCCAAGCAGCTTGAGCCTGCGCAAGTAGGAGACTTCGCCCTTGCAGCTCAAATTCCGACTCTGCCGTTACCGTCCCCAGCACTACCACGCGGCAATCGGAAAGAACCTCCGTCACATCCAAGTCAGCCGCCACTTCAAGAAGCAAACTGCCGTATTCCGGCGCAAAAAGGACCGCTGGCTCTACAGCAGCGTCAAAACGCACACCCAAGGCATTGCCAAAACTCATGCGGCTGACCGCAGCGGCAATGCCTCCATAGCGCACCGCCGAAGCCGCTTTAACCAGACCCTTGGCAGTCAATTCTCCCACTCGATCATACATAACGGCCATGCCTGCAAAATCAGGTATTTCTTCGGCATCCCTGGTTACAGGCAGCCATAAAAGCTTGTTTCCCGCCTCTTTGAATTCCGGTGACAGGACTTGCGCCGCCTTCGCCGTAGACACAGCAAAAGAAATCAATGTTGGCGGCACATTCAATTCTTGGAAAGAGCCGGACATGCTGTCTTTGCCGCCGATAGCCGGCAGTCCCAATTGCACCTGCGCCTCAAAAGCGCCCAGCAATGCCGCCAAGGGCTTGCCCCAACGCTGCGGATCCGTCCCTAAGCGCTCAAAATACTCCTGGAAAGACAACCGAATGCGCCGCCAGTCACCGCCCATGGCCACTACTTTCGCCACAGACTCTACCACCGCATATAGAGCGCCATGGAACGGACTCCAACTCCCAATAGCCGGATGGTAACCAAACGTCATAACCGTCGCCGTCGTTGTTTCCCCCTGCAGCACCGGCAGCTTAGCTGCCATGCCTTCAGCAGGAGTCAACTGGTGTTTACCACCTAAAGGCATCAACACACTGGCTGCGCCAATGGTGCTGTCAAATCGCTCCACAAGCCCTTTTTGGCTGCAAACGTTCAGCTCTCCCAGCAGCTTCAGCCATGCTTCGCGCCAGTCGGCCACAGCCGCAGCTCCAAAGAAGGAGACGTCAGCCGGTGCAACTACAAAAGCTTTAGTCGACTGCTTAACTCCGGCGGTATCCAGAAAATCCCGACTCAAGGATACAATCGCTTTGTCACGCCACAACATAGTCAAACGCCGGTCATCGGTAACCGTAGCTACCACAGTGGCTTCTAAATTTTCCTCATCCGCATGACGTTGGAAGGCTGCGGCATGTTCCGCAGCGACAACCACCGCCATGCGCTCTTGGGATTCCGAAATAGCCAGTTCCGTGCCATCAAGGCCTTCGTATTTTTTAGGCACCCGGTCAAGTTCAATACGCACGCCGTCTGTCAGTTCGCCCACTGCAACAGAAACGCCGCCAGCGCCAAAATCATTGCACCGTTTAATCATACGGCTTACTTCGCTTCGCCGGAACAATCGCTGAATTTTACGCTCGGTAGGCGGATTTCCTTTTTGCACTTCCGCCCCACACGTAGCCAACGACTCTTCGGTATGCGCCTTAGAAGACCCGGTAGCACCGCCACAACCGTCGCGGCCGGTTCGCCCGCCCACCAAAATCACTACATCCCCAGGCTGCGGCTGCGCGCGAACCACGTTTTCCTTAGGCGCCGCCGCCATCACCGCGCCAACTTCCATACGTTTAGCCACAAAACCTTCGTCATAGAACTCGCTCACCTGACCAGTAGCCAGACCAATCTGATTACCGTAAGAGCTGTAGCCTGAAGCCGCGCCTGTAGTAATCTTGCGCTGCGACAGTTTTCCCGGCAATGTCTCCGCCAACGAACGACGAGGATCGCCGCTGCCGGTTACCCGCATGGCTTGATACACATAGGAACGCCCAGAAAGGGGGTCACGAATAGCTCCGCCCAAACAGGTGGCGGCACCACCAAAAGGCTCGATTTCCGTCGGGTGATTATGGGTTTCATTTTTGAACATTACGAGCCATTCTTCGGGTTTGCCGTCTACGTCGGCTTCCACCACAATGCTGCAGGCATTGATCTCATCAGAAGCGTCCAAATCATTCAACAAGCCCCTCCGACGCAGTTCCTTCATCCCCAAAACCGCCACATCCATCAAACAAACATCGCGATCTTTCTCTTTGGCGCCGTAAACCTTGCGCCGCGTAGCAAGATAAGCGTCGTAAGCCGCCGCAATTCGTTTGCCATAGCGACCTTCGCCAAAGCGAACCTCTTCCAAACAAGTATGAAACGTCGTATGACGACAATGATCTGACCAATACGTGTCCAGCACGCGAATTTCTGTCAGCGTAGGCTCGCGTTTTTCTTGGGTTTGAAAATATTCTTGGCAAAAGCGCAAATCCGCCGCGCTCATAGCCAAACCCAGTTCAGCGTGCAAGACCGTTACCGCCGCCTCATCTAATGCTAAAAAGCCGGTCAGCACCGCCACATCGTCCGGCTGCACCAGTTCTTCTTCCAAAGTAGACGGTTTTTCCAGAGCCGCCTCGCGCGCTTCTACAGGGTTGATGCAGTACGCCTTGATTCTGTCCAATTCTTCCGCTGTTACAGCTCCACCCAGCGCCAGCACCTTGGCAGTACGGATCTGAGGCCGCTCTCCTGCCGACAAAAGCTGCAAACACTGCGCCGCAGAGTCAGCCCGTTGGTCATACTGGCCTGGCAGATATTCCATGGCAAAAAAAACGGTTTCCGGCCATACTGGCAAGGCCTCTTCGTAGACATCATCCACCATAGGCTCGACGAACACCAGCGATTTCGCCTGTTCCCATTCCTTCTCGCCTAAACCAGCCACATCATACCGATTGAGCACTCGCACACTGCACAAGGAAGACAAGCTGAGATTCTCCCGTAAATCCGCTAAAATACCTGCTGCCTCCACCGCATGGTCTGCTCGTTTTTCAACGAAAATTCTTTTTACTGCCGACACGCAAACGCCTCCTAAACCGAACATTATAGTATTCTTTATAAGAAAAAAAGCCAATTTCACCCTTGTTGCACCGCCAGTTTATCATGAATGTTCAGGCCTTGCAAGAGA
This sequence comes from uncultured Anaeromusa sp., assembly GCF_963676855.1. Lineage (NCBI taxonomy): Bacteria > Bacillati > Bacillota > Negativicutes > Selenomonadales > Sporomusaceae > Anaeromusa > uncultured Anaeromusa sp. Next base: position 3,237,999 of record NZ_OY781460.1, read on the forward strand.
GATTCGTTCGCTTTATTCCGTGCTTTTTCATAAAAGCAGCGTCAAACTTTCGGTATTCTGCGTCCTGAAAAAATTTCCGCCATTTCTTTTTTTACACGCTGTTTGATTTTTTTCTTTTCCCCGGGCAACAGTTCGTTTTTATCGGTTCCGAACAAGTACGTATCCAGATCAAAGTCCTTCAGCAGCATTTTTGTATGAAAAATATTCTCCTGATAGACATTTACATCAATCATTTGATACAAATTGCGAATTTCCGGATCAATGTAGTTTTGAATGGAATTGATTTTATGATCAATAAAATACTTTTTCCCTTTAATGTCCCTTGTAAACCCGCGCACCCGATAATCCATAATGGCAATATCCGAACAAAAGCTGCGCAGCAAAAAGTTCAAGGCCTTCAGCGGCGAAATATGGCCGCAAGTCGATACATCAATATCGGCTCGAAACGTGCTAATCCCTTTGTCTGGATGGCTTTCTGGATACGTATGCACCGTAATATGGCTTTTATCCAAATGCGCCAATACAGTCTCCGGTTGAACCTCCATATGTTCTTCTGCAATCAGCATGGTCACGCTAGCTCCTTGCGGGTCATAATCTTGTTTGGCAACATTCAAGACATTAGCGCCAATCATGCCTGCTACTTCTTCTAAGATGCTTGTCAGCCGCTCCGCGCTATATTCTTCATCAATGTAGGCAATATAATCCCGCATGTGTTGCGGGGTCTTGGCATAACAAATATCATATACATTAAAGCTCAAGGTTTTTGTCAGATTATTAAAGCCATACAACTTAAGCTTTTTCAGGCTTTTAATTTCCATTTCCACACTCCTTCTTCCGGTCCTACGCTGCTAAAAATTGATTCCCTTTTATTGTAACGAGATCTGGACAAATACTCAATATCATGCCAGCATTTTCTGAAGGAGGCATCGCCTTGCATGACGAATAATATCGTTATTGACTAGTTAGATTAGCAGCAAGAAAGAGGAGACCTGTATGCAAAAGCTTCCAATTGCCGACCTCAAAGCCGGCATGTTAACAGCCCGCTCTATTTTGGGCACCGACGGCCGCCTGCTGCTGGCACAGGATACGGTCCTGACGACCGCTTATATTGACCGTATGAAGGAATTGGGGGTTGCAGCAATTTACGTGCAAAATCCCTATTTGAAAGATATCAAAGTGCCTGAGCTGGTCCGCGATGAGACACGCTACGTCGCTATGCAAGCGGTAAAGGAGTGTTTTGCCACCCTGCGGGATCGTCAGGTTTTTTCCGCGTACGCCGTCATCGCCGCCGCCGATCAGCTGGTTGAAGAAATCATGGCAAACGGCAACGTACTTGTCCATCTCACCGATATCCGCGTACATGACGACTACACCTTTGCTCACAGCGTCAATGTCGCCATCTTATCTGCGCTTACCCTATTGCACATGGGGTATAAGGAAAAAGATCTCCGCATAGCGACCTTGGGCGCGCTGCTCCACGACGTGGGCAAAATGCATATTCCTTTGGAAATTTTAGTGAAACCCGGAGGACTTACCACAACAGAAATGGACATCATGCGCCAGCATGCCGAGCTTGGTTTCGACATTCTGCGACATGGTGAAAAAATCCCTCTCTTATCCGCTCATGTGGCTTTGCAGCATCACGAAAAAAATGACGGCACTGGTTATCCGCGTGGCTTAATCGGCGACAGCATTCACCCCTTCGCTCAAGTCACCAGCATTGCCGATGTCTATGATGCAGTCACAAGTGACCGGCCCTATCGCTTAGGCATGGCCCCCGACCAAGCGTACGACCTCCTGCAAGCCTTATCGGGAAGCCATTTTTCACCGCAAGCCTTAACGGAATTTTTCGCTCATTTAGCTACCTACCCTGTCGGCTCTTTTGTGTGCCTAAACACGGGCGCTTTCGGCATTGTACTGGATGTCCCTTCCAAGCTTCCCTGCCGGCCCTTGCTCCAATTGGTCACCGACGAAACCGGCCTGCCTTTAAGTGAACACGTAACCTTAAACCTAACGGAAAATTTGACCGCCAAAATAGTTCGCTTGCTTACGCCAAGGGAAATTTCCGCACTCCCCCTTTGCCACGCCTAGGCATCCAAGGAGGCTGATCTCTATGCAAGAAAGAATACGCCTGCTGCGCGATACCTCACCCGATTCCGGTCCTATTGTATACTGGATGAGCCGCGAACAGCGCTGTTATGACAACACTGCGTTAGTGCATGCTGCTGCGCTTGCTTCATCGCTGCAGCGTTCTTTAGTAGTCGTTTTTTGTTTGAGTCCTTCTTTTTTACAAGCATCTCGGCGTCATTATGACTTCATGCTCCAAGGCTTGGCAGAAACAGAACACGAACTAGCAGCCTTAGGCATTTCTTTTCAACTGTTGCCAGACGCCGCCCCCAAAATTTTGCCGTCTTTTTTAAAAGGACAAAAGGCGGCTTTTCTAGTTTGCGATCTAGATCCCCTTCGCCTAAAGAGGCTATGGCTAAAGGAAATCTTAGCACAAACAAGCCTGTCTGTGGCGGAAGTAGACGGCCACAACATCGTGCCGCTTTGGCTGGCGTCAGGCAAACGTGAATATGCCGCTTACACGCTGCGACCCAAGTTGCACCGTCTCTTGCCCTATTTTGCAACCACCCCTGTAAGCATCACACCGCAAGGTCCCCCGCTTGCGCCGCGCACGCCTTGGGAAAAATGGCACACCTTGGACAACCGCAACGTCGGTCCTTCTCCCACAACATGGCTGCAACCAGGAAGCCGCGCCTCCTTGAGAAGACTGGACTCTTTTCTTCAGCATACTCTCTCTGGTTATGCTTGGAGACGAAATGATCCAAACCTGCCTGGTCAATCCCAGCTTTCACCTTATTTGCATTTTGGCCAGCTTTCCCCGCAACGCGTTGCCTGGGAAGTACGCCGCTTATTCCCCTCAGGTAGCCCGGACAGCGACGCTTTTCTAGAAGAGCTCGTCGTCCGGCGTGAGTTGGCTGATAACTATTGCTTCTATACGCCAGACTATGATCAAACAACAGCCTTCCCAACTTGGGCACAAACGACTTTGGAAGAGCATCTCAGCGACCCTAGACCAGCAACGTATCTTTTTTCCCAACTAGAAACTGCGACTACCGCGGATCCTCTTTGGAATGCCGCCCAGAACGAACTAGTGCAAACCGGAAAAATGCATGGCTATCTGCGCATGTATTGGGCCAAAAAAATACTAGAATGGTCTTCACAGCCTCAAGAAGCCTTGGACATAGCCATTCTCCTCAATGATCGTTATTCCTTAGACGGTCGTGACCCTAACGGCTATGCCGGAATTGCTTGGAGTATCGGCGGCGTTCACGATCGTCCTTGGCCTAGTCGCCCCGTCTTCGGCAAAGTTCGTTCGATGACTTTCGGCGGCGCCAAAAAGAAATTTGACATAGCCAAATATATTGCCGCACATTCCCCGGACAGTCTATGAGAATGGAGGACTAAGCAACAGAGAAACAAACATAAGTAACAGGAGAAGCGGAGGGTACGCAAAAAGGTTACGGAGTACGGGTTTTTGAACAGATATAAAAAGAACTGCCATTTGCGGTCTCGTCCCGCAAATGGCAGTTCTTGCTATTCATTTACTCTTTTTTCTCACCTACAGCCATGGCGCCTTCTTCACCAGTACGAATGCGAATAGCATTGCGAATGGGATACACGAAAATCTTGCCGTCACCAAGTTTACCGGTCCGCAACGTATTGCGCATCACATCCATGACGGCTTTCATCTCGCTTTCCTTGACCACTGTCTCTACTTTAACCTTGGGCAGCAAATTGACCGCGTACTCTGTACCACGATACACTTCAGTATGTCCTTTTTGACTGCCACAGCCATATACCTGAGTCACTGTCATACCAGTTATGCCGATTTCCGCCAAAGCATCTTTAAGATCCTCCAGCTTACCCGGACGAGTGACCACTTCAATTTTAATCAAATCGTCCACATCATCAATCCCCCTTCAACTCGCATTTCTCTTTCTTTACTATCAGTTTACGAGAAATGCGCCTTCGTGGCAACAGGCTGTTCCAACCGTTCGAACGCCATAGCTCCTGCACCCATCGGCACACCTGCGCCGAATTCCTGGCTTACATAGCCGTTTTCGCCGTGTTCGCTGATATCGAGCCCCACCACCTCTGCATCTTCGGAAACACGCAGTTCCATAAAGATAGAGATAACTTTCAAAATTACAAAGGTCATCACCGCTGCAAACAGAATGGCCATACCCACACTGGCCGCTTGGATCCAGAACTGTTCCAGACCACCGCCATAGAAGAAACCATCCGCACCGGCGGGATTTACTTCTTTTGTACAAAACAAGCCAGTGGCCAAAGCGCCCCAAGTGCCACCCACACCGTGCACGCCGAACGCATCCAGCGAATCGTCATAGCCCAGCTTACGTTTACATACACTGACTGCGAAATAGCACAACATGCCTGCACCTAAGCCGATAATTACAGCCGGTACAATTTCCACAAAACCTGCTGCCGGAGTAATTCCTACTAAGCCAGCGATACAACCGCTGACCACGCCCAGCACTGTCGGTTTGCCATTATGCATCCATTCCACAAATAGCCACCCCAGCGATCCTGCTGCCGCTGCCGTATTGGTTACGACAAATGCACTAGCGGCTAAACCGCTTGCGCCTAACGCGCTGCCTGCATTGAATCCGAACCAACCAAACCACAGAAGCGCCGCGCCTAAAACCGTCATCGGCAAGTGATGAGGCATCATAGGAGATACACCATAGCCGCGACGTTTGCCCATAACCAAACAAGCAACTAAACCCGATACACCGGATAGAATGTGAATAACCGTACCGCCGGCAAAGTCCAGCGCGCCCAAATCACGCAACCAGCCGCCAACACCCCATACCCAGTGCGCAAAAGGGTCATAGACAATAGTGGTCCAAAACAGCACAAACAAGGCAAATGCCGGGAAACGCATTCTCTCAGCAATTGAGCCGGTTATAAGCGCCGGTGTAATCACCGCAAACATACATTGGAAGATCATAAACGCCAGATGAGGCACGGTCGCCGCATAATCAGCGTTAGCCTCCTGACCAACACCGCTTAAGCCGACCCACTCAAGACTTCCCACCAAATGATTAATATCAGGTCCAAAAGCAAGACTATAACCGAATAATACCCATTGTACCGAAACAAGCGCTAAAACGAAAAAGCTCAGCATAATTGTATTTAGTACGTTTTTGCTGCGCGTCATACCTCCATAAAACAAAGCCAATGCCGGCGTCATCAGCATAACCAACGCAGCGCTTAAAATGACAAAAACCGTATCACCTGTGTCTAATTTTACTGCTTCCACAGCCTCTGCAGCCGCTGCTGCGCTTTCTTCCGCCGCCAACGCCAGAGACGCGGGCAAGCTGCTCAGCAAGGCCAAGCTTAGAGTTTTCCACCAATTTTTCATACCCTTCTCCCCCTTTTCTCTGCGCAAACCGTCTTACAACCAGTTTGCTTTTACGGCGGATTTCCGCCACACCATCTTATAGACAAAAACGGCGACAAGGAATCTTCATTCCCTGCCGCCGTCATTGGCCGCCATCAAACAAAAAGCCTTCTTCTTCCCAAATACGGAAAGAAGAAGGCTTCATCGCCTGACGATATTCTTGGTGTATGGCGTTAGTATAGCAACTTTCTGTAACTCTGTCAATCAAATTTTGTATTTTCTTTATCTCCCTTGCGCGAAAATGTATTTTATCAAGCTTGCCTTCCTGCAAAAGACATGATAGAATACAAATCAAATCTATATGTTACGGCAATGAGAGGAAAAGTAGCTGCTATACGACCTTGCAGAGAGCCGGCAGTTGGTGAAAGCCGGCGGCGCTACGCAGTGAAAGCCATCCTTGAGCCGAAAAACCCAACACCCGCCTAGACGGCTAGTAGGTTTTTCCGCTTTCCCGGCGTTATTGGGTTCAAGAGAGTCGCCATGCCGGCGGCTAACAAAGGTGGTACCGCGGAACCGTTTCGTCCTTTTTCAGGATGGAACGGTTTTTTTATTTGCCTCTTGAGATAAGAAAGGAAGTGCGACCTATGCATCCGAAACAAGCTTTATTAGAATTGGTAGAACGTCATCCTCGCCTTAGCTCCTCTCAACTGGCAGCCATGCTTGGCTGCAGTGCCGAAGAAGTGGACGCCGATTTGCAGGAACTGGAAGAAAAAAAGGTAATCTTAAAATACCACACTTTTGTCGACTGGGAAAAAGCAGGCGTGCACAATGTTACCGCTTGTATCGAAGTCCGCCTGACTCCACAGCGGGAAGTCGGTTTTGACGGCATTGCTGAAAACATTTACCGCTATCCCGAAGTCTGCGCCATGTATCTCATGTCCGGCAGCTTCGATCTGATGGTTTTCGTCGAAGGCCGCACGCTCAAAGAAGTAGCCGACTTCGTCGCTACCAAACTGTCCACCATTGAAGGCGTCATGGGTACCTCTACCAATTTCATGCTAAAAAAATACAAAGAAGCAGGCATTGTTTTAGAAGATGACGAAGAAGATCGCCGCCTGGCGGTGACGCCATGAAGAATTGGCAAGAACGAATTTCCCCCACCGTACAAGCGCTGCCAGCTTCCGGCATTCGTCGTTTTTTCGATATTGTTGCCGAAATGAAAGGTGTCATTTCTTTAGGCGTTGGCGAGCCAGACTTTGTCACGCCCTGGCATATTCGTGAAAGCTGCATGTATGGTTTGAAGCGAGGCTACACTAGTTATACCTCTAACTACGGTCTACTAGAGTTGCGCGAGGAAATCGCTCAGCTTATTCAAAACCGCCATGATATCACCTACAACCCTCGCGATCAGGTTCTAGTCACGGTCGGCGTCAGCGAAGCCTTAGATCTAGCTATGCGAGCTCTCTTGGCCCCTGGAGACGAAGTTCTGATTCCTGAGCCTTGCTATGTATCCTATAAAGCCTGCGTCCACCTAGCTGGCGGCAAGCCGGTACCGGTTGCTACCAACGCCGCCCAAGAATTCAAAGTGAGGGCCTCCGACTTAGAAGCCCTTTTGACGCCACGCACTAAAGTCTTGATGATGGGCTTTCCTAACAATCCCACTGGAGCCATCATGAACCGCGAAGATTTACTAGAACTGGCACTCTTTGCCGAAAAACATGACTTAATCGTCATTTCCGATGAAATTTACGGTGACTTGACTTACGAAGGCGAACACGTTTCTTTCGCCTCCCTTCCCGGCATGCAAGAGCGCACGCTGTTGCTCAATGGTTTTTCCAAAGCCTACGCTATGACCGGTTGGCGCATCGGCTATGCCCTAGGCCACGCCGAGCTTATCGGCGCCATGAACAAAATCCACCAGTACACTATGCTGTGCGCGCCGATCACCGCCCAAATAGCCGCCCTGGAAGCATTGCGCCATGGCGAGCGGCAAATGCAGCAAATGGTAGCAGAATATAACAATCGCCGACGCCTCATGGTCAACGGTTTTCGTCGGATGGGCCTGGAGTGCTTTGAGCCCAAAGGCGCCTTTTACATCTTCCCTTCTATTAAAGAAACCGGTCTGACCTCTCTGGAATTTGCTGAACAGCTTCTCAAAGCAGAAAAGGTGGCCCTGGTGCCTGGTGACGCTTTCGGAGCCAGCGGTGAAGGCCATGTCCGCTGCTCCTACGCCGCTGGCAGCACCCAGCTCGCCGAAGCCCTGGAACGAATTGAACGCTTCATCAATACCTTGCGCAAGTAACCAAACACCCTTCCAAAAACCGTATGCAATAAAAAAACCCCGCCTTCCGGCGGGGTTATTTCTATTACATACGGTTTTTGGAATAGCAGTCGCGGCAGTAAACCGGACGATCGCCACTCGGACGGAACGGAACCTGCGTCGTGACACCACACTCAGCACAGATAGCGTCGTGCATTTCACGTTGGGGACGGTCGGAACCACCGGTGCGCTGTTTACGAGCAGCACGGCAGGTAGGGCAACGACCTGGTTCGTTTTGAAAACCTTTTTCAGCATAGAAATCTTGTTCCGATGCGGAGAAAATGAATTCAGCGCCGCACTCGCGGCAAGTCATAGTTTTGTCTTCGTACATTTAGAGATCCTCCTCAGAGCATTTTTGCCCGGAACGGCTTTGGGTCTTCTGGAATGTCTGAGAAGAACAAACCCGACCTCATTAGACCTATTCTCTTGAGCATGGCTTTATTGTATCGTTTACCTCCGCAAAAGTAAAGCTATTTTTCAATCTACTCACGTCTTATCGAAATCCGCTTGCTTTTTAGTTAAAGCTTTCCGAATCTGTATAGTCAAGTTTCCCACCGTCAGTCCAACATGCTCAAACAGTGTTTGCGCCGGCGCCGACGCGCCAAAACCGTCCACTGTTACATAAACACCGTCAATGCCTCCATAACGCTCCCAACCGAAAGAAGAAGCCGCCTCAACTACCATGCGCGGCACCCCTACCGGCAGTACGCTTCGTTGAAACGACGTCGGCTGCAATTCAAACCATTCCTGACAAGGCATGCTGACAACTCGAATCAAGCGGCCTTCGGTTTCCAGTGTCTTCGCCGCCTGCAACGCCAAGGACACCTCGGAGCCACTGGCAATTATGAGCAACTCTGGACGTTCCGCACCTTCATGCAGAATATAGGCGCCTCTGGCCACACTTTCCTCTGGGCAAGTTGTCGTCTCTTCCAAGACCGGTAAATTTTGCCGGCTGAGTACCAACGCTACCGGCCCTTCTTGTTGTCGCAGCGCGAAGCGCCAGGCAGCCGCCGTTTCGTTCGCATCGGCTGGCCGGACCACAGCCAACCCCGGCAAGCAGCGCAAAGACGCCAAATGTTCTATCGGTTGGTGGGTTGGCCCGTCTTCACCTACACCAATGCTGTCATGCGTAAACACATACACCACAGGTAGCTTCATCAAAGCAGCTAGCCGCATGGCAGGACGCATATAATCGGCAAAAGACAAAAAGGTGGCTCCATACGGACGCAAACCGCCAAACAAAGCTAACCCGTTCAAAATACTCCCCATAGCATGTTCTCGTACGCCGAAGTGAAGGTTGCGCCCCTCATAACTTCCCTTTTGAAAATCGCCGCAGCCAGACAAGTACGTTTTGTTGGACGGCGCCAAATCAGCGCTGCCCCCCAGCAGGTTGGGCACCGCCGCCGCCAACCAATTTAGAATCGTTCCCGAGGCGGCCCGCGTGGCCTGCCCCTTGGCATCTGGAGTAAACGGAATGATGTCTGCATCCCAATTTATCGGCAGCTCCCCTTTCAGCCAGCGGCTGCACTGCAACGCCGCTTCCGGGTGACAGGTCGCAAAAGCATCCCATTTTTGCTGCCATTCTTTTTCGGCTTCTTCGCCTCGTTCCAGGCACTTGCCCATCTCGCACTGCACATCCTCAGGCACGAAAAAGCGAGGTTCTTGCGGCCAATCCAGGGCTTCCTTGGTACGCGCCAGCTCAGCTGCCCCCAGGGGTTCGCCATGAGCGGCCGCCGTATTGGCTTTACCCGGACTGCCATAGCCAATTTGTGTTTTGACAGCAATCAATACGGGCTGGCCGGAACTTTGCTGCGCCTTCGCCAGCGCCGTTTCCAGTTCCTCCAGGTCATTGCCGTCCTGTACCAGAACTACCCGCCAACCGCAAGCTGCAAAACGAGCCCCTACTTGCTCCGTAAAAGCTATGTTTGTACTTCCCTCAATAGAAATCTTATTATCATCATACAAGCAGATTAAATTATCCAAACCCAAATGCCCTGCCAACGAGGCAGCTTCCTGACTGAGGCCTTCCATCATATCGCCGTCGCCTGCAAGCACATAGACCCTATTGTCAAACAACGGCTCCTCTTCGCCCGGAAAATGAGCATTCATAAATTTCGCCGCCATAGCCATGCCTACAGCGTTGCCAAAACCTTGTCCCAAGGGCCCGGTGGTGGTTTCCACCCCCGGCGTATGGCGCCATTCCGGATGCCCCGGCGTCAGCGACCCCCATTGGCGAAATTTCTTGATATCTTCCAAGGATACCTGATAACCTGTCAAATGCAAAAGCCCATACAAAAGCATCGAGCCATGCCCCGCAGACAGTACAAAGCGGTCCCGCCCCGGCCAAGCGGGGTTGCGCGGGTTATGCCGCAAAAATTTCGTCCAAAGCACATAAGCCATCGCTGCCGCACCCATCGGCATACCCGGATGGCCAGAATTCGCTTCCTCCACCGCATCCGCCGCCAACATTCGCAAGGTGTTGATTCCCAAGTGATGAATGTTTCCTTTCATACGTCGTATGCCTCCTTTTTATCCTGGGATATGAAAGACAAATTCTCCCTTTTGCGCCGTTTCACTCAGTTGGCGCAGCGGTTGTAAAAAACCGGCCATTTGCAAAGCCAGCTTCCTGCCAAACCAAGTTGCAGCCACATCGGCCAGCCAACCTCGCACCTCCAAGGAAAATCGGACTACACAACCATCGCCGTCAGGCTCTATAGAGCCCACAGCCAACAGCGTCCACCATAAACAACGAAAACGCAAAGCGACTTTACGCTCCGGTTCCAGTTTCTCCACGTAAAAAGACCGCCCCCACGCCGATGTTCGCCGCCATTTTCCAGCAGCGCCTTCTTGCAGCGGCACGGTTACGCGCACTTCCTGCAAATCCGGTTGCCAACTGCGCCAGTAATGCGGGTCCGCCAAAAACGGCCACAAAAAACCCGCCGGCACCGCAAATTTTTCTTCATACTCCCCGCAAAGGCATCGCTGCTTCTGCATATCGCCACTTCCTCTACATTCTAAATCCACCAAATACAAGGAGGATGGACTTCTCCATCCTCTTTTTTCGTTCTATGCCTTTAAAAGTCCTCTTTGCCCCGACAACGAAATACAGTCACCTGCCGTATGCCTTCACTTAGTTGCGCCACTTTCTCTACCTCTCGGAATTGCTGCCGTAAAAGCATTTCGTCTTTTTCCGCGCCGAAATAAAGAGCCGTTCCACCTGCCAGCGGAGGCAATTCCTGCCGCCAATAATCATACATAGAAATGCGCGCCGGCGTCACCACATGGACAACCGGTTTGCCAGGCAAGTAATACCAGACAAGAGAGGCATTCTGATAAGAGTCACTCAATATCCAGCGCACATCCTCCTGCAGCCAAGGCTGTCCTTGAGCAAACACATCATTTCCTATAAATTGCTGCACCTTCAAATTGGTTTTAGGCGGCAACCACGGCGCGGCTTCGGGAAATTTAGCTAAGCCAACAAGCAGCAGCGACAGCCCCAAGCCCGCAGCCAGCCATTTTCCAGCTTGTTTCTTTTGCAGCCAGTACGCCAAAAGCGCCATACCGCCCAAATAAGCCGGCACAGGCCAATTGGCTTCCGCCTTTTTAAATAATGCCGCATAGCCAAAGAAGCTCAGCGGAATCCAACAAGAAAACCACAGCAACGCACTTTGCCATTTTTGTACATTTGCTTTGAGATACCGCCAGCTAAAATAGAACATGGCAAAGAAAAAAACCGGGTTGACAATCGCCGCCTGAGCACCCCAAAAATCAAAGAAAAGCGGCAATTGCAGCACCTTGGGAGCCTCCATGCCATGGCCGTACTGAAACCGAAAAGAAGCCCAATCATGCAGAGAATTCCAATACAGCACCGGGGAAAAAACAAGCACAGCCAAAGCCAGTGCGCCCCAAAATACAGGTCGCCGCAGCGTCCGTGGCTGGTAAGCTACTACAGTCAGCAACAATACAGGCAACAGCAGCACCGCCGTATACTTGGAAAGCATAGCCGCGCCTCCGGCGGCGCCAGCCGCCAGCCACCAAGCAGAATCGTCTCCCTGCAAAGCCCGCTGCGCACTATAAAGAGCCGCCGCCCAAAATAAAGCCAGTGGCGCATCCGGAGTCGCCAGCAAATAACCGATTTGCAAAATAGGTAGTCCCAGCAAAAGCAGCAGTGCATACTGTGCCACAGCACGCCCCCACAAGTTCTCCGTTAGCCTCCACATCAACCATACAGCCCCGGAAAGACACGCCACCGGAACCAGACGCAATACCGCCTCCGCCTGCCCCAACTGGCCAACAAGCCAAAGCAGCCAGGCAATCATCGGCGGATGGTCGAAATAGGAAAAGTCCAGACGTTGCGTCCAGACCCAATAATAAGCTTCGTCATAATGCAAGGGTAAGGTTGCATTATAGGCAAAGTTTGCCAAGGCAACCGCCAGAATCAGCCCATTTTCCCAGCGCATCAAAGGCCCTCCATCCTCAGCTTCCATACCATCAGCACGGCCTCCAAAAAGATGTGCTTAGACATTTTAGATTTTCCCACTTCTCGGTCTTCAAATACAATGGGCACTTCTTTTATTTTGAAGCCTTTACAGTGCGCCCGATACGTCAGTTCAATCTGAAAAGAATAACCGTTAGAACGAACAGCGCCCAAATCCAGCGTCTCCAAAACCTCTCGCCTAAAGCACTTGAAACCACCAGTCAAATCCTGATAAGGCAACCCTAAGAGAACCCGGGCGTACAAACTGCCGCCCCGGCTTAAAAAGCGCCGCCAAAATCCCCAGTTTTTCACCCCGCCGCCAGACACATAGCGACTTCCCAGCACCAGATCCGCTTCTTCGGCTGCCGCCAATAAATCGGGCAAATAGCGAGGATTATGCGAAAAATCGGCATCCATTTCCAAAATGCGTCGATAAGAGCGCGCCAAAGCCCAACGAAAGCCGGCAATATACGCGGTTCCCAGTCCCAGCTTGCCTGCGCGACGCAATAAAAACAGCCGTCCCTCATATTGCGGTGAGTCCGCCCACTCCGCAACCAATTGCCCAGTACCATCTGGAGAGTTATCATCGACTACCAGCACATGAATATCTGGCCGTATTTCATAGATAGCTTCCAACAAGGGCCCTAAATTTTCTTTTTCATTGTACGTCGGTATAATAATCAGGTCGTTCACTATATTGGCAGCTCCTTCTTTTCTCGGAAAGTCAAAGTATAATTCAGGAAGAAGTTAAAAAAGCTGACTACAGCTACGGCAACAAGCTGTGCCAGCGTCTTATCCATGCTCCAGGCGCTGACTAGATAATGCAATACCAATAAGTTCAGCCCCAAGCCTCCCAGGCTAATGCCAAAAAACTCCAGGTATTTCCGCTGCATACTCTTGTCCGCAGCCACCCCTTGAAAGGTCCAGGAAAAATTCCACCAAAAATTATTGCTTACAGCGACTAAAAAAGCGCATACTGCAGCAGCTACGTAAAAAAAGCCTCCCCATAGGCACACCGTATAAACCAATAGATTCACAACTACGCCGGAAGCGCCTACCAGACAAAATTTGCATAACTTAGCAAACAAAAGCCTCTCTCCGTTCCTTTCAATACTTCCTGCATTATACCTTATTCTCCTTGTTCACTTCAACAAAAAGACAGAAACTTCCTATTCCCACCGCAAACACGGCTTATAGCCTACAAAAAAGAACATGCCTGGCTTTACGCCAGGCCAATACCCTGATTTTTAATACCAGCGCACCGCCAATAAAGCAATATATTCTTTCAAAGCCAGGCTAGTATCAGCTAGAGAATCGGCGCTAGGAGCCAGCTTACGCGGTTCAAACATCCCATGCCGATTGACCATATACCCGGCTGGATAAGGGTGCGTCGCTATGCCAATTTTTGCAAACTGTTTCACTGATCGGTCCATGTGAAAAGCAGACGTAACCAACACTGGCTGACGAAAGCCCTTTTCTTGCAGCAGTTTCTGTACAAACAGTGCATTTTCTGTTGTATTACGACTTTGGTCTTCTACTAAAATATCACTCTCCGGCACGCCTAAACTTTGCAGGATGTGTTTAGCCACAGCAGCCTCACAGCCGGTGCCTGCAAATACCTGTCCGCCTGAAAAGATAATAGGCCTCGGTTCTAAGCGATACAACTGGTAAGCCGTCAAAAGACGATTAGCCGCGTGGCCGGCCAAATGTCCTTCACCTTGGACATTTGGAGTGTCCAAGGTGGCGCCGCCTCCGAGCACCACCAGCACATCGCCTTGCGCCATCTCCACTGTAGGCTCATATCGTTCCTCTAAAGAGCGTACAAGCATCTCAGACAGCGCAGGCGTCGAAGCTGCATACAGTAAAACCGTCAGCACCAACAGCAACCCTGCCGCTGGTCGTTCTCTTTTGCGCCAAAGCCACCAACACATACCTGCAAATAAAACCAAAAAACAGCCTGGCGGCAATAAAAATGTAGCATATACGATTTTCAGCAAATATAACATCGTGATCAAATACGCTCTACGTCATCAAGACGCCCGTCGTAGATCATGTTCAAAAATTCCCTCATTTCCTCTGCGTTGATTTCCGCTGGATTCACTTGCGTCGAACCCAACAACGCCTTTACGGTAACACTTTCCAAACCGTCCTGCCATTCGCTAAGAGACAATACATCTGCAAAAGAATGGGGAATTGCCACGGCACGGCGCAACTTCAGCAACGCCTCCGTCAAATCGGCACTTGCGCCGCCTTGGCCAACTCTTGTTCTCGCGCTTTGGCCCAGTCGTCTCGGCGATTGTAACGTAAAACATAGGGCAGCGCAATGGCGTTGATCAGACCGTGTCCCAGTCCGTAACGTCCGCCAATAGCATGCGCAATGCCATGAGACAGTCCCAGTCCGGTATTATGGAAAGCCAGTCCGGCCATGCATTGCAAATAGTGAACTTCTTCCCGCGCTTCTTCATTGCCGCCGCAAGAAGCTCCCAATTCTCTCAATAGACCGACAACCGCCTCTTTAGCCAAGCAATCGCTAAAAGGATTGCGGTTTTTATTTAAATAGCTTTCCACCGCATGCGTGACCGCATCCATGCCGGTCTCTGCCGCCACCGCCGCTGGCATAGTCAGCGTCAATTCTGGATCCAAAATAGCAATATCCGGAATAAAAGCATTACTCTTTAAGCCGATCTTGATTTCATCCTTCCTGAACGTCACTACCGCCGCCCAGGTAACTTCGCTCCCTGTACCGGAAGTAGACGGCGCCACCACCAAACGGGTCCGCTGTCTTTTTTGCGGCAGCTTGCCCTCTTTGGCCGCTGCAAAAGTAAGTTCCGGGTACTCGTAAAACAAAGTCATCACCTTGGCCGCGTCAATAGGCGAACCGCCGCCCATTGCCAGCACCAGATCCGGTTGAAACTCCCGCATCGCCCGCACGCCGGCCAGCACAGTCTCCGTGTCCGGATTGGCCGGAACTCCTTCATAAAGACAGACCTCGCACCCGGCCGAACGCAGCGCCACTTCCGCCTGTTCTAAAAAGCCGTAGCGTTTCATGGAAGAACCGCCGGTCACAATAAACGCCCGTTTAGCCTGCAGCGACCCCAATTCCTTCACGGCGCCGCGCCCCAACCATAAGCTGTCGCCGCCTAAAATGATTTGTTGCATATTGCCTACCTCCTTAACCTAACACCTTATCATCATACCCATAACGTCTGCGATCCCGAAAATACACAGGCTGCAAGCCGGCAAATTCCGCCATAGCCAGCCCTTTGCGCAACCAGCGCCCCACATCTTCCGGTTTGTGCGCATCAGAGCCAATCGTCACAAAGCGACCGCCTAAAGCGGCAAAGCGCTCATAAATAGGCAGCAACTGCCGCAACCGCAGCGGTGACTCCAAGCGCCGCGTATTGATTTCCAGTGCCGTTTCACGTCCAGCAACAACTAGAAGAATCGCATCAATCAGCTCCATATATTCGCCGTAATATATTTCTGTATCCTCATACCGCGCATAGCGGGCAATATAGTCAATATGCCCCAATGTATCAATGAAATCATATTCTTCTACGCATTGCAGCATCGACTCAAAGTAACGGCAGTAAACATCCCGTTTGCTGCGTCCCTTATAAAACGCAGCATCATAAATATCCATGCCCTCCACGACATGAATCGAACCGATAACTTGATCAAACGCATAGCTTTCAAGCAACGTCCGGTTGGCTTCCTTGCACTCGGCGCGCATGCCGATTTCCACTCCCAGCAGCAGTTTCTCGCTGCGATAAGGCGCATAAGCTGCCAAATACTCTTGCGGATCAAAAAGAAATGCTCCCGTCTGGGGATAGTCATAATCCATATGTTCCGTAATAATCAGGCCGATTTCCTTGCCCGCCGCAACCTCCATCGCTTCATCTAAGGTCATGCGTGAATCCGTAGAAAATACGGTATGACAGTGACTGTCAAAAACCATGTGCCCCTCCTTGTTTTCGCTATCTTCTCCTGCTTTTTACAGTTTCCCCTTGCAGCAACAATTTCCAGCTCCCAACGCTTGCCAAAAGCCAGCCTCTTAAAACAGGGATCCTTGCATAAATTCTACCCGTTCTCCATCAGGCCCTAAAAAGAAAAAGTTTTGCAACGTTTTCCCTAAGGAAGCCGGCTGTTCCGTCAACGGCCTAATGCCAAGAGAACGCAAGCGCTCCATTTCCATCGCCACATCAGGCACCCAAAACGCCAAATGATCCACTACGCCATCCTGGCGTTCCGCCGTCGCCTGCTGCAAACGCTGCACCAATTCGATTGTCTGCCCCCCCACATTAAGAAAAATCAGCTTAATCCGCGCGTCTTGATATGTATTTTCCACTTCACAGCGAAGTACTCGCTGATAAAAGGCCTGTGAAACATCTGCATTCTTTACCACAAGGCCGACATGCGCCAGTTTATACATGCTGCCACCCCTTTCGAAATCCCCACTCTCTTGGTAACAATATTATTTTATCATAATCCCAGCTTCAGAACCGACGTTTTACGCAAATCAAAAAAGAAAGCCGCAAAAAAACAGGCGGAGTTATTACTCACGCCTGCTTTCACTAATCAATATTCTAAAATAGCCGCGCCCCAAACCAAACCGCCGCCAAAAGCCGTTAAAAGTACTTTTTGACCACGTTTGATTTTGCCTTCTTTAATCGCCAAATCAAAGGCCAGCGGAATGGTAGCCGCCGAATTATTTCCATACTCACGAACCGTGCACACAACCTTGTCCATCGGCAGCGACAAATGTCTGGCAACCGCATCAATGATGCGCTGATTGGCCTGATGAGGCACCACCCAATCGATATCGTCAATCGTCAGATTAGTAGCCGCCAAGGCTTCTTTTACCGCCTGAGTCATGGCGTTGACCGCCAATTTGAAAATTTTATTTCCATCCATGGCCATCTTATTTTTGCCGGCCGGTTCGCGGCTGCCGCCTCCGGGAATGTAGAGCAGGTCAGCGTATTGACCATCAGCACGCAACAAGGTATGCAATATTCCTGCGCCGTCTTTTTCCTCGCCCAAGGAAAGAACCGCCGCACCAGCACCGTCGGAAAACAAAATACAGGTGCCACGGTCTTCATAATCAGTAAACCGAGACAGCGCTTCCGCGCCTATTACCAATATGTTTTTATGGGTGCCGCAACGTATATACTGTTCTGCAACCTGCAAAGCCGTCAAAAACCCCACACAAGTCGCGCTGACATCAAACGCCCCCGTACGCGGCCAAACAACCCAGTTGATGATGCAAAAGGCAGGCTACAGCCGGAAACGGATAATCGCCGCTTACGGTGGCAACCAAAATCAGATCCAGTTCCTGTGCCGTCATGCCAGCGTCTTCCAACGCCGCCCGAGCGGCCGCCAAAGCCAAGTCGGATGTAGCCTCTTCCGGAGCGGCGATACGCCGTTCGGAAATGCCGGTACGCGAAAGTATCCACTCATCGGTTGTATCGACCATACGAGTCAAGTCTTCATTCGTTAAGCGCCTTTGAGGCACGTAATGCCCAGTTCCCCGGATCACCACTCGTTGCATGATTACACTCCTTTATTCCTACCACGATGAAGCATCCAGGCAAATAATCATCTACCGGAGACGCCTTCTTTTAGACCTGGTTTTAGAACCAGGTCTTTATTTATTATCCGGCACATCCGCCATTTTGTAAAGCTTTTTCTCATCTTACACTATCGTAATTTCGTTTAGCGCGTAACCCGCACCCAATTTCGCTCAATGATTTGCGCCATGAGTTCTTTACCTTCTAATCCAGGATGCAGTCCATCGATGGCTAGGCGATTTTGCATCACGCCCTTAGAGTCGATAAAATGAGGCTCTAAGTCAATATAGTATGGCTGCCTTCGAATAAATTGATTGACTTTGGTAAACGCGCTGCGCCAGCTTTCTGCCGTCGGCTCGTCAAACACCCTCTCAATGGCCGCCGGATTAATTGAAGGTAAAGTAAGGAAAATAGGTCGGATACCATTAGCACGGCATTTCTCGCCAATTTCTGTTAGTTCTTGGATAACTTGCTCTGCCGGTACTCCGCCGCGCAGACTGTTAGTGCCTCCCAAAATCAAGAGATACTTGGGGTTATATGGCAATACGTCTGCGTCAAAACGAGCCAACATGCTTTCTGTGGTATCGCCACTGCGCCCCAGGTTCACATGCGAAAAGTGGAGATACGTTTGAAAATCGTATTCTTTATCAGCCGGTGAAAAAGAAACCGAACCGCCGCCATGGACGATACTATCTCCAAAAGAAGCCGAATACCAGCCATCATTGGCAGGATCCACCGTAAAACGACCAGCCTCCGACCATACGCCTACGGGGCCTCCTTGCTCGTCCAAGCCGCGTACTCGCCAGTAATACACTCCTGGCTTGCTGCGCGGCAACTCATCATAGCAATCAATAACAGCTCCTACTCGTTGGCTCCAAATACGATACTTCGACGCTTCCGTTCCGGTCGGATTTTCTGGCTCCGCCGCTAAAAGCTCCACTTCGTAACCGACAGCGCCAGGAATCACTACCCAGGTATAAACCGGATACAGCAACGAAGCCATGCCGCCGCCATTAAAGTCTGCATTTAAAACAGGCCGCAGCAGGCTTTTCTTTTTAGGGTTTACCTGCAGCAGTTCACTCTGCGAAAAGCGACTGATGGGCTGCCCGTCCAAATCCAAAGCCCTCACCCGCCAATAGAAAGTTTGCTCTTCTTCCAACAGAGAAAAATCAGCCTGATACGCAGCCTGAAAAACCTGCTTGGTCTTTAAAAGCGGCCCGAACTCCGCCGGAGCCTCTTCCGGCGAGCGAGTCCAGATTTCCAATTCATATTGTATAGCATCCGCAATTGGCGTCCAGCGCAGCAATGGCTGGGCCACCGCTTCACGCTGCTCCTCCGACGCCAAGCTCTGCGGTCTCGGTAACGCAGGCTCGCCAAAAAGAGAAGCCGACGCAAACAAAAACAGCAAGCAACATACAACGATTTTCCCTGTGCGGTACATGCTGGTCGCCTCCTCGTCTTACAGATGTACTTCTCATAGTAGAATCTGCAGCTTCATTGTAGTAAATTGTACCATATATAGTCTCATTTTGCACCTTTCCTAACGACAAGGAAGCAGTCCGGCGCCTTGCGCCAGACTGCTTCCTTGCAGCTTTTTTATTGCTCGTTGCCATCCCTAGCCGTCTTCATTACTTCTAGACGTTCCAAGCCATGTTGAGCAAACTCCTCATCATAGCGCACCTGCATTTCCGACTCTGTCTGGTAGCGCTCCTCCAAATTCATTTGTTTGATACGTTCCTCGCCATAAAGGCGGATAAAATCTCTTCGTCCCAAGCGGTGCACCAACTCTGCCCAGAAAGTATAGTTTTCAAAACGTTCAATTTCTTGCATCGGACGACCTTCTTCGCCCCAACGACGAGCCAGATAATACTCGCCGGTTTGATCGTCGCGCCCAACCGCTTCTTCAAGGCTAAAATCCTTAGCAGCCTCCAATACTTTCTGCATAAGTAAACGGTACTCTTCTGTAGATTCTTCCTTTTCTTCAGTATGTGCATGAAGCACCCAGTCCGCCATATACAGCATTTCCAATAAGGCCGTGTATTCTTTCTTGCTAAAATTCAATTTCATCGTCAATTCCTTCTTTCCCAGCTACTTCTTCCTTGTGTCAAAGAGAACTTGCTTTAATCCGCTTGCGGCTGCACTTCTGCACCGACAACATCCGCCAGGCTGGCCGCGACTTGCTGTTCCTCCCGCCCTGGTCGCTGCCGCCGGCGCTGCTCGTCACGCAATTGTTTAAACGCAACAGACATCATTAACTTAATCCGGTTCAATTGATTTACTTCACTAGCGCCAGGGTCATAATCAACTGCCGCTATATTAGCCTTAGCATAGCGGCGTTTCAATTCTTTCATCACGCCTTTGCCTGTAATGTGATTAGGCAGGCAAGCAAACGGCTGCATGCAGATGATATTAGGAGCGCCACCCTCAATTAACTCCACCATTTCTGCCGTCAAAAGCCAGCCTTCTCCGGTTTGATTTCCTAACGAGACAATGCCTTTGACTTTCTGCGCTAATTCATCAATGGACTCAATATGCCGAAAGCGCGAGCTTTGGGCCAATGCCTGAATTACATCTTTGCGGAACCAATTGATGAGCTTAATATAGCCTTTGCTGACAAGCTGGTCAATACGGCTCCCTGATAAATACTGGTAGCGGTATTCATCATCGTATAGGCAATATAAAATAAAGTCGGTCAAGTCCGGCACAACTGCCTCGCCGCCTTCGCGTTCAATAATGCCGACAACGTCATTATTGGCATCCGGGTGAAACTTAACAAGAATTTCGCCCACAAGGCCCACTTTGGGTTTTTCCTCCTGCCGCAAGGGCAACTTTTCAAAGTCAGCCACTAAGCGCCGGATATTATCGCGAAACTGCCCCCGATCTCCATTCGCCACATTTAGTTTGCACCGTTCCACCCAGGTCGCATAGAGCTTTTCCGCCGAACCGGCAACCAGCTCATATGGCCGCGTTCGATACAACACTCGCATCAGCACATCACCGTACAACATGGCTAAAATCAGCCGTTTCACCATACCGGCGGATACATTAAACCCAGGATTACTTTCCATGCCTCCAAAATTGGCAGAAATGACCGGTGTATTAGCAAAGCCAGCTTCCCGCAAAGCCCGCCGCAAAAAGCCAATATAGTTCGTGGCCCTGCAGCCGCCGCCAGTCTGAGAAATCAGCAGCGCCGTCGTCTCTGGATCATACCGCCCAGACTGCAACGCTTGAATGAGCTGTCCCACCACCATCACTGCCGGATAGCAAGCATCGTTGTTAACATACCGCAAGCCTTCTTCCACCGCCGGCTTGTTCGCCGCCTCCAATACCTCCAAATGATAGCCAGACGAAGACATAGCCGCCTGCATAAATTGAAAATGGATTGGAGACATTTGCGGACATAAGATCGTGTGGGTCTTTTTCATGGCTTTGGTAAAAGGCGATTTAATAACCAACGGTGTTTTTTCCGCCGCAGAAGCTCCGAGGCGTTCCCGTTCACGCACCGCCGCCAACAGGGACCGAATACGGATGCGCACTGCGCCCAGATTGCTTCCTTCGTCGATTTTCAGGACCGTATACACCTTCCCGGCCCGTACGAGAATATCCGAAACTTGATCCGTCGTAATGGCGTCCAAGCCGCACCCGAAGGAGTTCAGCTGCACAAGTTCCAGCTCCGGCTGCTGCGCCACAAGCTGCGCCGCCCGGTACAAACGAGAGTGATATACCCACTGATCCACCACTCCTAAAGGTTTCGGCGCTGCCGCCATATGAGAAACTGCATCCTCTGTCAGTACCGCCAAGCCGTTGGCTAGAATCAAGTCTGGAATGCCATGATGCACTTCTTGATCGATGTGATAGGGATGACCGGCCAGCACAATCCCCGTGCGCCCGGTTTCTGTCAAATACTGCAACGCCTTTTCGCCCATCTCTCGTACATCGGAGCGAAAACGATCCATTTCCAGATAAGCGCGGCGTACCGCTTTCTTAACTTCACTGTAAGGCAAATGTAAAAAAGCCAGTTCTTCCTGCAGCCGCTTAGCCAAACGTTTCGGATCATCCAAGGGCAGGAACGGTTGCACTAACCGCACCCCTTCTGTTTCCAGCACATCCATATTATTACGTACAACTTCTGGATAGCTTCCCACTACAGGACAGTTATAATGGTTGTCCGCGTCTGCAAATTCCTTGCTTTCCATGGGAATGCAAGGATAAAAGATAAACGGCACGCCCTTGTGCGCCAAATCCATAATATGCCCGTGTACCAACTTAGCCGGATAGCAAACCGTCTGGGACGGAATGGTCTCCAAGCCGCGGTTGAAAAGCTCTTTAGACGAAGGCGCTGAAAGCTCAACCCGAAAGCCAAGTTCATTGAAAAAGGTAAACCAAAAAGGATAATTTTCATATAGATTCAAAACCCTGGGAATACCCACACGCCCTCGCGGCGCCTCTTCCGCCGCTAACGGGCGGTACGAACCAAAAAGGCGACGATACTTATAGGCATATAAATTGGGAAGTTCTGCATTGGTCTTCGCCTGCCCAGCGCCTCTCTCACAGCGGTTGCCGGAAATAAAACGACGTCCATCAGTAAAACGATTGATAGTTAACAAGCAATTATTACCGCATTGGCCACACCGGTGAATATCCGTTTCCACTGCAAAACGCTGCAACTCCGTCAAAGACAACAATCCGGTCTCCGCCTTGCCGTCCCATTGCTCCAACGCCAAAAGCGCCGCGCCAAAAGCACCCATCAACCCAGCAATGTCTGGTCGGATCACTTCGCGGCCAATGGACAGTTCGAACGCACGCAGCACAGCATCGTTAAAGAACGTACCGCCTTGTACTACAATATGTGCACCTAATTCTTCGGGTCTGCTGATTTTTATAACCTTGTACAGCGCATTGCGCACAACCGAATAAGCCAAGCCGGCGGAAATATCGCCAACTGCCGCGCCTTCCTTTTGAGCCTGCTTCACTTTGGAATTCATAAACACGGTACAGCGCGACCCTAAATCAACAGGATGCCCCGATGTCAACGCGGCAGCGGCAAAGGTCTTCACGTCAAGTCCCAGGGACTTGGCAAAGGTCTCTAAAAACGAACCGCATCCAGAAGAGCAGGCTTCATTCAGCAAGACTCGGTCAATAATACCCTCTTTCACATGAAGGCATTTCATGTCTTGTCCGCCGATGTCTAAAATGAAAGACACCCCAGGCAAGAAAAAATTAGCCGCTTTATAATGTGCCACGGTCTCTACTTCACCGATGTCCACGCCCAAGGCCGCTTGAATGAGGGCTTCGCCATAGCCAGTTACCGCGCTTTGGCGTATTTTGGCCGCTTTAGGCAGCTCCCGATACAATTTTTGCAAAATGGAAACCACTGTAGCCAGCGGATTTCCTTCATTGCTGCCATACCAAGAGAATAAAAGCTGTCCGCCCTCATCAAGCAAGGCCGCTTTCGTAGTTGTCGAACCTACGTCAATGCCTAAAAAGCAGTCTCCTGAAAAAGAAGCCAGTTCCCGTCGAGCCACTTTCGAGCGATCATGACGACGAAAAAAATCAGTCTTATCTTCTTCCTCGGCAAACAATGGCGTCAATGAAGCAATTTCCCGCTCCACCTCTACATTACGCAGGGCCAGCGCTTTTTCTCTAACCTCGGCAAAACGGCATATTTCATTTTCTTTTGATAACAGCGCCGCTCCCAGAGCCACAAAGTACTGCGAATTTTCCGGGAAAACAACTTCGTCTTCCCTCAACTTCAGCGATTCGGAGAAACGCTGCCGCAACGCCGACAGAAAAAACAATGGCCCTCCTAAAAAAGCCACTCGTCCACGAATACTGCGACCGCAAGCCAAACCGCCCACTGTCTGATCTACCACTGCTTGCAGAATAGACGCGGCAATATCGGTTTTCGCCGCTCCTTCGTTAAGCAACGGCTGCACATCAGTTTTCGCAAAAACGCCGCACCGGGCGGCAATCGGATACAACGTACTATGTTGCAAAGCCAATTCATTCAGCCCTGCCGCATCAGTCTGCAGCAGCGCCGCCATTTGATCAATGAAAGCGCCTGTACCGCCAGCGCAGGTTTCATTCATGCGCTGATCCACGCCTTGATCAAAGAAAGTAATCTTTGCATCCTCACCGCCCAGTTCAATAGCCACATCGGTTTGCGGAATGTAGCGTCCGATGCTTTCCGTACAGGCTACTACTTCCTGGACAAACGGAATCTGCAGCCATTCCGCCACAGCAATGCCGCCGGAACCGGCGACGGCAATGGTTATTTCCGCCTCGGGAAAATCCGCATAAGCCTCGTCTACTAATGAAATCACGGTTGTACGCACATCTGAGAGATGGCGTCGGTAGCGGCTATATACAAGACGATCATTTTCATCTGTAATGACAATTTTTACTGTTGTTGATCCCACATCAAGCCCTGCCTGATACTGCTTACGCAAAACCATTCCTCCACCTCCACGCATTTCTCCAGTTTCCCCTCAGACCAGCACGATTCGTCTGAAAATCCGTAGACTAAGATTCCGCAAAAACAGTCAAATTCCTGCTTATATGTGCAAAAACAAGCAAAAAAAGAGTTCTCTTCGCTTAGTTTCTCCGTTTGAGCATCCTATAGTTACTACGAACTTCTGCAAGCAAACAGATTGGTCATAAAATGTAAGCAAGAGTTATTAATGCATTATGGATATATTCTTCCACACGGGTCCATAAATCCTGCTAAAACAGAAAAAAAGCGTGCCTTAAGGCACGCTTTTCTACTATTTATGTCATCCTTGATTCTTTTGCACCTTGGCCCAGGAATCACGCAATCCAACAATGCGGTTGAATACAAGAGCGTCCGCTTTGGACTCTTCTATATCCACGCAAAAATATCCGGTACGCAAAAATTGATAATGGCTTCCCGGCGCCGCTGCCGCCAGCGACGGTTCTACCATGGCTTCCACCGTTTCCAAAGAAGCCGGGTTCATGCGATTTGCAAAATCAGTGCTGTCTACGCCCTCTTCTTCGGGCAACAACAAATAATCATACAAGCGCACCTGCGCCTTTTTCGCATGCGCCGCCGAAACCCAATGCAGTACGCCTTTGACTTTTTTCGCGCTGTTGGGGCCGCCACTTTTGGTATCCGCATCATAGGTGCACCGCACCTCTACTACCTTGCCGTTTTCGTCCTTCACTACTTCTTCGCAACAAATAATGTAGGCGTGTTTGAGGCGTACTTCTTTGCCGGGAGTCAGACGGAAAAACTTTTTCGGCGGCTCTTCCATAAAATCATCGTGTTCAATATACAGCTCCCGGCCAAACGGGATCTGCCGCTCACCCATCTCCGGATTCTCCGGATTATTTTCTGCGCTCAGCCATTCTTCTTGGCCCTCTGGGTAATTAGTAATAACTACTTTTAGCGGCCTCAGCACCGCCATGGCCCGTGCCGCCTTGGCATTAAGATCTTCTCGTACGCAATGCTCCAGCATAGCCACATCGACTTGGCTATTGCTTTTTGCCACGCCAATACGCTCGCAAAAATCGCGAATAGCCGCTGCTGTATAGCCTCTGCGCCGCAAACCAGAAATGGTCGGCATACGCGGGTCATCCCAACCGCTAACACGGCCTTCCTCTACCAAACGCCGCAAATAGCGCTTGCTCATGATCGTTCGTGTAAGATTGAGCCGGGCAAATTCAATTTGCTGTGGCCGTGGGTCAAAGCCCAGCGCCGTCAGCGTCCAGTCATAAAGAGGCCGATGATCCTCAAATTCCAAGGTGCAGATGGAGTGCGTAATGCCCTCTAACGCGTCCGAAACCGGATGGGCGTA
Organism: uncultured Anaeromusa sp.; assembly: GCF_963676855.1. NCBI lineage: Bacteria > Bacillati > Bacillota > Negativicutes > Selenomonadales > Sporomusaceae > Anaeromusa > uncultured Anaeromusa sp. Next base: position 3,263,608 of record NZ_OY781460.1, read on the forward strand.
ATCATACATGGGATAGATGCACCAGGCGTCGCCTGTGCGATGATGGTGCGCCCGCATGATCCGGTATAGCACAGGATCACGCATATTCAGGTTTGGCGAAGCCATGTCGATTTTCGCACGCAGCGTCCGACTGCCGTCAGCAAATTCTCCGGCCCGCATGCGAGCAAACAAATCCAGGTTTTCTTCGGCGCTCCGGCCACGGCAAGGGCTTTCCTTGCCCGGTTCGGTCAATGTGCCGCGGTGTTCTCTCATTTGCTCCGCCGTCAAATCGCAAACAAAAGCCTTTCCTTCGCGAATTAATTGACAGGCGCACTCATAGAGCTTCTCAAAATAATTGGAAGCATAAAAGCGGCGCTCCTGCCAGTCAAAACCCAACCAATGTACATCTTCTTGAATCGAGTCAACATATTCGGTTTCTTCTTTGCTGGGATTGGTATCGTCAAAACGCAAGTTGCATTGCCCGCCATACTCCAAGGCCAACCCGAAATTCAGGCAGATGGACTTAGCATGACCGATATGTAAATAGCCGTTTGGCTCGGGCGGAAAGCGAGTATGCACCTTCTGACCGTACTTATTGGTTTTATTATCTTCATTAATAATAGCTTGAATGAAATGCGTAGAGACAAAAGATTCATCTGTGCTCATTATGCCGACTCCTTTATTTTGTATTCTATTATAGTATTTTAGCATAGCTTTTTAGGCCAGGGCCAGAAGTTTATCCATAAATTACTGCATTCACAAAAAAGAAGCCTCGGTCGCCACCGAGGCTTCTTTGCAAATCTTCATAATTAAAGACGTCTTACTTCACCAACAATTTTTTTCCCGCAATGCCCGGCACGGTCATTTCTTCCGGCGACAAGATAATATCCATAGCTTCTTTGGTCAAAAGCTTTTTCTCTAGAATCAAATCGCGGATAGGCCGACCAGTAGCGTAGGCTTCTTTGGCCAACATAGAAGAGTTTTCATAACCAACATGCGGCAGCAGCGCCGTAACAATCCCTACGCTGTTATCCAGCCATTTTTGACATTGCTTTTCATCAGCTTCCACATTTTCCAAGCACAGTGTACGGAAGGTATTCACCACATTGGTTAACATCGTCATCGAATTGAAAATGTTGTATGCCATGACCGGCTCCATAACATTGAGCTCAAACTGGCCATTCTCCACTCCCAAAGTCACCGCCAAATCATTGCCGATAACCTGGTAGCAGGTCTGGTTGAGCACTTCCGGAATAACCGGATTTACTTTGCCAGGCATAATGGACGAACCAGGCTGACGCGGTGGCAGTTTCAACTCACCCAGACCACAGCGAGGACCAGACGCCATCAAACGGAAATCATTGGCCATCTTGATCAGCGGTAACGCCGTAATCTTCATCGCACCGGAAATATCCGCAAAGCCATCGGTATTTTGGGTAGCATCCATCAAATTGCCAGCCGTAACGAACGGTTCGCCGGTAATTTCCGCCAATTGCTTCGCTACTTCTACAATATACTCCGGTTCGGCATTTAAGCCAGTACCGACTGCAGTAGCGCCCATATTGACGGCATGCAGCTGATCCAGTGCGGTTTCAATGCGCTTAGCCCCGCGGCGGACTGCCGACGCATGAGAAGCAAATTCCTGTCCCAGCGTAACCGGCACTGCATCTTGCAAGTGAGTCCGTCCCATTTTCATAACCCGCTTGAATTTCTCGGCCTTAACTTCCAGCGCCTCCGCCAATTCGCGCAACGCCTTCACTAGCAAGCGGCCTTTTTGAATAGCGCAAACTTTAATAGCTGTTGGAAATGCGTCATTCGTAGACTGCGCCATATTGGCATGGTTATTCGGCGATATCCGATCATAATTTCCTTTTTTATCGCCTAGCATCTCCAGCGCCCGATTGCAAAGCACTTCATTGGTATTCATGTTGATTGAGGTGCCGGCGCCGCCCTGAATGGGATCCACCGGAAATTGATCATGCAGTTTTCCCGCAATAATTTCATCTGCTGCTGCAACAAGAGCATTGCCGATCGTTTGATCCAAACGGCCGGTCGCCATATTAGCCTTCGCTGCCGCTTTTTTCACCATCGCTAAGGCAATAATGAAATCGCTATCCAACTTATGGCCGGTAATGCGGAAATTCTCCATCGCCCGCATAGTTTGCACCCCGTAGTACACCTCATCCGCTACTTGCAATTCTCCGAGAAAATCATGTTCCAAACGCATACCATTTCCCCCTTTTCATTTCTCCCACAGTTGCTTTTCAAAAGCGTCATGTTCTGTACAACTTATTGTATATTTTGTATACATGTATGCTCATTTGAAAAGGCAGATTTTTCTGCCCTCTTTCTTGAGTTCATTATACCTCTCCAAATTCTTCTTGGCAAGGCAAAAGTTACACTTATTTTCAAATTTAACCCTTTTATTTCCACCAAATTCTATGCATATGTTATTTTTTTGATTTTACCAAATTCCCAGCAATTTCATCCAAGGCATACCGATGCCCAGCCATATCAGAATGTGTACGGTTGCCAGAACAAAACCAAGCCGCCAAAATTCGCCCATGGTAATATAACCAGCGCCAAAAAAGATCGGCGTTACACCACAAGCAAAGTGAGTAAGCATGGAGCAAGTATTAGCAAAAACGCCTAATAAAATAGTTGTCAACATTACAGGCGCTCCTGCCGCCACCGCTACGGTCGCAAACGCACCAAACAACGCCATAACATGAGCCGTATTGCTGGCAAAACCATAGTGCACATAGTTATAGACAATAAATAGCACAATTAGCATCGTTAACCAGTCAATGCCGACCAACTGCGCTCCTACGGCGGAAGCAAACCAACTCATCAAACCAAACTTGGCCAAATAAGCGGCCATATTTACCAACACGCCCATCCAGATGAGCACGTCCCAAGCGCCTTTTTCATCCAACACATCTTCCCAGTCAAGCACCTTTGTCAGCAGCATAGCTGACAAACCGGCAATCGCAATAAAAGCGGAATCAAAGTTAGTAATTGAGGTGGTAGCCCAAAGCGCTAAAGCAGCGCCAAAAATCACTGTGAGAATTTTTTCGGCCGAGCTCATGGGGCCCATACGTTGCAGTTCATCCCTTGCCAGCGTCTTGGCTTCCGGCGTTTCTTTAACTTCCGGCGGGTATAGCTTATAAATCAAGTAAGGAAATAAAATCGTACAGATCGCGCCAGGAAGAGAGGTAGCCAAAAACCAGTCCATCCAAGTAATAGTTTTGCCAAACAAGTCTTGGGTCAATTTTACGGCCACTACATTATTAGAAGCCGCCGTCATAAAGATCGACGCGCTGATAATTACCGCGCTATAAGCGCTGAGCATCAGATATGCCCCTACCTTACGCCTTGACGGCCCCGGTTCTGAACCAAAAGCAGTGCACAAGCTGCGCGTAATAGGATAAATAATGCCCCCGCCTCGCGCCGTATTAGAAGGAGTAAAAGGTGCCACAATCAAGTCAGTAAAGGAAAGCGTATAGGCCAGTTTTAAAGTACTGCTGCCAAAACGCTCCATCAAAACGAAAGCAATCCGTCGTCCCAAGCCTGTTTTAATAAAGCCTTTGGAAAACATAAACGCCGCTACAATCAGCCAGATAACCGTAGCGGAAAACCCTTCCAGCGCTTGCCCCGGTTTCAACACCCCTGTAAATACAACGGTAGCCAAGCCAATAACAGCTGCAGAGCCAATAGCGACCGGCTGCAAGATAAATGCGGCAATCGTGGCGATAAAAACGGCCAACAAATGCCACGCTTCCACCTTGACCCCTTCCGGCATCGGTGCAAACCAAATTCCCAGACCGATTAACACACACAACACACCGCGAATCAACTTACCATTCACGTTTCACATCCCCCTGTCTTCTTTCCAACGTTCCACACGTAGCAGAATGTTTACTTACGATTGACGACTCATCCCACCTCCTTACGCTACTTTCTATTTTTGATTCTGAATTACGTATTATGTATACATTGTACTGCTAAAAAATTCAGACACTTCCGTGTCGTTTTTTATTATACGAGATTCTTCCTTGCGAGAAAAGTCGCATATTTCTTCATTTTCATGCATTTTTTATCTTTTTTACTTATAAACCACTGCTTTTCTGCATTTTATTTGATTTTATTTTTTATTTTCCCCCGTGCTATACTAAAATAAACGATTTTTATTTTAGGAGGGATATGCATGTATCGTTGGTTTGCTTTGCTGCTTTGCTTTTTGTGTCTCTGGATAAATCCGCCCCTGGTCAGCGCCTTCCCCATCGAACGCATTGCCCTTGTTCCAATTTTCGGCGACGTCCCCCCTCAAGTTGCAGCCGCGCTTACGCAAAAAATGGAACGCGCCTACCGTCTCCCGATTTACGAACGCGTAACTACGCCTCTCCCTGCTAGTTGGGATTTAGCCGCTTTGGAAGAACTGCGTCGCAACAACCAGGCCTCCTTGCTGCTGGCCATCCGCCTTGATACAGTCCAGGAGTTCACGTACAGTCACGGAATTTATGATGATGATACGTTAGTCTCCATTCGCTTACAAGGTACCTTGTTTTGTCTCTCCGACAATCCCCTTTTTGCCAAACAGACCCGCAAGTTGAATATCGGGGAAGTGCAGCACCTTAGTGTAAACAGCGGCGTTGAATACCGCCTCTTTTCAGAAGTAGACGACTGGCTGCTGCGCATTAAAGAAGAACAATTACGTCTGCGCGCGGCTCAGCCCCTTGCCGTTCCGACGGAAAGCTACTAATATACTTCTTTTTTTGCAGCCCTTGGCAAAGCCCCCAAAAAACAAAAAGAACCCGCATGCTACGCGCTGCGGGTTCTTTTTATATCTAGAAAACCGAGCCTTCTTTTAAGCGTTTCTTCGCTTTACGTCCTAACAAGCTGTATTTTTTTGCTTTTGTACGTATTTTTTCAAAAATTTATGCTCATGCGTTATTATCGCATTTTTATACGCTAATTTACGAAAATACTACTTTTGTTCTTTTATGAAATTTATAATAGAATGTTGATGCTATCCAGCTTTCTATTGAGAAAGCACATTGGAAATGTTAATGAAGAAGGTGTTTTCTCGTGTCGGTAGATTGGTTATTTTTTGCAGCTCTTGCTTTTTTTAGTCTAGGCTGTCTTTCAGTTCTGCCACCGCTCCCCGCCCGAACTAGGATGTCTTATCTGTGCAGCATAGGCGGAAGTGTCTGCCTGATTGCTCTCGCAGTCTGCCTGTTACAACCAAATATGTTTTTACTTCCGTTCTCCGTGCTGCCTGGCAAATCCGAATTACTAAAATTGGATTGGTTGGCAGCATCTTTTTTTCTGCCATTTGGCCTGGTAGGCGTTTTTTCTTCCTGGTATGCTATCTCATACACCAGCTCTTTACCACAACCGCGCCGCCTAGCCTCTTGCTGGAATCTATTCCTCGCCGGCATGGCTGGGGTCTTTGCCGCCGCCCAGGTCTATTTCTTTTTCTTTGCCTGGGAAATCATGGCCTGGACTTCTTTTCTCTTGGTCCGCTACCAGGATCAAAAGAAACGTTCCATTCGTACCGGTTTTCTCTACCTGCTGATGACCCATATCGGCACGGCTTGTCTTTTAGGTTCTTTTCTTCTACTCAGCACCTCCAGCGGCTCCCTGGACTTTGCGAGCTTCGGCAGCCTACTGCCTGGCCCTCTGAGCAGCCTCATTTTCTTGCTTGCTTTTTTGGGTTTTGCGATTAAAGCCGGGTTAGTCCCGTTACATATCTGGTTGTCCCGAGCGCATCCAGCGGCTCCTTCCCATGTGTCCGCCTTGATGTCCGGCATCATGTTGAAAACGGCGGTCTATGGCATGTGCCGCTTCTTATGGGATTTTCTGCCCCTTGCCGCCGCCGCCTGGTGGGGGTGGCTGCTGGTAGGCGCAGGCTGCCTTTCAGCGCTCATGGGCGCGCTATATGCGGTCACTGAAGGCGACTGGAAACGCCTGCTCGCGTTTTGCAGCGCCGAAAATTTAGGCTTAATCTTTGCGCTTCTCGGCGCTGGTCTGCTCGGCCAATTCCATGGAGACGCTTACTTGGCGTCTCTTGCCTGGAATGCTGCGCTGCTGCACGTCTTTTTGCACGCTCTTTATAAAAGTTTGCTCTTTTTAGGCGTCGGTTCGGTCATTCATGCCGTAGGCACAGGCAGCCTTGACGCCTTAGGCGGCCTCTGGCGCCGCATGCCGGGCACCTGTCTTTGCCTGGGAATTGGCAGCTGCAGCGCCGCCGGCCTGCCTTTCTTCGCGGGATTTCCCGGCGAGTGGCTGCTGCTCCAAAGCATTTTATCCTTAGGCAGCGGTCCTGTTGACGCTCCTTTGCCCGCCGGCATCGCCCTGGCCGCCTTAGGCCTAGCGGCAGCCACCAGCGCAGCCGCTTTTTTAAAGACCTTGGCTCTGCCTGTGTTTGGACCGAAAAAGAGGCCTTGGCGCCCTGAGTTCCACGCCCCTAAAGGCGCTCTTGTTCAGGCCCCCTTGGGACTGGTTATTTTGACACTTCTAGCCACATGGCAAGCGGACTGGCTGCGCCTGCTCTGGCTGCCAGCCGGCCCCCTCCCCTCGCTGCCGTATTCTAACACAGCTTGGCTCTTGGCCCTGACCGCTGTTCTGCTGGCCTGGCTGCAGGCACGGCGGCAAACGACGCAGCTTCCCACCTGGACCTGCGGGATTGTGCCTGAAGCTCATTTTGGCTACAGCGCCACCGCACAAGCCCAACCATTTCAGCGCGCCTTCGCCAGCCTTGTCGGACCAGCTCAAAGCGTTCTGCTCCGTCAAGGAACCCATCCCTATTGGGGCGGATCCTTGCAGCATCACTTGTCGCGCACGCGCTACCTCATCGAATACCTTTATCAGCCCCTGCAACATTTAATTCTCCGCGCAGCCTCTCGTCTGCGCGCTATGCAGGCCGGCTCGATTCAGCTCTATATGGCCTATATTTTAACGGCAACGGTTGCTTGCCTGTATTACAGCATTAGGTGGTGATCCCATGGATACAACGTCTCTTTTCCTACAAACCCTCGGCTTGGCTTTGCTGGCCCCCGCCTTTACCGGTATAGTCCGCAAAACCAAAGCGTGTCTGCAAAATCGACGTGGTGCGCCGATCTGGCAGCCTTACTTGGAACTACAACGTCTTTTCCGCAAACAACCGCTGCGCTCGACTAGCGCCTCTCCCCTCTTTGGGGCTTGGCCTCCTCTTTACGCAGCCTGCGCCCTAGGCGCCGCCGCGATGCTTCCTATTCTGCCAGGCACCGGCAATGATTTACTCTTTTTAGGCGGTCTTTGGGCGCTGGGCCGATTCTGCCTGGCCATAGCCGGGCTGGAAGTCTCCAGCGCCTTTGGAGGTATGGGTTCTTCTCGGGAAATGTATGTCGCGGCTTTAGTCGAACCGGCGCTGCTGCTCTCCTTTTTTCAGTTGGCTTTGAGCGCCGGAGCCACCAGCCTTTCCTCACTGCAGGAAGCCGCGCAGCTGCGTGCTTTTGGTCTACCGGAAATTTTCGCGGCAACTGCTTTTTTTACCGTACTTTTAGCAGAGAGCGGCCGCATTCCAGTTGATAACCCAGATACCCATCTAGAGTTGACTATGATTCATGAAGCCATGGTCTTAGAGTATGCCGGTCAAGATTTAGCCCCTATCCATTGGGCTTCTATGATCCGTGAACTCACCTTGGCCTTTCTGTTTGCTTCTCTTTTCTTGCCGGTTCTTCCGGCTCCTTGCGACGGCTTGTTCGGCTTGTTTTTAAAAACGTTGCTCACTGCGCCCTTTATCGGCTTAGCGGAAATGGTCACCGTCAAGATGCGCCTTTTCCGCGTACCACAATACCTGGCGCTGTCCGCTGTTTTTTCTTTACTGTCTCTATCTGCAAGACTCTAATTAAACTAAGGAGGCGCTTTTCTTGTCTTTGCTTTCCATGCTTTTGCTGGCATCGGCTCTAACTCTGCTACGTGTAACCGCGCTTAAAACCGCAGTTATCATTCTTTTTTTGCAATCGCTGCTCCTTAGCGGCGTATGCTTGTATGCCGGCCTTTCCCAAAATGAAAGTCATCTTTTCATCGCCGCTATTCTGACTTTGCTCATCAAAGGACTGCTCATCCCATACAGCCTGCGCCGCCTGGTGCAACGCCTTAAAACGGAAAAAGAAACGCACCCAATTTTATCACCCAATATGTCTTTTTTCGCCGGCGGCCTCTTGCTCATGCTTTCGCACGGCTTGCTTTCCACGGCTTTGCCCGCTTCCAGCGGCAGAGACATCCTCTCTACCGCCATTACCTTAGTGCTGTTGGGTTTGCTGCTTTTGATGATCCGCCGTCAGGCGCCGCTGCAAATCGTCGGCCTTGTCACCTTGGAAAACGGTCTTTATCTGTTGGGTCTTTCCATCACTGGCGGCTTGCCTTTAGTAATTGAACTGGGGATTTTCCTGGATCTTCTCGTAGCTGTCATTGTCCTGGTAGTCCTCACGCGGCGTCTAAAATATTCCTTCCAGACCACTGATACATCAGTATTAAAAAACCTCAAAGGATGATCGCCTCATGTATTTATTTGCTTTATTTGCCTTGTTTTGCCCTTTGGCAGCAGCCTTAGGCAGCATACTTCTTTTCAAAAGTTCTCCTTGGCTGTATCGCCTCAACGTAGCCTCCGCCGTTCTCTCGTTAAGCGCCATTAGCTGGCTTTGGCTGCAAGGCGCGCTGCCTCTTGCTTGGCATGATTTGTTGTATATCGATGCTCTCAGTCTGATTTTTTCCCTTTTGGTAGCTTCTTTGGGGCTGTCCGCCTTAGTGGTTTCCGGCCCATACTTAGCTGCCGAAATAACCGGAGGCCACTTGCAGCCTCGCCGTCTAGGCCAATATTATGCACTGCTGCAATTATTTATTTTCACTATGCAAAGTGCCTTATTTCTGGAGAATCTAGGCTTTGTCTGGGTAGCCATTGAAGCCACCACCCTGGCCAGCACCTTGCTTGTAGCTTTCCAATCCAACCGTTCTTCCCTGGAGGCCGCTTGGAAATACGTGCTGCTGTGTACGGTCGGCATTAGCTTAGCCATGCTCGGCGCTATTCTGCTGTATCAAGCCCAAGCCACCGCCGGTATCGCGCTGGAGCACCCCCTAAGCCTTGTCGCGCTCAGCCAGCCTGGCGTTCTTTTGGATGCGCCTTTAGCGCGGCTGGCTTTTGCCTTCCTGCTGATTGGTTATGCCACGAAAGCCGGCTTGGCACCTATGCATACCTGGCTGCCGGACGCCCACAGCCAAGCGCCAGCACCTGTAAGCGGTCTCTTGTCAGGCGCCTTGCTCAGCTGCGCTTTCTATGTGCTGCTACGCCATATTGCCATCTTGCGGCCGTCTCTGCCGCCAGGACTGCCGGAAACAGCGCTGCTGGCTTTAGGCATTTTATCGTTGGCCGTGGCGGTTCCTTTCTTGCTGCTGCAGCATGATCTCAAGCGTTTGCTCGCTTATTCCAGTGTGGAACACATGGGTATTCTCGCCATCGGCGCCGGCGTCGGTACGCCTGCCGCCCTCTTTGCCTGCCTATTGCATGTGCTGACTCACGGCTTTACTAAATCCTCGCTTTTCTATGCTGCCGGCTTCATTACGCAGGAATATCATTCTCGGCAGCTTTCCCGTATCCGCGGCCTCTTGCAAGCCTCTCCTTTTCTGGGTTGGATTTTCTTGGCCGCCATGCTATCCATTACCGGCACGCCTCCTTTCAGCGTCTTCCTCAGCAAATTCTTGCTGCTTCAAGCACTTTTTGCCGCAGATCGCCCTTGGCTGGCTGCTTTACTGCTGCTTCTTTTAGCAGGCGCCTTTGCCGGCTTGATGCATTATGCCGGCCAACTCACAGGGGGAACTGCGCCGCAAAGCCACCGTTCTGTGCCCTTAAATCACCTGACCCGCTTTGTTCTGGTCGGCTCTTTGCTGCTTGTTGCTATCGGCGGCCTCTTCCTGCCGGACATACTGATCCAACTGCTGAATGACGCTACTTTGATCGCTCTGGGAGGTGCCACGTATGCAAAGCCATGATGTCTTACCCGTAAATTGGCAAGCGCAAATCGCTCAGCTCCACGGACGCAATTATCAATTGTCCGCCTTATTCGCTAACGATGAAAGAGCGTTACATGGCGTTTATGCAATATATGCCGTGTTTTTCCAAGCCCAAGAGCAGGCTTTGCAGTTGCTGCGCCTGCCGCTTGCCTCTGATTCCCCCTCGTTTCCCAGCATTACCGCTATCTTTCCCGGAGCCGCCTGGTACGAACGGGAAATTCACGATTTATTTGGTCTCTCCCCAGTTGGCCATCCTGACTTGCGCCCGCTGGTGCTCCACCATGCGCGCGGCGTTTTTCCGCTGCGTAAAGATGCTGGCGCGGCGATACCGCCCGCAGGCGAAGCCTTCCCGGTCCCACGGGCCAGCGGCGATGGTCTTTTTGAAACGCCAGTCGGCCCCATTCACGCCGGCATCATTGAACCGGGACATTTTCGTTTCACCCAAGCGGGTGAAACCGTACTCCATTTAGAAGCACGTCTTTTCTACACGCACCGCGGCGTAGAAAAAGCCCTAGAAGGCCGCACCGTCAGCCAGGCTCTTCATGGCGTAGAACGTGTCTGCGGCGCTTGCAGCGTCACCCATGCTATGGCTTTTTGTCAGGCGGTTGAGACGCTTTGCCAGCAGGAAATCCCGCCCCGTGCCGCTATGCTGCGTCTTATCGCTTGCGAACTGGAACGTCTTTATAACCATTTAGGGGATATGGGAAATCTCTGCGCCGGCGTTGGTTTTCACGCTGGCGTCAGCATCGGCAGTCGCTTGAAAGAAGATTGTCAGCGCTGGAACGAAAGACTCTCTGGTCACCGTTTCTTGCGAAGCTGGATTGCGCCCGGCGGCGTATCCCGCGACATTAATGAAAAAGACCAGCAAGAGTTGCTGCAATTTCTAGGGCAGCTTGAAGAAAAAGTGAAAAACTTTATCGATCTCTTAGCCGGACATGACGCTTTAAGTCAGCGCACGGAAACCACCGGCATTTTGCCTCATAAAGCAGCCTGGGAACTGGGGGTAGTAGGTCCTGCCGCGCGCGCTTCCGGCGTGGACATCGACTTGCGACGCGATCTTCCCTACGGCGCTTACCGAATCTTACAGCCGCACATTCCTGTACGCAAAGAAGGAGATGTAGCTGCCCGGCTTTTTTTGCGAGCCGACGAAACCCTGGAAAGCTTGCTGCTTTTAATCCAAGCACTGCGCCGTTTGCCTGCAGGCCCCATCCAAACACCCATTCCGCCCTTGCCTCCGCCAGGCAGCGCCTTGGGTTGGGCAGAGTCTCCCCGCGGCGGCGAATTCATCTGGCTGCAAATTGATAGCAGCGGTCATCTATCCCGCCTCTTCCTGCGCTCTGCTTCTTACCCCAACTGGATGGCCGTACCGCTTACCGTGCCGGGAAACATCATTCCTGACTTTCCTTTAATCAATAAAAGCTTCGAGCTGTGTTACGCTTGTCTCGACCGTTAGGAGTACAATCATGTGGAAATTGCTAAACACCATTTTGCAAACCGGTTGTGTTACCGAAAGCACAGCCGCCCCCTCGCCGCTCACGCTGCGTGGACGGCTGCAGCAAACGGAAAGCTGCAGTCAATGCCATCATTGCGTAGGCGCCTGTCCCACAGGTGCCCTTACTACGCAGCCTGACTGGCAGTGGAATCCGGAACGCTGCACTTTTTGCGGTCTTTGCCTGGAAGCTTGCGAACGCCAACTGCTGCAGCATGTTCCAGAAAGTTATCATGCCTTTCATACGGCTTTAGGTAAAGAGCTCGCCGCGGAAACGCACCGCATATTCGGTCGTTCACTGGCGATCCGTCACCTAGACGTAGGCTCCTGCAATGCTTGCGATTTCGAGATGGCCGCTCTGGGCAATCCATATTACGACCTGGCGCGCTACGGCATTTCTTTTGTCGCCTCGCCTCGTCACGCCGACCTTTTAATGGTCACCGGCGGTGTTACTCATCACTTAAAAGATGCCGTTTTGCGCACCTATGAAGCCATGTCGGAACCCAAGCGCGTCCTGACCGTAGGCACCTGTTCTTCCGGAGGCTGCGTTAATGGCGCTCCTTACGCGTTAGCCGGAAAGGTGGAAGATTTTATCCCTGTACACATGAAGCTTCCCGGCTGCCCGCCTCGACCCCAAGCCTTGCTATACGCTCTTTTGCTGCTCATCGGCCGCAAGCCTTAGAACGCAACAGAAGAAACTTCTAGGATATGACCTGTAAAATAAGACAAAAAGAGACTTTGCAAATTTATAGCAAAGTCTCTTTTTGTCTTATTCGATCCGTCGCGCAGCTCTTTCCCAAGCTACGGCAGAATACGGTAATCTTCTCGGCTGTGTTGCAATAGCGGCAATTCGGCGCGCACCTTTTTCTGCAAAGCACGGTCAATTTTCACTTTCACCAGTTGCTCTGTTTCATCGGCTTGGAACAAAATCCGTCCCCAGGGATCCACCACTAGAGAATGACCATATGCTTCATATACAGAACCAGCTAGTTTAGCCGGCGCCGCACCGATCACAAAGACCTGATGATCTACTGCTCTGGCCCGCAGCGTCAGTTCCCAATGAGCCGGCCCAGTCGTCCAGCCAAACGCAGCAGGGTAAATCAGCAGATCGGCACCGCGCCGCACCATTTCTCCGGCCATGGCGCCAAAACGCATATCATAGCAAACACCAATTCCCAAAATTCCTACTGATGTTTCACAAAGTGTCAGCTCTTGCCCAGCAGTTAGAGTATCCGATTCTTTAAAACAGGTTCCCTCTGCAATTTCTACATCAAACAAATGCATTTTCCGGTGCCGCCCTAACAGCTTTCCTTGTTCATCAAAAACAAACGACGTATTATAGACGCGCCCCGCTTCATCGCGCTCTGGAATGGAACCGCCTACCAACACGACGCCGTTCTCCTTAGCCCATTCACTCATGCGTCTTACTGTTTCTTCCTCCGCCGCTTCTGCATATTTAGGAAACAGCACGGCCTGATAAGGGCAGCTGAACATTTCCGGCAATACTACCAAGCGACAACCTTCCTGGGCCGCCTGTTGCACCATTTGCTGCGCCTGTCGCAGGTTTTCTTCCTTATCAACGCGTGTAGCCATCTGACAAAGGCCCACATAAAAATTTTTATTTGCCTTCATAACTTCCTCCTCTTCGACAATCTTCTTGTTTTCTTTTGATTCTACTTGTTCTCTTCAGTTCCTGCCCCTTTTCATCCTTCTTTAAGATTCACGCCAAATGGTGTCGCGTCGCAAAATATCTTTCTAACTAACATTCTCCTCAGAATAGACATGTATACCTTGATGTTTCTTCCATTTTTTCCCCCATGCTTGCTTTTCTGCTTTTCGCAATGTTTTTATTTTATGTTATACTGAATTCGTTGGTAAATTTAAAATTATTCGAAAAAGGGAGTTGAGTGAATGAATCGGAAAGTTCTTGTCACCCTAGCTGTCCTGGTCGTCTTCCTCTGCAGCATGCAAGTAGCCTTTGCCGCAGAACCGAGTAACAATCATCTGCCCAATATCAAAATCCTTGCCACAGGCGGCACTATTGCCGGCTCTGGAGCCACCAGCACTACCACGGTTGGCTACACAGCTGCCGTAGTTCCCGTGGACGCGCTCATTAACAATGTCCCGGAACTTAAGAAAGTAGCCAATGTCAGCGGCGAACAGATTGCACAAATCGCCAGCGAAAACATGACCAACAAAGTTTGGCTGAAACTGGCTAAACGCATCAATGAACTTCTGGCGTCCGATGATGTGGACGGAATTGTCGTCACCCACGGCACTGACACCATCGAAGAAACGGCCTATTTCCTAAATCTAGTTGTTAAAAGCGAAAAACCGGTTGTCATCGTTGGCGCCATGCGCCCGCCAACAGCCATGAGCGCTGACGGCCCGATGAACCTGTACAATGCCGTCGTCATCGCCGGCACCAAAGAAGCCCAGAACAAAGGCGTTCTAGTCTGCTTGAACGACGCAATCAATGGCGCCCGGGAAGTAACCAAAACCAACACTTCTCTGTTGGACACCTTCCGCGCCCCGGAGCTTGGCTACCTCGGCTACATGCAAGGCGGCAAAGCCTACTTCTATCGTGAATCCACCCGGAAACATACAACCAAAAGCGAATTCGATATTACTGGCCTCACCGATCTGCCTCGCGTAGATATCGTCTATGGCTATGCTAACAATTCCCGCGATGGCCTTGACGCCTTTGTCGCTCATGGCGCTAAAGGAATTGTCCATGCCGGCGTAGGCGACGGCAGCCTCTTCACCGAAGTAAAGCAAGGTCTGATTGACGCACGCAAACAAGGCGTCGTCATCGTCCGCAGCTCTCGCGTAGGCAATGGCATTTTGGCCCGCAATGGCGAAGCTAACGATGATGAGCTTGACTTTGTTGCTTCGGATACCCTCAATCCTCAAAAATCTCGCATTTTGTTAATGCTGGCTTTGACGAAAACCCACGACACCAAAGAAATTCAACGCATGTTCTGGGAATACTAATTCCCAATCCCCAAAATCCTGTCCGGCTAAGCCGGGCAGGATTTTTGTATTTTTTCTTTTTCTTTTTTTCTCAAGCAGGTTTTCCTCGCCTAACGTCTAACCCTTTACTTAATATATGTATTATCCCCCAAGGAGGTCTCGAATATGATTATGCACAGCACATCCATTCTCATCAGCTTTCTCGACAGCCGAGACCCCGGACCGGAAAGCCCACTGCAGGCTTTATGCCGTCAAATCGCTCCGCAAGTGGTATACCTACTGCCTTGCGCCCCTACAGAGGCACCCGGCTCCGCTTTATCCCAAGAGGCGGCAGAGGCCATGCGAGAATGGCTGCATAGCACCTACAGCCCTTCCTTGCCTGTGTATATTCGCCCCGTAAACACAGCCGATCCAACTAATTTTACGGCTATGCTTACAGCCAGCAAGCAAACCTTATTGACCATCATCCGGCATTGGCATCAACATCCGACGCAGTTCCATCTTAATACCGCTTCTGGAAGCGAAGCTATGACAGGTGTTCTACTGTTGCTATGCGAAGCTGGCCTTATTCCCAACGCCACCCTTTGGCAAGCACAGCCAGTTATAAACCACGCCTCCCACCTGAAGCTCTCCCGCCTGCAGCCCACCTTACTGAGCGAAGAAATTAGCATGGAGCAACTCCGCCCCTTAGCCGAAGAAATGCGGTTTACTGAATTAGCTCGTGAATGCCAACATATTAAATCAGTAACCCTTTGCGCAGACTGCAGCCGCACTGCCGGTTTGATGACGGAAATTTTCCAAGCCTATCACTACTGGGATGCCATGCAATACGCAGAAGCTTCCCGCCTGCTGCGCAGTCTTTGCTATAAGTTATCTGATATTCCGAAAGCGGAACTTCCTGCAGAAATACTATCCAAGCAGTTTCTCTTTCTTGTTCGGCTGCTTACTAACGAAGAAATGTATAATCTTGATTATTTAACGGAGCTGGCCTTTAGCTGTGAACGTTGTTTTCTGCGCGGCGATTATCAAGGAACGTTCCTTCGCTTCCGCCGTTTTTATCAAGGTCTTTGCGCCTACTTACTCCAGCAGGCCCACCAAGATATCCCTGCTTCGCTTCCCGACTTGGAGCAAGCCGTGCTCTCTTTGCTCGAAATGCCAGGGCGCGACTTCTCACTTTTTTGGAATGTCCACTTGGAATCCCGCCTTTTAGGGGATCGGGTTCCTGCGAGCCACATTGTAGCCGCTCTTCACGAATTGTATCAGCGTTCTTTTTTAGGCCAAGGCATGCAGCCCCTTTTAGAAACAGAAAGCGCCGATGCATTATTGATAGTCCAAGAACTAGCCCGCTATTTTTTACCAGCTTCCGACTATCCCTTGCAACGCGACACGCTTGACAAGCTGCTCCCCTTCTTGCAGCAACCAGGCGTTACCGCCGCCTTGACCTTTTGAGAGAACGGAATACGGAATGGAGTAAAGGGAAGATACGACTGAGAGTTACACGGTAATAAAAAACCGGTTCCAGGCTGACACGATGGTGAGCCTGAAACCGGTTTTTTATGCTAAAGGAATTTCTTTTTGGGGATGTTCTCGCAGCTCATCCACTAAAAGCCGCGCTTGAAAAATCTGCCGCTGCAAAACAACACCGTATAGTGGCGTAACTGTGGGGCATCCGTCCGCCAGCCACTGTTCCGCTACGTAGCCAACTGCATACGTCACCCCAATACTGATAGGAACGCGCAAAGGCGGAAAGGGAATGCGCTCGTTTAAGTCTGCTTGCAATACGCCACCCGGCAGCTGCTGCAAAAATTGCTGTGCTTGTTCCGTCGTCAGCTCCCTGTCATAAATACTAGCTAAACTGCAAACCAACGCTACTTCATTCCCCAGGAGATTCTCGCTGTCGGAACCCGCCAGCCAGCCCGCATGCGCAGCCGCCCAGCGGCGCAATTCCTCCGCTTTGCCGGCCATAGCCTGCTTTCCCATACCCTCTCCTCCTTTACCACGCCTACCTCTTACTGACGATTTTCGCTGCCAGCTACCAAAATCCTGCCTCCATCATCCTTGGTTATTTAAATATAGGTTAAAGCTAGTAGCCTCCCCTTCCAATAACTAGTAGCTGCCTCTCATTTACTCCTCTTTTCCCAAAGAATACACAGCCGAAAAGTAAATATACAAAATCGCCAAGGTCGGCACAATAATCAGCATGCCAAAAACACCGCTAATATGCCCGGCAAACAAAACGCCAATCATAATAAACGCCGGATGCAGCTTTGTCGCCTTACCGACCAGTGTCGGATAGATCAGATTATGATTCAGCTTAAACATAATAACATAAAACACCAGCAGCTTCGTCGCCATCAATGGGTCTTGTATTAAAACCGTCGTAATCGCCAGCAAAGAAGCGACGATCGGCCCTACCACCGGAATCCACTCACCCACTGCCGATAAGAAAGCGAACAGCACAATATGATTAACCCCTAGCAGCCCCCCTACTGCCAATACCGACAGGCCTGAAATAAGAGACACCGCCATTTGGCCTTGAATATACTTTCCTAACATAAACGTCGCTTGATCGCAAAAGTTTTGAATGGCCTCGCCAGCCTTGGGAAACAATTTTTTCACTCCGTTACGTCCTTTGCTGGCATCCTTCAGAAAATAGAAAGTAATAATCGGAATCCCGATCATTTCCGCCAAATTGGAGCTGGTCTGTAAAATCGGTCCAATCGAAGCTTTCGCAAAGGAAAGAGACCATTCTGTAGCCGCTTGCAATACCTGATTGGCCTGTTCTTGAATAAATTCAGTTGACCCTAGCCAAGGATGCTGCGCTGCCAGCATAGTAGCAAAAGAAGTCATATTTTCGGCTATGTTCGGCATGTCTTTTACAAAATTAGTCAACGCCGGCAAAATACTGCCCGTAATAAACGCCAAAATCAAAACGAACAAAAGAAAAAATCCCCCCAACGCCAGGGCAATCGCCAAGGATTCTGGCAGCTTTTTGCGCAAAAGCTGTACCAGCGGCTTTAATAAAACCGACAGCAGCGTAGCAACAAACAAAACAATAAAAAGAGGCCTGGCCAATAACGATACCGTTAAAATTAAAAAAAGCAGCAATACCCCAAATACAAGAAACTCCTTGGTTCTATTTAAAGAAAACATTTTTACTCTCTCCTTCTGCCACATTCCAAGATCTACATACTTATTTGTTCTAAAGCAGCATTTTTCCTGTTTTAGTTAGATATTTTTTTGCCAGGGCAGGCAGAATCTTCATTAAATCTCACACCCCCTGCACAAAAAGAGCCTTGAGCCAACGCCCAAGACCCCTATTTGCCAGCACAAATGCCAGGTTCTCCTCTATGCGATTTCCAGAATACCTATTGCCGTAAAACGGCGTCTATTTTTTTAGGTTTTCTTTTTAGCGCCATGCGGACAAACTGCCACGCAGACGCCGCAAACCAGTCCGTCAAATTGCGGATAGTTTTTAATTTTCCAAGCGTCGCATTTTTTTACATCGACCAAGCTTTCTCGCAAAGCTCCTATAGACCAGGCATTACCCACAATGGCCTGCGCCGGGCAAGCTTCTACGCACCGCCGGCAGTTGCCGCAGAAGTTGCTTTTAGAAAAATCCTGAATTGGCAAGGGCAAGTCGGTAATTACCGTAGAAATCCGAATCCTAGGGCCGAACCTTCTGGTAATCAAAAGCGAGCTTCTCCCTAGCCAGCCCAGGCCGCTTTTGACGGCAGCCGTTTTATGTGGAAAATCACCAGCGACATTCACAAAATCCGTTCTTTCGGAAGAGGCAAACGCATGAGCGCGATATCCCTTTTGCTCGATTGCCTGCTGGATTTGCCGGGTCAACGCATCAAGACGCTCGTTAACGCTAAGATATGCATCATAATATACCTGATTAGGTCCGTCTACAACTGGATCCATAATCGCATCCGGAAGGGGTATGCCGATGGAAACTGCGTAGGGCAGTTCTTTTAATTCCGACGGCAAGTCCACTCCAACATCAGCAAACCCGTATAGCAAATCAGATATTCCTGCCAGCATCGCTATAACGCTTCGTTGTTTTTCCAGCTCTCCTTGCATGAAACCAGCCTCCCTTGTTGCTTTATTTCTAAATTATAACCGGAAGGCCTTCCGCTTTTGAAATTCAAATTCCCCATAAGATCATAGAAATCTTTTATATCGAGACTACGGTTCCTGAAGCAATTGAATCAGGGACATTAAGGAAGAAGAAAGACGCTTATCCTGCCGAGTAATCGCCCAAAGAGTAATTTGAGCCTCTGCCACCTGCTTCAAAACAACTATTTCTCTTTCGTTTTTGATAATAACGCGCGGCAGCAAAGCGATTCCTAAACCTTCGGCCATGGCGCTTGTTACGGCGTCAAAATCGCTGTATTCAAACGCATAGGTCAAGCCATGCTTTTGCAGCAAGCCATCACAGAGCTTGCGAAACGTACAGCCCGGTCGAAAATTGATAATAGGGTGATCCGTAAGCTTGGAATGCTCTCCTTGGGATAGAATACTTTTATGACCGCACCAAACAAGCTCATCCGAACGAAGGGTTACAGTATCAAGATTCTTTTCCTCAATATAGTCATGCACAAGGCCGATGTCATATTGATTGCTCTTTAAACCTTGCAACACCGCTTTTGAATTGGCGCAAATCTCAACGCATACGGTTCCCGCTGCCTTGGCTGCTTGCAATTTCAATAAAGCGGGCGATAGAATGTGGTTAATATAATTAGTGGATAAGGCAATTCTAGTAGGTGCCCCTGCGGCGATACTGCCAAGATGATGGAAAGTTTCACTATAAAGCGCCAGCATCTTTTCCGCCGGTTCTACTAAATAACTGCCTGCTTCGGTTATATAGAGCCTCTTCCCAATCCGTTCAAACAAGGGAACGCCAAAATGTTCTTCCAGCGCCCGAATTTGCGCCGATACGGCGGGCTGCGTAAAATTCAGCAGCTCCGCAGCTTGCGTAATGTTCCCCAACCGAGCGACCACACGAAAAGTTTTTAATAATTGAATATCCATATACACCTCAAGGACGTTGGATTAAATACTCACAAGAACTTGCTTTATGTCCTACTCTCTACACAATAACACGAACATACTCTGGAAGCAAAAAGCTCTCTTGTCCAAGAAAGCTCCTCAAATGTCTCTTGGTCAAATGCAAAACACATATTTTCGGATATACAAAAAAGAGCCTTGAGCCAAAGCCCAAGACCCTTATAATTACTGGTGCTCCCGAGACGATTCGAACGTCCGACCAACGGTTTAGGAATGTTTCACAAAGCACATCACTTGATTTGATAGCGTACAATTGAGTTCGCAAAAGAGAAAAAGGAAAAGCCATCGAAAACTCCGAAAAGGTAAGTGCTAGCAAACCCAAAGGAGTGTGAAATCGATGGCTTACCAAAATTCTACCGTACCTTTCGAAAAAATGCTAATGAAATTTGTGTTGGACGAAGAACCCATGTTATCGATGCTCAAATGGCTCTGTGAACGGCTTATGGAAGCCGAAGTAGAAGGAAAGCTTGGCGCTGAAAAATCTGAGCGTAGTGAAGACCGCCAAGGATACCGCTCCGGTTATCGGGTTCGCCGCTTCGACACACGAATGGGGACGATGTATTTAATGGTGCCCAAGATTAGAAATGGCGGCTATATCCCCTTCTTTGTAGAAGCCAAGAAGCGTTCGGAAGCCGCTTTAATGAGCGTAATCCAAGAAGCATACGTCAATGGCATTTCAACGCGAAAGATGGATAGGCTGACCAAAACCTTGGGGATTGAGTCTATCTCGCGGGGGCAGGTGTCAGTCCTTACTAAAGAACTAAACGAGCAGGTGGAGGCATTTCGGCAGCGCAAGCTGGAAGCCACGTATCCAGTTCTTTGGGTCGATGCTCTTTACGAGCGGATCCGCGATAATCGCGCAGTTAAAAACATGGCTGTCTTGGTAGTAACAGGCATCAATACAGAAGGCAAGCGTGACATTTTGGCTGTCGAACCGATGTATGAAGAGTCAGCTGCTACTTATACCAAGCTATTTGATAACCTTAAAGAACGTGGTATAGAGAAAGTTTGGCTGGTTGTCTCCGACGCTCATAAAGGCTTAGTCAAAGCGGCTCGCGAGTCCTTTGTCGGCTGCTCCTGGCAACGCTGCAAGGTTCATTTTATGCGTAATATTTTAGGGTGTGTTTCCAGTAGAGATAAGAAATTCTTTGCAGAAAAGCTGAAACAGATTTGGCTCCAACCAGACTATGACAGCGCTAAAAAATATGCCGATGGGCTCATGAACGAGTATGAAGGAAAATATCCGCAAGCCATTGCCACTTTGGAAGAAGGGTTGGAAGACTCCCTTCAATTCTTCAATTTCCGGCAAATTGACGCTCGCAAAATTGCATCCACCAATCTTCTGGAACGGCTAAACAGGGAAATACGCCGTCGCACTAAAGTTGTAGGCATTTTCCCAAGTATGGATTCCTACATTCGCCTAGTGACCAGCTATCTTATCGAATATAGTGAGGACTGGTCTAGCGGGCGTTCTTATATAAATCCTATGCTTATCAACGAAATTCAACAACAGTTGAGCAAGAGCGCTTAGCTATTTCGGAGTGCGATGGTTTTTGCGAACATTCCTTGACACTATCCTTGATTTTATCCAATCTACAAACGCAGTAATATCAAGCCTTCGAGAGACTTCTATTTATGCATGAGTCTATGAAATCCGCTTTGTTTTATATGCTATTGCCCCACAAATTGCCCCACATTCTCTTTCAGCTATCGATTACAGAGGCTATCCTTTATATTTTCTAATATCGTCTAATTATTTTATAGTATTCTGGGAGTGCACTTTTAATATTCTTCAGAATCCGATATGATATCACTAATTCCCTGGTAAAAACATTCTTTAGCCTCTTCAAAGCTCACTATGCCATTATTATATTCAAGTTCACAAGATGTCTTACACTTCTCAAATAATGCTATTATTTCTTTTCTTGTAATGTACATACTATTGCTGGCTTTTCTTTTTAATTCTATTTTTTCATATTGATAGTTCCCATTATAAAAATCTACATTTGACTCTCTAAGTATTTTAAAGAATTCATTTTTACGCGCAAACATAAAGGTGTCAGAACTATTATTTAGCCACTTATTTTTATCAGCTTCATATGCTAATAACCATATATCGGCGTACATATTTTCTTCTGGTTGTTCCTCTGAAAAATACTCTGCAACAATTCTTTTTCTAAATCTATTAATTATTCTCTTTATTGAAGTCTGAGATTTTCGGGGATAAATTACATCTAACAAAACTATTATAGCCAACCAATTATCAGTATCAAGTATCATCTTTGTATATTCTTGTGATAAAGAAATATTAAATATTTTCGCAATCCAAATCGCCCATATTACTTCTTCATCATTCTTCAAAGCTACGTGCGTATCTATAATAGAATATATTGATCTTTTTAGTAATGTAGCACTCACAAATTTTTCATTATTTTTGAGAATAACCGTTACAATATTGGAGAGACTTGGAAATCTAACCCATAGATTGAAAATAGTCGCTTGTACAGTCTTCCATTCTTTCGCTGAAAAAGATACAATCCGAATAACTTTAAGTGCATATTTTAAAATAGAAATATCTTTATGTAATCGATACTCAATAATTGCCTTCTCGAGAAGAAGCTTAGGTTCAAGACGCGCATAAGCTCTCATCTGTTCAACCCATGGCTTTCCATATAAGAATGGGCTTTCATTGATCTGTAATTTGTTTTCATTTAATACAAGCCCATATTTCGCCAATTCTTGCCTGATTATTGCGATTATATCATTCGTCATCGAGCTATCTTTTATGAAAATATAATAATCATCAACATATCTAAGATACTTGCTACTCTTAATTCTAGCCTTAATTTCTTTATCAACTACACATAGTATTATTTCAGATGCAATCCGCGAGATGGCATTACCAACTAAAATACCATTAGTTTGTCCACTGTTAAGATTTTGAAGACATTTATCAATTAAATTTCCCGTTAAACTGCTATCGTTTTTATTTTGTTTTGCAACTTCTTTTGTATGCATAGCCCATGATATGCTATGTGTGTACACACTATCAAAAAAGGACTGTATATCAAGTCTAATTTCATACAAGTTACTCTGATAGATTTTTTCAATTTTCTCCTTACTATCAGATATTCTTTTCGTTGGTTTCTTGTAACATTCATGCTTATCCGGTTCTTTTTCCAAAGGGACTGTAAGAGAAACCTTACTCTCATTATATATCTGAAATATTGTTGCAGCATTACAAACAATAACATCTGCTGCTTTTGCATACTGGCATGGATTCGGAATAGCAAATTTTCGTCGAGAATTTATATTTTTATAGCCACTAAAAGTAAGTGGTTCTGCAGGTTTAAACGTCCGCAAATTAACATATCCTTGTATAATTTGGTGTTTGTCCGCAAAAGTTTCCGAGCTAAAACAAGGAGGCAACTCTGCAGGAAAGTACTCATTTCTCAACAAATTTTCAAAGTAAAACATTTCATCACTCATTTCCACTCATAGATAAGCAATAAATCAATAAAATTTCATTACTCATTTTCAATACCAAACTGAATACCATTTTACTTTCCAACATTAACTAAATTAACTGTTTCTTCTTAATTACATAAAAATCCTGCGCATCAACATCAATTTACCACTAAAGCTTTCACAGAGCCTATTCTGACTATTTTTACAAGCACATAAAGTTTTGCACGTATAACTCGTTTACTTCGTCTCAGAAGGCTATAAACAAATTTAAAGCTAATCCCTTAGTTGTTCCACCTCCAAAATAGATTGACTTTGACTTACTTCAATAAAAAGAGCCTTGGCAAATGCCCCAGCCCCTTGTAATTACTGGTTCTCCCGAGACGATTCGAACGTCCAACCAATGGTTTAGGAATGTTTCAGGAAGCACATTACTTGATTTTATCCAATCTACAAACTCAGGACAATCAAGACATAAAGCGACTTTCATTTATGCACGAGTCTATGTTTTACAATTTATGCTATAATTGTAAAAATGATTCTTCGAAAAATATATCCTTTACGGGAGGTTTTTCTGTAAATGACTGCTGATGAATACTTATACTCAACTATAAGCAAATATCATATAGCAAATGTGCTTGATGACGCTACCAAAAGCGCTGTAATCGATCCGCTAATAAGGGTCATAACTGAATGGGGCGGTAATCAAATCACAAATATCCAATTATCTGGTTCTCGCGCTAAAGGAACAGCAATATCACTTTCATCTGATATTGATTTATTTATATCTTTAAAGTCTGATACGACAAATTCATTAAAAGAGATTTTCGAAACACTATATGATAAATTGGCATATTATAATTTTAAATCCAGGAAACAAAACGTATCCATAGGAGTTCAATATAAAGGTCACAGCGTTGATTTGATTCCTGCAAAAAAGAGACCCGGAAATACCAACGACCACAGTTTGTATAGAAACAAAGTAGAATCTTGGACTCAAACAAACATTACTACCCATATAGAACTAGTGAAGAATTCCGGAAGATTATCTGAAATTGTTGCATTTAAAATCTGGCGAAAACTACATGGTTTAGAGTTTCCATCCATATACCTCGAACTTACCGTTTTAGAAGCACTTTATAACAAGAATAAAAATCAACCAACTAAAAATTTCTTCACTGTTTTGGAATATTTAAACACCTCATTTGTCAACAAGAAGATTATAGACCCTGCAAATTCTAACAATACTATCTCTGATGATCTCTACAAATATGAAAAAGAAGCCATTGCCAAAAAGGCAAAAGAATGTCTTGCAGCACAAAATTGGAATCAGATAATCTGGTAATGGAGCTGATTTTCTTGAAAAAAACCAACTTGAAAGATTTATTTTACCATTTGCAAAATCAGATGATTGCGAAGTTATCTACAAGTCGAAGCTCTATCGCACACCCTGGAACTAAAGGAGATGCTACTGAACTTAATTGGTTACAATGGCTCAAAGATTATTTACCTAAAAGATATTGCGTTGATAAAGCTTTCGTTATCGATTGCAACGACAATATTAGTGATCAAATTGACATTGTAATATATGATCAGCAGTATAGCCCTTTTGTTTTTAATCAAGATGCCGTTATTTTTATTCCAGCAGAAAGCGTATATGCAATATTTGAAGTCAAACAAGATTTAAGCAAAGAACATATTGAGTATGCGGGGCAAAAAGCTGAAAGTGTACGAACCTTAGCAAGAACATCAATCCCTATCCCTCATGCCGGAGGATATTACCCCCCAAAACCACACAATAAAATACTGGCAGGAATTTTAACACTTTCAAGCACTTGGAGCGACCCTCTAGGTGATACTTTTGAAACTCATATAAACGCACTTTCAGAAAATCAACAAGTTGATATTGGATGTGCCTTAGAATCTGGTTCATTTCTTGTAAACTATCAGTCAAACCCTGTATCTATATTAAAAAGCACCGCAGAAGAATCCTTTATCTTTTTATTCTTGAATCTTCTCATCGAACTACAAAAAATGGCTACTATACCGGCAATGGATATTCGTGCTTATGCCAAAGTTTTAGATTCCAATTTATCCTTATAAAGTCGAATAGTTTGAACGACTATTATGGATTTACTGCATTGACCTTTAACTTGAATCCATTTTTTGAAGAGCCGTTTCAAAATCATCAGATCTATAAACTGCACTAGCATTTTCTTTAGAAGTAGGTTGAAAATTTAGATAAATCGTCGATTTTTACTCTTTTAAGGTTTGTCTAACACAAAAAAGGGTGCTTAAACATACATTGTGTTTAAGTACCCTTTTATATTCAAAAATTCATCGAATCTAATGCTTTAACAGCACTTTCTTGCATATCTGGCATCACATGACTATACACATCTAAAGTCAGTTGAATCTTACTATGTCCCAACCGTTCTGAAATAACTTTGATGAGTACGCCTTTCTTCAAAAGCAGAGTTGCATGAGTATGCCGCAAGTCGTGAAAGGTAAAACCATCCAAAATCCTCGCCTGCTTTAGCATCCGTTTAAAATATCTGTTGGTAAAATTATGAGCATCAACTGGACATCCAAAGCTATTGGTAAATACTAGTCCATCATCATTGTTAAACTTATCTCCCCAACCATAGCTGATCTTTTTGATACGTCTCAAGTGCTTTGCTTAGTTTCTCTGTTATGGCAATTTTTCGTACAGACGTTTTAGCTTTAGAATCTCGATTTACACGTGCAAAGCACGTGTAGTATAATCAAAGTACCAGAAGGACAAGAACATGCCAATGAAGATACGAGAAATACTGAAACTCATAAAAAATGACGGTTGGTATGAAGTTGGGCAAGCTGGTTCACATAGACAGTTCAATCATCCCGCTAAACCAGGAAAGGTCACTATAGCCGTTCATACACTAGGTGATGATCTTACTCCTGGTGTTGAAAAATCAATCCTAAAACAAGCAGGTTTGCTGAAGTAGAGGAGGCTATTGTATGGAACGCGATGTATATGTATATCCAGCCGTTTTTGAAAAAGACGCCAGCGGTCATTATGGAGTATTCTTCCCCGATCTGCCCGGCTGCATTGCTATCGGCCACAACCTCCAAGACGCTCATAAGCTGGCTAAAGAAGCTTTAGGCTCACACCTGTTCAGCATGTCGGAAGACAACGATGAAATTCCCGAAGCGTCCGCCGTGGATGCAATCCAAGAAGAAAATCCCGGCGAAATTATCGGCTTAGTCGAAATTTCCTTGCTAGCCGTCCAGGCCAAGTTAGATACTCGCTCCGTAAAGAAAACGCTTACCGTCCCGTATTACCTAAACAAACTGGCGGAGAAAAAGAAAATTAACTTTTCTCGGGTTTTACAAGAAGCGCTCAAGCAGCGTCTAGGGCTTCTCTAGCCCACAAAAGTCCGTGCGGAAGCTGTAGTTTCCGCACGGACTTTTGCTTATCTATTTTTTGATTGCCAAAGCTTACATAGAAGCATATAATAGAAATCAAATGAGCATATGCTCAAAAAGGAGGAACCTATGGCGCGTCAACGATGTTGCGGCTTAGTAGAAGAAGAACCTCTTTGCCGACGCTTCCGGGCGGAAGGCGGCGAGGAAACGGTGGTACTAGGGGTGGATGAACTAGAAGCCATCCGTCTAAAAGACGCCGTTGGTTTAGATCAGGAAGCCTGCGCCAGCCAGATGGGCCTCTCCCGGCCAACGTTTCAACGCCTGCTGGCGCAGGCGCGCCGCAAGGTAGCCGAAGCGTTAGCCGGTGGAAAACATGTTCATGTTGAAGGAGGAGTATATCAAATGAAAAATCGACAATTCGAATGCAAAGCTTGTGGTCATGTTTGGGAAGAACCGCCATGCACAGAGGGCGGTAAGCACGGGTATGAACTGCCTTGCCCGCAATGTGGCGGCATGGAAAAATTCAAACTTCAAGAAGGCGCTCGTCACGCTTGCGGCGGACATGGTTCGCATGGCGGTGAGTGCGGCTGCGGTGGCCACTAAGACGTTGTTTATTTGACACTAGCAATGACGTGATGATACAATACGTAACGTAGTATTGGCTTCCGTAGCTCAGGGGATAGAGCAGCGGTTTCCTAAACCGTTGGTCGGACGTTCGAATCGTCTCGGGAGCACCAGTAAGATAAGGGTCTTGGGCTTTGGCTCAAGGCTCTTTTTGTGTTTGTAGGGCAATAAATGGGGCAATAGGATTAATAGATACATTTACAGGCAAAGAGACTGCGCTAAAACGATTGTTTCAACACAGTTTCTTTGCTTCATTTATGGTTTTTAAACTGCTGAGCTGTTTTCCGCCGTTCTACTCACCGCCGTCCCAGCATGGGGTTGAATCAGGCGAACCAATCGGGTTGCAAACCAGTAATCCAAGCCCCAGTTGAAAAATACCGCCAGCCGATTGCGGGTTCCTTCCAGGCGCAGCAAGTGAACCAACAGCCAAAACACCCAGGTCAAAAAGCCTTTACTTTGCAGCGGTCCGATTTTCGCGACGGCAAAATGGCGGCCGACTGTCGCCATAGCGCCTTTATCTTGATACGAAAACGTCTGCAACGGTTCCCCGCGAAGCAAGCGCATAATATTCTCGACAGCCAAGCTAGCCTGTTGCACGGCTGCCGGCGCAACCATGGGCAGCAAAACGCCCTCTTGTTGCAGCCCGGCGGCATCGCCGATGCAAAAGACCACTTCCGCTCCCGGAACCTGCAAGGTCGGCGTTACCAGAACTCTATTTTGACGGCCTCGTTCTACCGGCAGCTGTTCCACTAAGGAAGAAGCTTTAACTCCAGAGGCCCAAATCATGGTATGCGCCGCCATAGCGCTACCGTCGCGAAAAGTCAGGCAAGCGCCGTCATACCCGGCAACAGCCGTCTGCAAGCGCACTTCTACGCCTTTGCGGCTCAATGCTTGCCGCGCCGCTTCCGATAGAGCTTCCGGCACCATAGGAAGCAACCGCTCTCCCGCCTCCACTAAGACCACTTTAATTTCTTCACGCAATAAAGCCGGATAATCAGGCAACAGCGTCCGTTCGATCAATTCCGTCAAGGCACCAGCGCACTCTACACCGGTAGCCCCGCCGCCGCTGACGGCAAACGTCAGCAACGCCTTACGACGCTGCACATGCTCTTCTTGGAGGGCTTCTTCAAACTTCAACAAAATATGATTACGAATCGCAATCGCCTCGTCAATGTCTTTTAAGCCAAAGGCATGCGTTTGCACATCTACCATACCGAAGAAATTAGTTTCTCCGCCTACCGCTAAAATCAAGTAATCATAGGCGACTTCACCGCTACTGGTTTGTACCGTCTTTTGGGCAAAATCCACGCCGGTGACCTCCGCCATGCGAAACTCTAAATTCTCCTGTTTTCGCAACAGCGAGCGTGTAGAACTTGCAATATCAGCCGGCGCCAATGCGGCGGTAGCTACTTGGTACAGTAAGGGCTGAAACAGGTGATAATGCCGCCGATCAATGAGCACCACGTCGACATCCTTCTCCGCCAATTGGCGTACCGCTTGTAATCCCCCAAAACCGCCTCCGACAACAACAACTTTAGGTCTTTGCTGCAATGCTTGCATAATTCCACCTCATCTTGTAATTTATGACCAAAATAAATCTTTACCAAAATCCCAAAAGCTTCTTAATCTTTTTAGTGATTTTTTTCACTTTCTTGTGTAAAAAAATATATTTGTATACACAATACATTGCCCTCGTTTGTGATTATTTTACCATAGTCATTTTTCGCTGTAAATATATGCATTGCTTTAATTAATATCTTTTATCCTTTAATAAAAGCCTCGCTTTTGTTGTCCGCATTCTTATTTTTAAATTGCTTTATTTGCATTATTCTATCTATTTTCTTTCAAATGTGTACACTTTAATTTATTGCTTGTCTTGCAATAATTAGCTTTCTTTTTTGCTTGTCATTTTCTTTGCATTGATATACAATTTCTTTCTGTCTGCATACAAGTCTATTTCTATGACGCAAACCTAGCTTACATCAATGAAGTAGGACCTTTTATACCCGCAGCACCTAATTAAGCAGGACTTTTTATCGTTTCTAACCAGGACGCCAAAGCACAATATATAGTATCTGTAGTTATTGACCAACACTATATATTCATGTAAAATTAAAATCGACTTCACAAGGAACATCGAATTCCACATCTACATAAGGAGGTGACTGGCGCAGCATTTTATGCTGCCGCCTTGCCCATGCTGACTACCATTGTTAAACGTGACGGACGCCAAGTTCCCTTTAATTTGGAGAAAATAGCCAATGCTATTGCCAAATCTCTGCAGACTGCCGGAATTAATGACAACACGAAAGCTTTACAACTGGCTACGGAAGTAGTTCACCAAGCTACCGACGTTTATACCGAACAAAACACGCCGCCCAGTGTAGAAGACATTCAGGATATTGTAGAAAAGGTCTTAATCAACGCCGATCTGGCTAAGGCCGCTAAAGCTTACATTTTATATCGCGCAGAACGCACGCGGATGCGGGAAATGAATACCCGTTTAATGAAAACCTACGAAGAAATTACGCATAGCGCTTCTCATGAAAGCAATTTGAAGCGTGACAATGCCAATATCGACGGAGATTCCTCCATGGGCGCCATGCTGAAATACGGTTCGGAAGGCGCAAAAATCTTCAATGAAATGTATATTTTAAAGCCAGACCATGCTAAGGCGCATAAAGACGGCGACATCCATATTCATGATTTTGATTTTTACACTTTAACCACGACTTGCTGCCAAATCGATATTCAGCGCCTGTTCCAAGGCGGCTTTTCCACCGGTCACGGCCAACTGCGGGAGCCGAACGATATTTCCAGCTATTCCGCCCTTGCCTGCATTGCCATTCAATCCAACCAAAACGATCAGCATGGCGGTCAAAGCGTTCCTAACTTTGACTACGGCTTGGCCGAAGGCGTTAGCAAAACCTTTGTCAAACGCTACCAGGACAACCTGAGTAAAGCCCTGTTTTTTGAGAGCGGCCAGGATAATACCAAGGAGCTCGTCGTTAAAGCGGCGCAAGCGCTGCAAGAACAAGAACAGCTGCAAATCACCTTAGCTAATGACTGCGACTATCAGGAAAAAGAATTTGCTTTGCTGCAAAGTTCTTTTGACAACGCTTTGCTCAATAAAGCCCAGCAATTTGCTTTCACGCAAGCTGTTGCGGAAACCGACAAAGCCACCTATCAAGCGATGGAAGCTCTAATTCACAATCTTAATACCATGCATAGCCGGGCTGGCGCACAGGTACCCTTTAGTTCTATCAATTACGGCACCGATACATCTCCAGAAGGACGTATGGTAGTCAAAAATATTCTATTAGCTACGGAAGCCGGCTTAGGCTGCGGCGAAACGCCTATTTTTCCTATTCAGATTTTTAAGATCAAAGAAGGCGTCAGTTATAACCCTGAAGATCCTAACTACGACCTATTTAAGTTGGCTTGCCGCGTCAGCGCGAAACGCCTCTTCCCTAACTTTTCTTTTATTGATGCGCCTTTTAATTTCCAGTACTACCAAGAAGGCCGCCCGGAAACGGAAATCGCCTATATGGGCTGCCGCACGCGCGTTATCGGCAACCCCGCCGTTCCTTCCCAGGAAATTGTTTATGGCCGCGGCAATCTCAGCTTTACTTCGATCAACCTGCCGCGTTTAGGTATTCTTAACCATGGCGACAGCAAGCAATTCTACAAAAGCCTGGACGAACTCATTGATCTTTGCATCGACCAGCTTTTAGAACGCTTTGAAATCCAATGCCGCAAGAAAGTGCGCAACTATCCGTTCCTCATGGGCAACGGCATCTGGCTGGATTCGGACAAACTTTCCGCCGACGATGAAGTGCGCGAAGTTCTCAAGCATGGTACGCTGACAGTGGGCTTTATCGGCTTAGCCGAATGTTTAAAAGCTCTCACCGGCCAACACCACGGCGAAACGGACGCGGCACAAGAAGCCGGTCTGCGCATTGTCCAACACATGCGGCAGCGCATGGATGATGCTTCTAAAGAATATGGCCTGAATTTTTCTCTGATTGCTACACCTGCCGAAGGTCTTTCCGGTCGCTTCGTAGAGATGGACCGCAAACGTTTTGGCAGCATTCCCGGAGTCACGGATCGCGCCTATTATACCAACTCCTTCCATGTGCCGGTCTATTGCCCTATCAGCTCCTATAAAAAAGTTCAGTTGGAAGCGCCTTACCACACGCTGACCAATGGCGGCCATATCACCTATGTGGAAGTAGATGGCGATCCGCTCAAAAATCTTGATGCCTTCGAATCCATTGTCCGCTGCATGAAGGAAAGCGGCATTGGCTATGGCGCCATTAACCATCCCGTAGATCACGATCCGTTATGCGGCTACAATGGGATTATTGACGAGGTCTGCCCGCAGTGCGGGCGTATAGAAGCCGAGTCCGGTTCTTTTGAACGTATTCGCCGGATTACCGGTTATCTTGTGGGCACACTGGATCGGTTCAACAATGCCAAGCGCGCCGAGGAGAAAGACCGCTATAAGCATCTTGCCATTAATAAGCAAGCTTAAATTTAGCTAATAAACCAGCTAAGACTCCCAACGATAGGACTCTGCCTATCATTGGGAGTCTTTTTTTGCCAAAAAAAGTTAAGCTGCATTAAATTGAACTAATAAAAAGGAAAACTTTAGCAGTATGCTGAATTATAGAAAAAGTTCGTTAAAATCAGACTTCATCTACAGCAACCAGCGCACACGCAAGAACCTAAGGAGGAGTCCGTTCTATGATGCAAAGCAATCTCACTTGCAAGCACGACAACTCTTGCTTCTTAAACAACGTTGCCTACGAAGCACTTCTTAACAAACTGAATGATATCGTTCTTCTCACTCATCTAGATGGCTCCATCTGTTACGCAAATCAAGCAGCCGTTAACGCGTATCAATATTCACAAACGGAAATGCTAGGGTTACCGCTACAACGTCTTTGCGCACCGACATCTTTAATGTACCTTCAGCATCATCTTGCTGAAGCAACCACCACTGACAAAGGTATTCATATCACGCACATCCGCAAAGACCGCTCTTGTTTTCTTGCAGAAATCAACACGTCTTTTTTTCCGTTGCTAGAAAAACCATATCATTTGCACATTGTTCGCGACCTTTCACAGTCCAAAGAAATCGACCAGTCCTTAACCTCCTTCACTACCGAAAATCAGGCCCTCCAAAACGACTTATCCGCAGCATATGAAGAATTGCTGGCTTCCGAGGAAGAATTGCGGCAACAACTGGATGAACTACTCACACGCGACCATACCATCCAACAACAACAGCTTTTACTCCAAGCGCTTCAAAAAAGTATGTTCCAGGTGCTGCACTATTTGCAGGAAGAAGATATTTTACAGTACATCCTTAAAGCAGCTGCTTCGCTGGTACAAACAGAGCATGGCTTTATACATAAAACAGACGCTTCCGCTCAAGTACATTTTCAGGCCCACGGTTTGGGCGTCCATGCCTGCTGTGTTGGTGTTTCATTTCCCTGGCAAGAAGGCTTGGCTGGTGAATTAATGCGGCAGCGACACACCCTTGTTGAAAATGACTATACAACGTACCAAACGCGTAAAGCGCCCCCCTCTGCACTGCATGCCCGTTTCAACAAACATCATTTTTCCTATCCTGATATGCACGCCGTCGTGCTGACCCCGTTATGGGACAAGGAGGAAATTATCGGCATTATCGGTTTGAGCCGCTACGAGAGCGAAGGAGGCTTTACCCCTGCCGAAGCGGAAGCGTTGGAACAATTCGCAAGCATGGCTTCCTTAGCATTGAACAGCTCTAAAATGTTTCACTCCTTAAAGAAAGAAAATCTAGTCCGCCGCAAAACAGAACAGCGCCTGCTCAAAAGCACCCACGAAAACCAAGCTCTTTTAGAAGCTATTCCAGACGCAATCTTCACCGTCGATAAGGATGGGCGGTTTTTACAATACAAAGCCAGTTCTATGGCTTTAGCTCTCCCTCCTGAAACATTTTTAGGAAAAACAGCCCTTGAAATTCTCTCACCAGCTTTAGCACAAAAAGCAATGCGCTTTTTACAGCAAGCTCTTGCCGTTAAGCGTCTCCAAACTTTTGATTTTGAATGGAATACACAGCAGTATGAAGCTCGACTTGTACCCATGGAAACCGATAAAGCAATCGCGATTGTCCGCAATATTACTGAACGGTACGAGTGGGAGAAAAAGCTTCGCCACCAAAGCTTGCACGATAGTTTAACCGGACTTTATAACCGTGCTTCTTTTGAAGAAAAAATACAGCAAATAAGCCAATTTCAGCAAACCGCCGGTTTGCTTGTCTGCGATGTAGACGGCCTGAAACTTTTAAACGATACCTTTGGCCACGCCACTGGCGATCAAGCCTTGCGCCAAGTAGCCGAACTATTGCAAGACGCCTTTCCTACCGACTCCTTTCTCGCCCGCATTGGCGGCGATGAGTTTGCCGCCGTTTTCAACCAGCCTTCGCAAGATTTTTTCCCCATGGTCTGTACCAAAATCCGCAGCGCCTTAGAAAAACACAATCAGTCTCAGCACCGCTTTCCAGTCAGCCTTTCTTTGGGCTACGCCATCTCCTCCCAAAATCCTCCGGACATGTGTTCTCTTTTCAAGGAAGCCGATACCAATATGTACCGCGAAAAATTGCTCCAAAAGCAAAGCGCTAAAAACGCCATTGTCCAGACCCTGGAGCGGGCCTTGGAAGCTAGAGACTACTTAACCGAAGGCCACGGCAAGCGCCTGCACGATTTAATGGAGCAGTTTATTGGGTATCTAGGCCTGCCTGCTTCACAGCTAGCAGACTTACGTCTTCTAGCCCATTTTCACGACATTGGCAAAGTAGGCATTCCCGATCATATTCTATTTAAGCCAGGTCCGCTCACAAAAGAAGAATGGACAGTTATGAAACAACATACGGAAATAGGCTATCGCATGGCTAAGTCCATTCCCGATTTTGAACCGATCGCCGACTGGATTATTAGCCATCATGAACGCTGGGACGGCCAAGGCTACCCGCAAGGACTGAAAAGAACAGCGATCCCGCTGCCTTGCCGTATTCTCGCCTTAGTCGACACCTACGATGCCATGACCCATGATCGTCCTTACCGCAAGGCGGCTTCCGCTAGCGAAGCCAAGGCAGAACTTTTGCGTTGCTCCGGCAGCCAATTCGACCCGGAGTTGACGGCACAATTTATCAAACTCCTTGAAAGCGATTAATCGCTCTAGGTACACTCTATTAAAAAAAGAAGGCTTGGTACTCGACGTACGCACATCGACTACCAAGCCTTCTTTTGCGTTTCTTTATGATGCAAACGTTATCTTTGCAATTTTTGCAGCAGCCACGCCATATTTTCACCAAGATTAGCCATATTCGCCATGCCTTCTTGATCTTCCGCCACTTCTCCGGCTGCATTTCCATAGCCCATATTCCAATACGTAGACCCCACCAAAAACATTTCTTTACTATGCAAGAAATGATTCAAGGTGTCAAACGCGCTTATAGCGCCGCCGCGTCGGGCCGCTACGATGGCAGCGCCTGCCTTATGCCGCAATAGTCCTCGGTTGGCGGCCAGCACGATACTGGCGCGGTCAATAAACGCTTTCATCTGCGAAGTAACCCCCGCCGAATAGACCGGCGAGGCTAAAATCACACCATCCGCCGCAATGATTTTCCCCAAGCATTCATTAAATGCGTCATCCTCCATAATGCAGCGTCTATCTTGCCGTGCGATACAAGCACGGCACGCGATACAGCCTTTTATAGGATGCTGCGCCAGCGAAATCGTTTCTGTTTCAATGCCCCGGCTGTTTAGTTCTTTATAAACTGTCTTCAAAAGCAACTGGGTATTCCCCTGCAGCCGCGGGCTGCCGTTTATGCCGATTACCTTCATCAAAATACCTCCTCTTGCAAAATCATCACTATTTTATAGTTCATGAAACGGTATATTCAACAACGGGTAGCTGCGCCACGCCGCATAATCAAAATGCCACCATTCTTCTGGATACACCGCAAAGCCTTCTCCCGCCATCAAAAGCCGCAAAAGTTCCCGGCGTTCACGCTGTGCTGATGTTCCTCCGGGGTACCAGGAAAAAGCACGCAACGAAAACTCATCATAACCGCTGCCCATAGCAACGCTTTGTCCGGTTTTTCTGGAATACAAACCAATATCAACGGCGCCGCCGCGATTATGCCGCGACCCTTTTGCCGGATCGGCCACAAATACTTTTTGCGCTTCAGGCGTCGCTTCCCAAAACATCTTAGTGACATACCACGGACGATAGGCATCATAAATGATCAGACCATAGCCGTATTTCTCCAGCTCCCGATGCACTCGCACCAGTGCTTCTGCGGCAGGGCGCTGCAAAAAAGCTCTTCCTTCTTCATATAAAGGCATCCCCATGAAATTATTATCTGTAGCATAGCGAATATCTAATTGCAGTGTAGAATCCAACTGCTTTACTTCTACTAAATCAGGCTTTAAAAATTCCCCTTTCTCTATAGGCATGCTCGCCTGCAACGCCTTCTGACGCAAACCTGCCAGCGGCAGCTGCGGCTGAATCCGAAACGTTTTGCCTTCTTCCTGCGCGAAGCTCTGCTTACCATATCGTTTCTCTTCCAACATTACGCCGGTCACCCGCAGCGCAGCATCATAAAGGAAGCGCACTTTGGCCTGCGTTTGTTGAGTCGGACCGAGAAGTAGCAATTCATAGCTTGCATCCGCAGCTTTCTTCAACGGATAACTGCAGAAATTGGCAAATGCTTGGTCTTCTTGATTTTCCACCTTGTACAAAAGTTCCAATTCTCCGCTGCGTTCGCGAATTAAAAACTGGTCACGCTCTTCGCCGTAAACACCGACCAGGCGCTCATCTGCTGCTAAAGCGCTGCTTTGCCACAATGCCAGAACAAGAAAAAGGACTACGGTCCAACTAATTTTTACAAATTTATCCATACCAAACGTCCTCTCCTACGCGTTGTTGCCTAGCACTTTGCTTTTTCAGCTTTCATTCCTTCTTTTTTTCTAAAAACCTTCTCAAGCAATCACTGATTTTAGATTTTAGTAGTTGTGAATCACGCCAATTAGCAAGCAGCACACAAAAAGCACGTTGAAAAGGCCCCCCCTTCAACGCGCTTTTTCACTTCGGCGTTACGCGAATAGCAGCATCGCCATCAACAGGACAGGCGTTTTCACAAGAACCGCAGCCCACACATTTTTCAGCCAACACTTTGGGGCGATGTCCGCCATCGTCAACGATGGCAATCACCGGGCACTGCTCACCGCAAATAAAACAAAGCTTATTCTCGTTCCAAGCCAGGCAGCGCGGCTTATCAATGACTGCCTGCCCCATCTGCACCTGCTCCAGCGGCACAGCCGCAATCGCCCCTGTGGGGCATACCTCCTGGCAAGCCAGGCACAAATCGCAGCGTGCCTTCCGAGGCGTCAAAAAAGGCGTAGCAAAAGAACTAAGTCCTTCCTCAACCGCCATAGGAGCCAATGCTTTACTGGGACAAACCTGGATACAGCGCCCGCAGCGGTTGCAAGCGGCGGAAAAATCCGGTTCGGACAATGCCCCTGGCGGACGCAAAACTCGTTTCATCGCCGTTGCCGTCTGTTTCCAGCAAAGAATTGCGACAGCTACCACCGCTGTCGCCGCAAAAAAGTGCCGTCGTGAAGATTGGCTCCCTGTTTGCATCAGCTTTCCAGTTGCTTCGCTGCTGTTTTTTGCCACTCCCCATTGAATGCTATGCATTGGGCAGACCTTTTGGCATTCGCCGCAGGCCATACATCCATCCCCAGTGTTTCCTGTCGTTTCTGGCGCGGCCCCCACCGAGCAAGCTTGCGCACATTTACCACAATGCGAGCAATCGCCGCTCACCTGATAACGCAGCCGCTTTCCTTTGCTCAATAAAGAAAATAGAACACCGGTAGGACATAAGAGGCTGCACCACAAGCGCGAAAACAATACCGTCCCCACCAGCAAGGCTCCAAAAAACCAGGGTACGCTTCTTTCCCCCAACAGCATCAATTCATGACTCAACAAGGCATAGGGAGTTAAAAAAAGCACCCAATTAGCACCCAGTATAAACACCACGATCAAAAAAAGCAGCCAGTAATAACGAAGCGACAAGAGCTTTGCGAGCGTTCGTTGACGCCGCAGCAACCGCTCCGGTAAAAGCCGACGGCTCAACCTATCCGTCCAGGTCAATAGCGCCCCCAACGGACACAGCCAACCGCAAAAAATGCGCCCCAACAGCCCCGTGAGCATGACCACTCCAAGCGGCAGCCACCACCAATCTGGCCAAATTACCGCAAAGCGCCCTTGCCCTACTAGCAGCCATGGATCCAGCCTGGAAAGCCAAATCAACCAACCAGCTTCCCGCCCCACTGGATAGGCTAACGCAAAAAAGCAGTAAACAAATACAAGCAAACTGGCGCTTTGCATCAACAAGCGCACTTGTGAAACCACCCGATTTTTCACATTCTCACACCTTTACCAGGGACATTTTTTGCAAATCCATTTCGCCAACACCTAATTTAGCAGCTGCCGCTACATACGCAACATCCGCCGGCTCCATGCCAAACAACTTGGCTCCGTATGCATCTACCGCCACGGCATCTACGCCAAAGACAACTTGGTTCCATTCCTGAATGGTCCCGGGTCCAACCGGGCCATGGTCAATAATACCTCTTGTGGCGTCCATAATGGTTAGCTGCGGCTTACGATAAGCCGCCAGCTCGGCAATGGCCTGGTTGAGATCGGTTTTATGAAAATAGCCGCGATCCCAGACCAAGCCCATCATGTTTTTCAAGCCCATCGTTACTTTAGTAATTCCATGATGCTTCAAAATCGGGAAGTTAATCAACACATCCGCTTCCAACACATCTTTAGAAAACAACACATTTTTGAGAATCGTCCCGCCCATATCGACCTGCGCATAAAAGCTTTGCGTATGCGTCGTAAACGTCTTGCCGCCAACAGCATCCACAGCCGCTTTTATGCCGCTGTTGGTAAGACACACAGGAGGACTGTTAAAGGGATAATCCAGTACTTTTACTTCCTTAGCGCCTGCCGCCAAGCACTTTTTCACCACAGCCGCTACCAGAAGAGGATTCGTAGTAGCCGCCTCTTCGGGCTTTCTGGGAACGCTAAAATTAGGCTTAATCACTACCGTCGCGCCCTGGGTTACCAGCTTTTCAATACCACCTAACGCTTGAAACCCTTTTTCAATTAACAGTGCCGGCTCTGTACCTGCCGCCACGATTAACTTGCTTTTATCGTACGGACTTGCTACCATCGAAGCCGCCTGTTTTGCTGGAGCCGTCCCGGAAGAACCAGGCAGCGAAACACCGCAGCCCGCTACGCCCAAGGTCAGCACGCCATATCCCACCCCTTGAATAAATTGACGACGATTCATGAATTCCCCTCCTCTTGTCGTTAAAACATGCTTGCTTAAATTGTACGCCTTCAAGTACACTCCAAGTCAAGCTTTTATTTGCATACGCAACGTTATTGTAAAAATTTCACAATAACAAGGATTTGTTTTACCCTATGCAGAATAGAAGTACAATCTTTATATCTACAATCTGGTAAAACGGAAGGAGCTCCAACCTATGAAAAAAACAAAAATAGCCGCCTTAGTTGCTACCCTCTGCTTAACATTAGCGCTGCCTCAACTTGGCTTCGCCAGCGCGCAGACCGATTTGTCTGAAAAAGCACAGCGCTTTGAGTTCTCCAATGCCCTCACAGGCATGGACTATATTCAGCAATATTTAGGCAGCTTCAAAAAGCTAACGAAGCTTACCGCCAGTCAGCTTTCCGCAGAAGACCAACAGCAAATCGGTAATTTAGGCTGGGAAATGCAAAATCTTGGCTTCCAAAACTGGACGCAAACCGTAGAAGGCACTTTGCGCAAGCAAAAATACGACATCCAGCGTTTGGAATATGAATTGGCTCAAGAGCGCTTCCAAAGCGGTAAAATTACCAAGACTGCCCTTTACGAAAAAGAACAGCAATTTCAACTTGCGCGTCAAGACTGGGAGCAGTTTATCCGCAACGTCCGCATTGCCGATTAATCTAAAAAAAGCCGTTCAGGAACAATTCCTGAACGGCTTTTTTTATACTACATAGACTTCATACGCTTTACTGGCGCTTCCTCCGCCATAGGCACCACTCGCTTGTGAATGCCAAAAGCATAATAGCAGCCTGTTACTACAGCGCAAAAACCAGCGCCAACCATTAAGGATGCCTGGGTATCTTCATTGAACCACATCCCCACCAAGACAAGACAAAGAAATACAATCATTACGTAATTGCTGACAGGATACAACGGAGACTTAAACGGATGGCTCCCCATTTCCTTTTCCCAGCGCTTACGAAATTTAATTTGGCTAATGCCCAGCACAAACCAGGGGATCATGCCCGGCAAGATGCTGGCACTGTAAATATATACAAACAGTTTCGAGTTCGGGTACAAGTAGTTGAGCAGCACGCCCAGCAGCAGGCAAGCAATCGTCACTTTAATACTGTTGCTCGGCACGCCGCTTGCGGATACTTTGCCAAAGAATTTAGGAGCTTGCCCGTTTTCCGCCAACGTGTACAGCATGCGGCCTGCGCTGTAAATACCGCTGTTGCAACCGGACATAGCCGCTGTCAAGACAACAAAGTTGATAATACCGGCAGCGGCCGCAATGCCGACTTTGGCAAAGGTCATCACAAAAGGACTGCCTATGCTGCCTATTTGGTTCCATGGATATACTGCAAGAATAACAAAAATGGCGCCAATATAGAAAATCAAAATACGCCATATAATATTTTTCGTCGCTTTACGCAACGTCTGCTGCGGATTTTCCGCCTCTCCTGCGGTGATACCAACTAATTCCACGCCTTGATACGCTGCAGTGACCAAGCAAAGAGCAAACAGAAATCCTTCTAGACCGCCCGTAAAGAAACCGCCATTACTATATAGATTGTCAAGACCTATAGGAATGCCCTGATTACCAAAGCCAAAGAAAATAATACCGACGCCGACTACCAGCATAGCCACAATGGTGACAACTTTAATCAATGCAAACCAAAATTCAAATTCACCGTAATACTTAACCGCCGCCATATTGGCAGAAGCCACCAATGCCACCCCGAGCAACGCCGGCAGCCATTGCGGCAGATCCGGAAACCAATAATTCATGTAAATGCCGATCGCCGTTACCTCGGACATGCCGACAGTCACCCATAAAAACCAATAGCACCAAGCAGTCAAGTACCCCGCCCAGGGGCTGATATACTTATGCGCATACGTCGCAAAGGAGCCTGTTACCGGTTCTAAATACAGCATTTCTCCCATGATACGCATGACAAAAAACATAACAATCCCCGCCAAAGCATATGCCAGCAGAACAGACGGCCCCGCCCACTTGATTGTGCTGGCCGAGCCCATGAACAAGCCTACGCCAATCGTCCCGCCCAAAGCAATCAATTCAATATGCCGAGCTTTAAGACCACGAGTTAATTGTTTTTCTTCCATGGTTTGCCTCCCTTCTACTTTCAGAACCCGCTAACTCAACGAATATTAACGTGATATTGGTGTTCTTCCATGCGCTGCCGGATATTCTGGATGTGCTGCTCGTCCGCCGTCTCTAATTCCAGTTCCACCGTAACAGCGCCCAGTTCGACATCTGGGGTTTCTCGTTTGTGTGTTACTGCCAATACATTGGCTCCTGTATCCGCTGTCAGCTGCAAAAGCCTCCACAGCGAACCAGGACGATCCGGAATAACTGTATCAAAAACAACTTTTCTGCCGGATTTGGCCATACCTTTGTTGATAATGCGTGACATCATATTTACGTCAATGTTACCGCCGCTGACCACCGCTGCAATATTGCAGCCTTGATAGCTTGGCAGCCGGTTCATCACAGCCGCAATGGCCGCTGCACCGGCTCCTTCGGATACGGTTTTAATTCGCTCCAGCATCAACAAAATAGCATTGGCAATCTCTTCATCGTCTACCGTCACAATTTCATCCACATATTGACTTACTAAACCAAATGTCACATCTCCGGGGGTTTTCACCGCAATGCCATCTGCAATCGTTGGTCGACCGGCGCACGTACACACACAGCGTTTCGCAACCGCTTCCGCCATGGATGGCATATTTTTTGTCTGTACGCCAATCACTTTCACATTGGGCTTCAAGCTTTTCACCGCTACGGCAATCCCCGCAATCAAACCACCTCCTCCAATTGGTACAACAATGACATCCACTTCCGGCAGGTCCTCCAAAATTTCCAGCCCGATAGTTCCCTGTCCCGCAATGACCAAGGGGTCATTAAAAGGATGCACAAAGGTTAATCCTTGTTCTTCCTGCAACCGCACTGCTTCGGCGTAGGCTTCATCATAAACGCTGCCATGAAGCACGACTGTCGCCCCATAAGAACGCGTTGCCTTGACTTTAGACAACGGCGCGTTTTTGGGCATAACAATGGTTGACGGCGCCTGATACAGAGTTGCCGCCAACGCGGTTCCCTGCGCATGATTTCCCGCTGAAGAAGCAATAATGCCTCGCTGGCGTTCCTCTTCCGACAAGTTGGCTACCTTGTTATAGGCTCCGCGAAGCTTAAAAGAGCCAGTCCGTTGTTGATTCTCCAGCTTCAAATATACTTTATTGCCTGTAAGATCACTCAAAGTATTAGTATAGGCCAGCTCCGTCCTGCAGACAACTCCCGTTAAAGTTTCTCTAGCTCGTTCTATATCTTCCAGAGAAAGACATTTCATGAAAATCTCCCCTTTTCTCAATTGTTTCTATTTTGAAAGGCTACTAGCTCAATTTCCACTAAAGCGTCTTTAGGAAGCTCCGCCACCGCCACGCAAGAACGCGCTGGCAGATTCGTGTGGAAATAGCGTCCATACACTTCGTTAACAGCTGCAAAATGTTCCATCGAAGTTAAAAATACGGTTGTTTTCACTACATCGCCAAAGTCCATCTCCGCCGCCAGCAGCACTTGCTTCAAGTTTTCCAAAACTTGAGTAGCTTGTTCTTGAATCGAGCCGGAAACAAACGTCCCTGTTTTAGGATCCAATGGAATTTGCCCGGATGTAAATAGAAAACCACCTGCTTTTTGCGCCTGCGAATAGGGTCCAATCGCTGCCGGCGCTTTTTTTGTTGCAATTACTTCTTTCATGATGATTCCTCCTCATTTCTCTATCATGTAAGCGAAACAATTCTACTCCCCCGTACAAAGAAGGGTCTACTAAGCTTCGCGCACATTCCTCGTTACATTTTTAGCCAAAAGCACTCATTTCTTCGCCATTTTGGTAAAATTACTATCATGGTAATAATTTTTTATTATAAAATCTCAAAAAAAGATTGCACCAACCTTCGCTGCTGCAATATACATTTTCTACTTTGTCGATAAATAGCGATATATCGTGCTTTCAGAAGTTTGTAAGGCCAACGCCACCTTCGAAATAGCGCCTTTTATCTTGAAAATCCCGTTGGCGTTTAATTGTTGTACAATCGAAATTTTTTCTTCGCTGGACATTCTCTCCACCGGCAATTCGTACCCCGCTACAATTTTAGCGATCGCCGCATCCACAACTTTTTCTACGGAGGTGCTCAGCGATTCCACCACTTCTTCACTTTCACACACCGGCACTGCCGCTGCCGGTGCATGGGCCTGCAGCACTTGCATCAGCTGATCCGTCAAATTCTTCATCATGGCCGTCTCCGGGGAGTGCACCAAGTTAACGCACAGCATACCCATGAGTTCTCCTGCCGTATCCTTAATAAAGAAAGTAGATGATCGAACTTTCTCACCGCTGGCGGTACATCCTAAATAGTTAATCACTGCACTGCGTTCGCGATATACTTTGCGTTCCAAAAATTCCAATCCCAAATCCGTCAAGGGACAACCAATCTGTCGTCCGCTGATATAGCCGTTGCGAATAGCCACGACTGAGTTTTCCACATCCTGTACATCATGCAAAATCACTTCGCAATGAGGTCCCACAATATTCGCCATGAAATCCACCAAAGGAATAAACACTTTTAACAATTGATTCTCACCCATGAATTCCTCCAGAAAATTTTCTTTATTCCGTCTATAGTTATTCTTGCTCATTTGCCAATTTCCTTCTCAGCGCGATAATTTTTTATTAAACTTCGACTTTTTTATCACCATTATCTATTATAGCCACTAACCAGCACTACCGAAAAAGAGAAAAACCCTGGCGCATGCGCCAAGGTTTTTCTCTTTTTCGGTAGCTATCTCACCAGGGTTACGGAACCAACTCACTTGTAAAGCTTCCTGCTTCCTGAAACTTAGGAGCAATCGCCATTTTCCCCTGCGTATCCATATACCCCCACTTGCCGCCGCTTTTTACAGCAACCAAACCATTGCACACGAAACTCAGCTCTTCTTCCGAAAATTGTGCAGGAATAACAAACTTGCCTGTAGTATCAACTACGCCCCATTTATCGTTGAGCTTCGCTTTCGCAAAACCATCATGAAATGCTTGCTTATCTCTTGTTTGGTATATATTCACAGCAGGCAGACTGACTTCATCCAATCTCAATCGGCTTACTAACTTGCCCTCCTTATTTATAAAGCCCCAGCTTCTGTCCATTTTTACAGCTGCTACTCCGTCGTTGAAAATCGACACTTCATCAAATTTAAATGCTGTCAGGGCCTTGCCTGTTTTATCTACAAAAGACCATTTATCTTCTTTTTTTGCCATAGCATAGCCATCTTTAAAATCGGACATCTCATCAAATTGCGGTGCAATAACAAAACTTCCGCTACGATCTACTGCTCCCCACTTATCTTTTACCGCGACTACCGCCAAGTCTTCAAAGAAACTACCAACATGATCATTTTTAGTAGAAACAATTATTTTTCCGCTTTTATCAATATACCCACGCTTAAAGTTATTATCAACTAAATTAATAGTTGAG
The DNA here is from genome assembly GCF_963676855.1 of uncultured Anaeromusa sp. Taxonomy (NCBI): domain Bacteria; kingdom Bacillati; phylum Bacillota; class Negativicutes; order Selenomonadales; family Sporomusaceae; genus Anaeromusa; species uncultured Anaeromusa sp. The sequence continues at coordinate 3,307,623 of NZ_OY781460.1, forward strand.
CCACCAGACCCGACACCTAAAGCGCACCCGACTGCAATTGCAGCAAAGCCGCCAAAGGAAAAGTTGGATTTTTCTTCAAATATAGTTGCGACCCCTTTTTCAAAGGGTCCTACCAAATAATAGGGCGCGTCAAAGGCCTTCTTCCCGGTCGAATCTATGTACAGCCACTTTCCTTTCAATTCTGCACAAGCCAGTCCTTCGCCAAATTCTCTAGAAAGACTATCGTAAAGAGCCGGAACAACCAAAGTTCCTGCCCTATTAATATACCCCCACTTTCCAGACACCTTCACCGGAGCCATGCCTCCGTGAAAATCACCGCTCTCTTGAAACTGAAAAGAAATGGCCACTTTGCCATTTTGATCGATATACCCAATACGTCCGTCTTTTTTCACTGCCGCTAAACCCTCGCTAAACGGTCCGGCTTCTTCATACTGACGCGTAACGATCTCTTGGCCCTCCTTATTATAATAACCCCATTTTCCATCCTTTTTCACTGGCAAAAATCCGTCATGAACCTCTCCTACTTTATCAAAATTAAAAGGAATCCTTATTTTCCCATTTGTATCAAAGCATCCCCACAGCCCTTCTTTTTTCCCCGCAACCACTCCCTCTACCGCCCAGAATTCACCTTCAGACAGTACTGCGGGAATTACCCATTGCCCTTGTCCATTAATATAACCATATTTTCCATCCACTTTAACTTTGGCAATACTTTTTACTTCCTTCTGCTTCACAGGCATCTCAGCCAAGCCGTTTTCCAGCGCAGGTTTTTCTTCCATTAAAACTGCTGCCGACTCTTGCGGCACTGCGGCCAAGACTTGTACAGTCATTAAGCAAAGACCTGAAAAAACGATTGCCATCCCTAGCGCCATTTTTTTTAAAACACTTGTTTTTAGACTCATACGCACACACTCCTTTTTTAGACATAGCTTCACTATACCCCCGTGTCTCCATCGTTACCAAGAGACCATTTTCCTATCTCGAGCCATTTCTATGTAAAATACAGATTTTCCCTTCTTTGGTCCTAGTAAGCGTTTAAACGCTAAACAAATAAACAGGTTCATCGTCCTTATAATCGAGTAGAAAACTGCCAAGTTATTGTGTCTGCAGGGGAATATCATAAAAATGCCGTTCAGAAAATATTCCTGAACGGCATTTCTATGAATTTATTACAAGACTCCGTATATCTTACCACCGGCAGGAGAATACCTTCAAAAGCTCAACAAATTGTGCCACCAGTATACCGTTCATCTTCTTGTGTCGTCAACACCACTTCCACGGCACGCCGCAAGCCCTCCGTCACGATGTCTAAGGCCATGCTGGGCTGTCCTGTCAGCTTGGCTGCTTGCGCCGGCAAATAAGGAATGTGAATGAAACCGCCGCGGCGAATATTCCCTTCCTGCTGCAGATAATGCATCAAGCCGTAAAAAACATGGTTGCAGACAAAGGTCCCCGCCGAATTAGACACACTGGCGGGAATGCCGTCTTCTCTCAAGACGGCGACAATTTTCTTGATTGGCAACGTAGACCAATACGCCGCCGGCCCATCGGCGACAACAGCTTCATCCACTGCCTGATTTCCTTCGTTGTCTGGAATTCGGAAGTCATCCACATTGATTGCTACGCGCTCCGGCGTAATGTCCACACGTCCGCCAGCTTGCCCTACCGCAATCACCACATCTGGCTGCACTTCCCGAATCGCCCTCTCAAGTGCCTCGATGGCCTTGCCACGCACCGTAGGTATCTCCCGCGTCACCACGTTCGCTTCGGCAATGACGACTCCGTTCAACTGTTTAACCGCTTCCAACGCCGGATTGACAGCTTCGCCGCCAAAAGGATCAAAACCTGTTAACAATACTTTCATCTACTATTCCTCCTATTTTCCGATCTCTTTCGCCGGAGCTATATACATAACCCCCACCATAACAACTAAGGTTAGCAAAATCCCTGTCGATTGAGCGTTCAAAATCCAAATTCCTTTACCGGCGTTGCCGAATTGTAAGGCCACGGTAGAAATAATACCCACTCCGGCTGATAAAAAGGCCGCCAACGTACTGGGACGCCGTGAAAACAAGCCAAACAGCAGTGGCGCAGTCAAGGACACCGACATTAACGAGTAAAAAATAGACAATGCAGAAATGACATTAGGCAATAAAATGGCCATTCCTACTCCCACCGCGCCAGCTGCCATCGTTACAAAACGGCTGCGTTGCAAGAGCACCTCATCCGCGATCTCCGGATTGATAAATGTCTTATAAAGATCTTTCGTAAAGGAAGAGGTAATCATATACAACACAGCATCCGCCGCGCTTACTTCCGCTGAAAAAATCGCTGCTAATGCCAAGGCGGAAGCCCAGAAGGGCATGCAGTCCTTCATCACAATGGGCAAAGCCAAATCTCGTTCCGTAAGGTTTGGCGCAACCACCGATGCGGCCATTCCCAGAATGGCCGGAATTAGAGCAAAAGCCAGCATCACCAAACCGCAGAGCGCTGTGCTTTTACGAACAGTGCTTGCATCTTTAGCTCCATAGATTTTCCCAATCAGTCCTGGAGAAATAAAAAAAGACGGCGTCAACATAAGAAAAAAGCCTAAAATTGTAGTTACCCCTGCGCCATCCAAACTAAAATACGCTTCAAGCAGTTGGGGATCGCCCAGCCTTTGCGCCACTTGCGTTTCCAGGCCATTCCAACCGCCGATAAAATTCATAACCAAAGGCACGGCAACAAAAAAGCCAACCAGTTTTACCGTTGCTTCCAACGCATTGACATACGCCGCGGAAACCAAACCGCCAGCACCGAAATACAGCACTACAACAACTGCGCCAATCAGAATACCCACCGTCTTGCTCACGTCGGCAACAACCGATAAAATCCAGGCTATGCCCATCAGCTGCCCCGCAAAAATAGCAATGGTTCCCACCGCCATCAACAAGGAAATCAAACCACGAAAATTCCGATGATACCGATACTCCAGATAATCGCCCAAGGTATAAAATTGATGTTCTTTGGCCAAACGCCAAATAACCGGTCCTACCCAAAAAGCTAAAACAAACGTCCCCATCGCCGAAGCCACAATCCACCACATGGCAGATATCCCCATCTTATAGCCCAGTCCAGCTACACCTACGGTGGAGCCGGCGCCAATATTAGGAGCAATCAAGGTGATAAAAAGCAACAGCGTCCCAAATTTCCTGCCCCCAACAAAAAAATCAGCCGATCCTTTGACTCTTTTGGTCATAAAAAAGCCCACAGCAATCAACAAAAGTGAATATAGCGCAATAACCCAAACATACCCGTTCATGAGGCGCCTCCTTTAACAGTCTGCGAAAAAAAAGATTTGCTGCATATAAGCAAATCTTTACGATGTTTCTTCTATTATAGCATTTGAAAACCAAGGATTGAAGAAAGCCTCCCGCAAAATGACGTTCTAATCACAAGCGAATTTTTACCAATAATTCACTTGCGCAAAAGTACGCTTGATGCCTCGCAAATACTGTAGCTGCGGGTATCCAAAGATCACCAGTAACCCGTCTTTTCGTTTAGGTAAAATGCCATATTTCTGCTGCAATGCCGGCGCATGACGCAGCATGGGCGCCACCGTGCCAATCATGCAGGTTCCCAGTCCTAAAGCTTCGCCAGCCAGCATGGCATACGTTGCGGCAATCGAAGCGTCCGCCGGGTCAGAGTAAGCAGAATTCTGAAACAACATCGCCAGTGGCGCTCCATATAAAATGGCATCCCGCCCCTGTTCTTTGGCAGCTATTGCCTGTGCCAATAAAGGCTGCATAAAGTCCTCAATCATTTCTGCTGTCTCTTTACTCAGAAACGGACGCAGCAGATGTGAAACCGGCGGAGAAAATAGCCAACGCCGTTTTCCCAGAAAATCAACAAAATCAAAAGCAAATTCCCTGACTTTTTTTCTTCCATGCAAAACAAGCACGCTAACGTCAGAGGGCGGCAAGCCCATAGGAGCAGCGGAGGCCGCTGCCAAAATCGATTCTACAACCGTTCTGTCCACCTCGCGTTCCAAAAACACTCTCGTACTGCGCCGTCGTAAAAACAAGGATTGCAATTCCTTAAACCCGCTCTGAGGCACCAATTCGGTAAAAGAAATCTTATTTTCCTCGCATAATGTTCGCCCGCTCAACGTAATACAGCCTTGAGGGCATACCGCTACACACTGACCGCAGCCGATACAACCAAAGCCTTGGTCCGGTTGTATCGCTATTTTGCCATTTTCCATACGCAAGGTCATACCACAGGCTTTAGCGCAGAGACCGCATGCAGTACAGCCTTGTTCATCAATATATACAGACGCTTCTTCTGAGGTCCGGCTTGTACGAACCGCCATCCCTATCCCCTCCTTTCGTTGCCGCCTATTGCGTCCATACATTTCCTTTTCTTTGATTTCGTCGTTTTTACAAAGTATCCTTCTAACTTCCGTCTTCACTGTGATGCAGCACGGCTCTTAGCAAGTGAATAAAGGATTTTCTCCACCACTCGCGAATTTTATCTTTAAAGATACAACACAGGAGGCTTGCTATGAATCTGAAAGTCATCTGCGCTTCTCCATCCTTACAGTATATGGAGCTTCTAAAGATATCTTGGAAATTACTGCGCACTCATTTTTCTCCCATCATACTTCTTGCCGCCCTAGGCGCTTTGCCGGGAATCTATCTTGTCCAAACCATGCCGGAAACAGCCTTGGAAAGCCCCCCGTTTCTTCTCATTTTAGCGGGGGCCCTAATCAGCATGCTATCCTATATGAGTATTATGCTTCTTATTGACGACATCGTGGCTGACCGCCCTATTTCCTTGGTGCATATCTTTGAAAGAGCTTCGGCACGCTTGCCTTTAGCCATCACCACCGGCCTTCTTTGTCTGTTGCGCCTTTTCGGTTGGTATTTGCTTCTTTTTATCCCAGGCGTCATCAAATCCGTACGCTATTCCTTTTCTCTTCAAGCCGTCGCCTTACGAGAAAAAGCCCATGGCAAAGCAATTCACTACAGCATTGACCTGGTCCGCGGGCATTGGTGGGGCGTTGTCCTGGCTAGCATTTGCATTTCCTTGCCACAATTCATTTTAAGTTTACCTTTTGCCGCCTCGCATCCGGCAAGCGGCTCCGTAACATCACTCTTGCTGGCAGCTGTCCAAATCCTCACTACGGCATTTTGGTATGTCGGCGAAACCGTTCTCTTTTTAGCATTAGAAGAACAACAGCACCAGCCAATACTGCCGCCGCCTCCACCACCTCTGGAGATAAATGAATAAATCATACCTAAACCGGAAGAAGCGTAGCAGTTGCTCGCAAATCTTCCGGTTTTCTCTTTTCTAAAAACGCTCTTTTTAGAAAAGAGAAAGCGATTCCCCTTTAACAGCTTAATGTGCTTTCTTTCCATCGGCAATATTACAACCATGTAATGTTTATGTCACAAATCCGACACACTTTAAGAGTAAAATAAAGTCATTGCATAGAAAAAGCAGCATTGGAAGGGAGTCCTAGCACATGCAATACCAAATTACAGAAAAAGATTCTCAAGCCACAATCTATTTGGCCGGCAAGCTGTATCTTCAAGACATTGAACAGCTCCGCCTCGACCTTGTACAATCCCTTGAAAAAGGCTCCAAATGGTTAATAGTCAATCTCGCTGAAGTTACCTATATAGACAGCTCCAGCTTAAGTCTTTTCGTCATGCTTCACAAATGTACGGAACAGCTTCATGGAGGACTAACACTGCTTGGCGCTCACGGTATGGTAAAAGAGATTTTCACGCGTACCCGCTTAGACAGGCTACTGAAAGTTAGCTAGTATCGGCACACGAGAAATAGATCCTTTGCAAATTATGTAAATAAAACAGGACTGTGGCTAGCTTGTTATCAAGCTTCTCCACAGTCCTATTTTGTTTTTGATGAATTCAACGCGCCGCGCTCACTTTCAAAAGACAGGCGGCGTGATGGCAGAGATAAAAATCAACTCTTCGTCGCCTTCATTCCAAATTTTATGTGGCAGCGTAGAAAGGTAGTAAATGCTATCCCCTTCCTGCAAGTCGAAAAAGTCTTCGCCAATCTGTATTTTCATTTTTCCCTGAGCCACAAGCAAGTTTTCCTCACCATAGTGCCCTAATGGTTCTTCACAAGTAATCGCCCCAGGCGCGACACGCCCAATCATCATTTCGATAGTTTTATTTAAATTGGGCGACAGCAGTTCGAAAGAAACCTCGCCTCGCCCCACGCGTACTATTTTGCGTTCTTCTTTGCGAACAATTAAATTCTCTTTTTGCTCATCCATCAAGAAATAAAAAATAGGCACATCCAACATATGCGATAATTTACGCAAAGATGTAATTGAGGGTTCTGCCAAACCTCGTTCAACTTGACTTAAAAAGCCTTGCGTCAACGATGCTCCTTCAGCCAGCTCGCGAATGGTCAATCCTTTTTCCTGCCGTTTAGCACGGATTCTTTCCCCTAGCACAGCAGCCCCTCCTTTGGGTTAATGACGAATACGGCGTAAAAAGGACTGGGTACGCTCCTGTTGGGGCGACTCAAAAATGTCTCGGGGTGTTCCTTCTTCCACAATAATTCCCTGATCCATAAACAAAACCCGATCCGCTACTTGCCTCGCAAAGTCCATTTCATGGGTCACTACGACCATGGTCATGCCTGCCAACGCCAACTCTTTCATCACTTCCAGCACCTCGCCCACCAACTCAGGGTCCAGCGCCGATGTCGGCTCATCAAACAACATAATTTGCGGCTGCATCGCCAGCGCTCGAGCAATGGCTACACGCTGCTGCTGTCCGCCGGAAAGTTCTCTAGGATAGCGATCACATTTATCTGCTAATCCTACTTTTTCCAGCAACGCGGTCGCTAATTCCCTTGCGGCCGCTCGTTTCTCTTTTTTGACTACCAGCGGCGCCTCCATGACATTTTCCAAGGCCGTCTTATGGGGAAACAGATTAAACCTTTGAAAAACCATGCCGATCTGCGTCCGCAAACTACATAGATCGTATTTTTCCGTTACCTCTTGTCCAGCAAATTTAATAACTCCCTGTTGAATGGGCTCCAAGCAATTCAAGCAACGAAGAATGGTGCTTTTACCGGAACCGCTAGGCCCGATAATAACTACTTTTTCCCTTTCCTGCAAACGCAAGGTAATCCCACGCAAAACCTGAACCTCGCCAAAGGACTTGCAGATATTTTCCATTTCCACAATATAAGGCTTCATAGCTTTGCCATCCTTTTTTCCAGATTGTCAGCCACCAGCATGAACACGGAATTCATAAGCAAGTACAGCAACGCAATGACCGTATATACTTCAAAGCTGCGGAAGGTCGTGTAAATTAACTGTTCGCCGGTCCGCAAAAGTTCGGTAATCGTAACAAGCGACGCAATCGACGAATTCTTCAAAGTAATGATAAACTGGTTCACCATCGGAGGCATACATACTTTGATGGCCTGCGGTCCAATGATTCGCACCAGCGCCTGTCGATAGTTCATCCCCAACGACAAAGCCGCTTCAAGCTGGCCTTTGTCAACCGCTTGAATGCCAGCTCGAAAAATTTCGGTTACATAGGCACCTGTATTGATAGCTAAACCAACGATACCAGCAGTCATACTATCCATCTTCAGCCCCAATTGAGGCAGTCCAAAGTACAGAATAAAGAGCTGCACCAATAGCGGCGTCCCTCGAATCACCCAAACATAAAAGGAGGAAATCGCATTTAAATAACGATTGGAGGAAACCCGGCACAACGCTCCCGCTATGCCGAGCCCCATACCTAACAAGAGCGAAATCAGGGAAATTTGCAATGTAACCAGACAACCTTGGAGCAAAATGGGAAGCTTGCTTAACACAATCGAGTAATCTAAGTTCATAACCTATATCCCCTTCGCTTTTGTGATCATTTCTCGCCAGTCAGCCATTTTTTATAGAGTTTGTCCGCCTCGCCGGTTTGTTTCATATCTTTCAGTACCGAATTGACTAAATCCGTCAATTCTTTATCACCTTTTTTTACCGCAATGCCCAACGAAGCCTTGGTGAAGGGTTCACCAACAATACGTACATCTGGATGCGATTTGTTGTATTCTAATTGATTCAACAAGTCATTGATCGACGCGTCCAAACGTCCATTTTCCATATCCAAAAGATAGTCGACGGTTTCCTTATAGCTCTTGATTTCAAAATCAATGCCTTTTGCCTTAATATCCTGCGCCACTTTTTCGCTAGTAGCCCCGGCTTTAACGCCCACTACCTTGCCCGCCAAATCATTGACGCTAGTAATGGTCGTCTTGTTTTTCATTGTAACCAGCACCATGCCGGTATCCATATAGGGATCGGCAAAATCAACTACTTCGCGTCGTTGGTCAGTAATGTACATTGCCGCAATAACCAAATCGGCTTGGCCATTCTGTATCGTCGGAATCAAGCTAGTAAACTGCATTTCCTGCACTTCCAAGGGCACGCCAATTTTTTTAGCAACGGCTTCCGCCACATCAATATCATACCCAATAATCTTATTTGTTTTTTCATCATGATATTCAAATGGCCGATAGTTCCCTGTAGCCAGCACCAATTTTCCTTTTTGCTTAATTTCATCAATACGGCTTTTTTGCGCTGCCGATTTATCGGAACCGCAGCCAGCGAGCGCGCCCAAGGCCAGCACCATCATTAATAGGATTCCTATGATTTTTCCGTATTTTTTCATCTTTCATCCTTCTTTCTTTGTAAATTGCAATTTGAAACTTTATAATCAGGCGGCCGCCAAATTATTGAACTCTATTTTATAAAAAAACAGAGCCCGCGCACACTAGCGCAGGCTCCATCGCCAAACACACAGAAAAGCTCCGAATCAACGATTCGAAGCTTCATTGCTACTAAGTTATTATGTTAGTCCCCAGTATAGCAGTCTGATGCAGACTATGCAAGAAAATATTTCATCCTGTTAATAAAATATTGCTCAGGGTAAATTTCCTTTTGCATTCAGTGTACTTCTCACCTTTTGAAATTCTTTCTCCCCAATGTGGCAATACCCTTGAGGATTCTTATCTAAATACTTCTGATGGTATTCTTCCGCTGGGTAGAAATTTTGCAGTACCGCCATCTCAATGGCAAGTGGCTGCTCATACTGCCGCTGCAATGTTTGTAAAGAGTGCATAATAATATCGCTGTCTTCTTCCTGCACATAGTAAATACCACTTCGGTACTGCACTCCTACGTCAAAGCCCTGACGATTAAGCGAAACAGGATCAATCACTTCGTAAAAAAGCTCTAAAATTCTTTTCAAAGATATCTCATCCGCCCGATAAACAACTCGAACGGTTTCGGCATGGCCGCTGCCGCTGCATACTTCCTCATAACTTGGCCGTTCCTTCGGTCCGTTAGCATAGCCAACTTCTGTTTCTACAACGCCCTTAACCAATGACAAGTACTTTTCCGTACCCCAAAAGCAACCACCAGCTAAGTAAATTTCTTTTACGCCGTCTGCGTTTTGCTTGCTCATTCGCCCCGCCTCCTCATCGCAAACGTTGGATTCGACGTTAACACACATGTCGCCTGCAACCGCCTCTAGCATGGTTTATAATTGACGCGCGGTTACAGCGTAATTTCCGTTTTAAAGACGATAACCGCTTCCCCGCCGATGCGAACCTGCACAGGCTCTCCCTCTGCCACTTTTACATAGACGTCGACAATGCCACTTCGTCCAATGGCGCTGCCCTGTTCTCCCTTGAAGCAGAATTGGTTCCCCTCATAGGCGACTAGTTTATGTTTCACAAGATACGCCCCCAGAGGGCCATTGGCATTGCCTGTCACCGGATCTTCCGCAATACCAATGGCCGGTGCAAACATACGCCCATGTGACAATACGCCCGCTACCTGCGAATCAAGAGTAAAGACAAAATAGCCGTTACAGGAGATTTCAGCGCTCAGCTCTTTTAACCCCGCCAAATCCGGGCTTAGAACGTCCAGCTTGCTTCGTTGCCTAATCCCAACCATAACTTTGGAATGTCCAGTAGACACCACTTCTACCGGACACCGTTCGTCCATATCCGCCTCAGCCAATCCCAACGCCGCCAACAGCCGCTGCCGCTGCGTATCGGTAAGTTGTCGTTCAAACGAAATGGCGCCTTGAGTCATAATAATGGAATAATTGTCCTTATACCGCACAATTTCTACAGGCAAGGTTCCCACGCCAATTTTGTGCATGCTGATGGTGGAATCCATTTGCCCCTCTACTGCGCGCACATAATGAGAAGCAATGGTCGCATGGCCGCAAACAGGCACTTCTGTCAACGGCGTGAAATAGCGAATGCGCACCTCATGATCCGGTGCATCTGGCGAAAACAAAAAAGCGGTTTCTGAATTATTAAGCTCCCTAGCAATCGACAACATCTCTTTTTCATTCAAACCGTCCGCATTCGTAACGACTCCGGCGGGATTCCCTTTAAAGGATTCCGTCGTAAAGGCATCTACCTGATAAATCGTGTATGTACGCACAAGCCTGCCTCCTAGAAATAACGAAATTACAGTTTCTTCATTTGCATTTCTTTTCGTCATCGGAGCGCCGTTTGCCTGCTTTTTACGATATTTCTTGCATCATTTCCACAAAAGTATCGACCAATACCGGATCAAACTGTGAGCCGGAACAACGAACAATTTCATCTATGGCTTCTACACCCGACAACGCCTGTCGATAAGGGCGATCATTTGTAATTGCGTCAAAGGTGTCGACAATAGAAATAATCCGGCAAGGAAGCGGGATGGCGCTTCCTTCCATACCGTGGGGATACCCCTGTCCGTCCCATCTCTCATGATGCTGGAGAATTAAATTGGCAACGCCCACAAGCTCGGGAATGGATTGGGCAATTTTATGACCGATTTCCGGATGCAGCTTCATTTCCTGCCATTCCTCTTCTGTCAGAGAACTTGGCTTCAGCAAAATGCGGTCCGGAATGCCTACTTTTCCCAAATCATGAAACTGCGCTAAAAGGCTGACCATCGCCAACTCATACTGCGTCATGCCAACCCGCTCACCCAGTTTCACCGCCAGTTCCTTCAACCTCTCTGCATGATCTTCGGTTTCAATGTCGCGAGCCCCCAACGTATGCATCACAGCCTGCACCATTTTGCTTTTTGCGCTTTGCCCTTGCGTCAGTTTGAGACGATACAATTTTTTATCAGCTATTTTAAACAAGTCGTCCAGCGTTTCTTCCGGCTTGCGACTTAAGGCAATGCCTACGGATAAACTCAAAGGTACGCCGGAATGACGTCGATTATACGCTTCTACTTCCACCCGCACCTGCTCTTCAATGTTTTTAATACAATCGTTATCAGTTTGCAATAAAATAGCCGCAAACTCGTCTCCGCCGGTGCGCGCAACAAGTCCCTTGCCTACGGCAATATTACTCATAATTTTAGCAGCGGCAAGAATGGCCTCATCCCCGGCTTTGAGTCCCATCGTATCATTGACAAATTTCAACCCGTCAATATCTGCACTCAACGCTGCAATCGGATAAATAGGAGAACGTTGTACCCGCTGCATTTCCGCTTCAAAAAACGCGCGATTATACAATCCAGTCAGCAAATCATGAAAGCGATTATACTGCAGTTCTTCTTCTTTGCGCTTGCGTTTTTGTATTTCTTGGCGCAACTGGGCTTGCAGCCGAAGATCTCGCCCTACAAAAACAAAGCCAGCCGGTTCTCCTACCTGATCAAGAACCGTAGAAATACGAACTTCTATCGGCAGACTCTCCCCTTGCTTTGCTTGCAGCTGCAATTCCACCACCGATTCCAGTGCCGCAGTCAACTGCCCGTCTTCTTTTACCATCCCAGACACGAACTGCGGCAGCAAGCTGTCGATAGCTTCTTCTTCAGTACAACCTGTTGCCACTATAAAACCGGAATTAACCTGCAAAATTTTAAATTTCAAATCAGTCACCGCAATAATTCCAGTGACATGCTCCAGCAACATATGGGAGCTAAGCAAGGCTGGCACACTAAACAGCTTATACCTATGATATACGTACCAAAAACCAAGAAAATAAAAGAACACAAAAAGATGCAGCGGGTCCGCCCTGCCTTCTCCTTCAATAATAACTGGATAATACGTTTCAAGATAGTACGCTGTACCTACCGCGCAAGCATTGAGAAAAAAAGCAACTACAGCTTGAATGCGTTTCCGTTTGGATTTGTTTTGCCACCCCCATTTAGCCAAAACAATTGATACCAACAGCCCATATAAAACATAAAAAATGTTAAAAGCCAGATAGAATGCGTCTACTTCGGCGCGGCCAACTCCAACGCCCAAGAAAAGCCCTTCCCAGGCAATCAATACAGCCGCCGGCAAATACAACAAAGATATTTTCCATTTTGTATTAACAAAAGATTCGTGTTCCGTAAGAAGCAGATTAATATGAAGAAATACCGCTACAAACGGAATCCACCCAAGCGAAGAAAGCTTATCTGCCAACCAGTAGCTTTCTATGTCTTGCATTTGATATATGTACAGCAACCCGACTGACCATAGCGTGATGCTTTGAAACAAAACGAAAAACAAGCGATTAATCGGCTGATTCCGTTCTATGTTATATACATGCCAACCAGCAAATCCGCTTAAACCAATTGTAATAAACGACATGATTGATAGTAAAGCAAAAATATCCACATGTTCCTCCTTTTCTACTCTGCATTGTTTTGCTCACTTACAAAAAAAGTGCCGGACTCTTTGCCGGCACAAAATACAACCTCAACCTTGAGTCGGCAACTTGGCGACCATAAACAACTGTCACTGTCCTTAGGCCCATAGCTTTGCGTCCTTGCTTTTCAACAAGTTTGCCTATATGAAGTTTATTGTGGCAATTTTATGTATATGATACTAAATAAAACTTATCATTCTGTACTTTACAAGATTTTTATACTAATTTCCACATGACCTTTTTCCTGTTTTTATCACTTTCCCATAGTTTAAAAGCATAGTTTTTAGTATTACCACGAAATTCGTCCCATGACTTTTCTTTTTTTAGTTTACCATAACCATTTTCCCAACCTACTACACCTAAGCACCAGCAAAAACCTCCTTTCGTAAAACACATCTTTCTCCTCTTTACAAACAAGCAGTCAGCATGTAAGGAAAACAATCATTTTCTAAAATTCTTTACCTCAAATGCGCACTTTCTCTCTTTACTTTCTCACGCCCTAATGTTACATTGTAACTTGTCTGTGTCCCAAAAGAGTACTTTCTGATCGCAATGTTTTATTTACTAGTACACAGTCACTCTCAAAAGAACGCAAAGGGGATTCATATGGATATTTTTCGTACAAAAAGCATTGAAGCCTTTCAAAAAGGCGCCAAAGAAAAAAAGCTGAAGAAAACATTAGGAGCCTTTGATCTCATTTTGCTGGGTGTCGGCGTTATCATGGGCACCGGCATTTTTGTATTCACCGGGGTTGTGGCCGCCAACTATGCCGGTCCCGCCATTGTCGTTTCCTTGGTCCTTTCAGCCATTGCTTGCGCTTTCGCCGCCTTAGCCTATGCGGAGCTGGCTTCCATGGTTCCCATTTCCGGCAGCTCATATACGTACTCTTATGCAGCTTTAGGAGAAATCATCGCCTGGATGGTTGGCTGGAGTCTGATTTTAGAATACTCGTTGGGTGCGAGCGCGGTAGCGGCCGGCTGGTCGGCATATGCCACCGGCTTGTTTAAATCAGCCGGCTTCGCAGTCCCGCAAGCCTTGACCGCAGTCCCTGCCGACGGTGGTATCATTAATCTGCCGGCGGTGATCATCTCACTTTTTTTGAGTCTTTTACTTGTGCGCGGCACAAAAGAAAGTACCACCCTCAATCGCATTTTAGTTGCAGTCAAGCTGATTGCGGTATTTATCTTCCTCTTTCTGGCCGGACCTAAAGTCGACCCCGCCAACTGGACGCCCTTCATGCCCTTTGGCATCTCCGGCGTTGTTACCGGTGCGGCTACTATCTTTTTGGCCTACATCGGCTTTGACATTGTGTCTACTGCTGCGGAAGAATGTAAAAACCCCAACCGCGACTTGCCGATTGGGATTATCGGTTCCTTAATTGTTTGCGCCATTTTATATGTAGCCGTAGCAGCCGTTTTAACTGGCGTTGTACCCTACACTGAACTCAATACCGGCGAACCTGTTGCTTTCGCCCTCCGCTCCATCGGCTACAACATGGGCTCCGCTTTAGTAGGCACCGGCGCGATTGCCGGTATCACAACAGTACTCTTAGTCATTATGTATGGACAGACCCGCGTATTTTACGCAATGTCCCGGGACGGCATGCTGCCTGCAGGCATTTGCAAAATCCATCCCAAATACCAAACACCTCATATTATTACCATCCTATCCGGTGTCGTCGTCGCCATTGTATCCGGCTTGACACCCATCAGCGTCATTGCTGAATTGACTAATATCGGCACCTTATTCGCCTTTGTCATTACCGCCGTAGGCGTCTTGGTCCTGCGCCGCACAAAGCCCGATATTCACCGGCCTTTCCGCTGCCCGGCGGTCACCTTTGTTTCTCTGGGCGCCATTATCTCCTGCGGTTATTTGATGTACAGCCTACCTGGCGATACCTGGTTCCGCTACGGCATTTGGAGCGCCATTGGTCTTGTCGCTTATTTCGCTTATGGCTACCGCAAAAGCCTGCTGCATCCTCGCAATCAAGAGAAGAACCAAGCTGCTTAACAGGCGAACGAACACAGAGCAAGCAAAGAAAAGCCAGGGGAAAACAGAGAGATATCATTTTGATCCAGAAAATATCCGCCATATTAAAAAAAGCGTCTGACTTATAAAAAGTCAGACGCTTTTTTCTTATCTTCCTAAGAGCTTACTTGCTGAAATAGCGCTCCAACAACCCTTTGAAGGCCGCCCCATGGCGGGCTTCATCTTTACACATTTCATGAACCGTATCATGAATGGCATCCAAGCCAAGAGCTTTGGCTTTTTTAGCGATACCAAGTTTGCCTTCGCAAGCGCCGTATTCCGCTTCCACACGAAGCTCCAGGTTTTTCTTCGTCGACGGGAAAACCACTTCGCCCAACAGTTCCGCAAATTTAGCAGCATGCTCTGCTTCTTCAAAAGCAATCCGCTTATAGGCTTCGGCCACTTCCGGGAAGCCTTCCCGATCCGCCTGACGGCTCATAGCTAAGTACATGCCCACTTCGGTGCATTCGCCTGCAAAATTCATTTTCAGGCCTTCGATAATTTCCGGATCTACTCCAGCAGCTACGCCAATACGATGCTCGTCAGCCCAGTTCATAGCGCCTTCTACCTTCTCGATAAATTTAGCCGCCGGCGCTTTACAGGTCGGACAAATATCCGGAGCCGAATCTCCCTCGTGAACATACCCACAGATGGTGCAAACAAATTTTTTCATTTTTAGTTCCTCCTTGTATTTTAAATAATAATTATCCGTTGACATTAACTATATTATCACTATGTTTTCTATTTGACAAGAGCCTTTTTATTTTTCGAAGTAAAATTTCGACATTTGTTTTCTTTTCCCTTTACTTCATTACAACTGTTTGCCAGTTGAGCTCGAATTACTTGCAAATTATCCCCAACCAATTTCTACCAAAAGAAGGAATTTGCCAGCTTCATGTATAAACTATGTTGCAAATCCCATTCTATAAAGAACACCGCTTTTACAAGAAGCTGCCAGCACGGAAAAAGGAGGGACTTTATGGCTAAGGGAGATCAGCTTGACATTATTTTATGCAATCCAAACTTAACCTGGGATGATTGGGAAACTCTGGGCAGCATCTTCGAGCTCACCAATATTAACCAGGCTTCCAAACAGGAAAAGCGAGAGATTCTTAACCGTGAAATTCGCCACGCTTATGGAAATACTGCCCTTAACCTCTTTCGCAATAACTATGAACCGAATTATGAAGAGATCGTGCGTAAAACCGCAGTAGTATTGAATTTGACCGAGAAAGTTCCTCTGCAGACAGCTACAATAGCGCAAATAGAAGAATTTATCGTACTCGAAGTATTAAGTCGTCTCAAAGCCCAGATTATTAAAGAAAGCGGCATCCACGCCTGGCATGCTATTGAAGATTCGGTGGACTCAGAAGTACAAAAATACCTCATTGCCGGCAAATGTCCTTCTTGCGTAGTCAGCCGTTTCAAAGCTCTGCGCGGCCCTGCCTTACTGGCGGCACTACTAGCCGGGCGAATGGCAGGACTCCCCCAATATGTAGTCGCCAGCGAACTGATTTTAGTTTTAGCCCGACGCTTTGGCTTCCCGGATCTTCCTATGGCCGGTTCTCTTCTAGAACGAGCGATTGCCGCGCTTTTTGGGCCCCTCGGCTGGACCGCTTCGTTTTTCTGGCTTGGCTTAGATATGGGTGATACGAACTGGAAACGAATCATTCCTGCAGTATTTGTAATTGCAGCTTTGCGCAAACGTCTCCACCACCATCTCAATCCCGCGGTATTCCAAGATCGTTACCAATCCCCGGAATAGTGAGTATAATTTTTATTATTTTTTTATACCTGTTCCAACGAAAAAAGTTCTATAATCAAAAGGAAGAAACAAAGAACCGCTGCTTCGTAAACAGCGGTTCTTTACTACTATTGAGGTGACGCGCCATGAATATCGCTTTTTTTCTTATTGCTAAAAAAGACACTGTTTATTTACCCTTTCACAGCACAATGCGCCAAGCACTGGAAAAAATGGAATTTCATCACTACACAGCCATTCCTCTGGTGGATGACGACGGTAAATACGCTGGCACTCTCACCGAAGGCGATTTACTTTGGAAGATGAAAAACACGCCATCCCTTACTTTTGCCGACACGGGACACATATGGCTAAAAGACATCCCCCGTCGTATGGTGAATACCCCCATTCATATCAACGAAGAAATGGAAAATCTGCTTTCCCTAGCAATTATGCAAAATTTCATTCCTGTCGTCGATGATAACGATGTCTTTTGCGGCATTATTCGTCGTCGGGAAATCATCGAATATTTCGCCCGCCACCCCATGCCTTCTCCCTGACCGGATTTCATAACACAACAGCCTTTACGTCTGTTCTCTCACCGTCTCGCTTTACCAGTGCACTGTTCAATACAAAGTTTAACCACTGTTGTCGCAGGGCCGGATTTTTTGATGTAAGTTAGTCCTTTTTCCTTAAAGTCACTTGAATATTTTTCAACAAACGCTTCTAAGGCGGCTTCCTTCTCCTCGGATGTCACTTCTACAGCCTTCCCCAAAGCAATGACGCTTTCATAATTAGTCGTAAAGTCTTCCGGAAGCACCGTAGTCTCTCCTACCACGCAAAAGGCAACATGACAATTTTGGCGTATCAAGTCAAGTTTCAACCCTTCTGTGGCGCTGTGGAAATAGAGAGCGTCCCGAAAATAAACAAAACTCAGAGGCACCGCATAGGCCTGATTGGTTTCATCCACCAGCGACAATACGCCATAGGCGGCCTTGTGCAAAATCCCCTTTATATCTGTCTCTCCCAACTGCCGGTCTTTTCTCCGCATTTCTCTAGCCATTCTCCATCCTCCTCACAAAATCGTTTTATAAGTTACTGTCGTTTCCCATTCAAACGTTCAATAACGCCCGCATAGGCTGGATATTGCCGCATTAGTTCTTCATAAGAACAAAGGCGAAAATCCCGATAATCAAAGCCCGGCGACACCATACAACTTACCAAGCCGAAGGAGCCTTTTTCCGCGACCTCCGCCCCAAAAATCGTCTGCGCCGGTACCAAAACCTGCGGTTTTTCTCCGTTCGCCACATCCAGTCCCAAACGCACACTAGTTAATTCCCCTGCCGGAGTAATCATGTGCAACACCAACGGCGAACCATCATGATAAAACCAAATTTCATCGGACAAAAGCTGATGAAACTGCGATACGCCGCCGGACTTCAGCAGATAGTAAATCGTAGATGCCAGCGGACGTTCGCCACTATAGGCATCCGGCAGCACCGACGTTCCCACTTTACGCTGATTTTTATAGAGTTCTTTAAAATAGCCGCCTTCCACATGTCCAACTAGTTGCAACGCTGCAATATACTCGTCCGCTGTCTGCTGCGCCTTCGCCTCTGCCGCTGTAAGAGTGCTAAAATACCAACTGCAGCACACCAACAGCAACACTAAACCTGTTTTTCGCAATCCCATTCCTCCTTAACAAGATACCGTTTCTTTGATACATTTTCGTGGCTAAACAATAAAACCCTGCTTCCTTCTTAATTAGAAAGGAAGCAGGGTTTTCTATCTTAAGGTTAGCCGTCTTTCACGCCTGACAAGTTTCTAATGCGTGTTCTCCTAGAAAAGCGCGAATCATAGCAACAGCCGCATCAATGGTCTTACCGTCTTTATCCAGCAGTGGATTGAGCTCCACAAACTCCGCTGAAGTAACTACTTTATGAGACGCCAAACAACGCATCGCTTCCAAATGTTGAGCCAAAGGCACACCGCCCGCCACCGGCGTGCCCACGCCGCTGGCTTCCTTTGGGTCAAGAACGTCTAAATCGCAGCTTAAATGAATACCATCACAGCGAGACGTCAGGTAGGATACCGCTTCCTCCATAACCGCCGCGCTGCCTCTACGATACATATCTTCGGAAGTATAGATTTTTATATTCTTTTCTTGCAAAAACTTTCTTTCCCCTACATCCAAGTCCCGTACTCCAACCAACACCACATGCTCCGGACGAATTTTATGCTTATACCCGCCTACGGCAACAAGTTCAGGATGACCTACGCCCAAACTAGCCGCCACCGGCATACCTTGTATATAGCCGCTTGGTGATGATTCTGGCGTATTGCTGTCTCCATGCGCATCATACCAAAGCAGCCCCAAAGAACGATAGTGTCTAGCAATACCTGCAATAGAGCCAATAGCCACACTGTGATCTCCTCCCAAAACCAACGGGATGCGTCCACTGCAGACAATTTCTGAGACCTTGATAGCTACCAACTCTAAACTATCGCGAACCGCCCGGAGATTACACACACTGCCTGTAGCACAGGAACTGATGGCTTGGTTTTTGAGGTTTAAATTTCCGGCATCAACAACATTCAGCCCTGTGGAGCGCAGCATCCGTAGCAATCCAGCAGCTCGCATAGCGTCCGGACCCAATTGTGTTCCAAACATCTCCTGCCCCAACCAAGTAGGCACCCCCAATACAGTAATTCGTTTTTTACTTTTTTCCTGTAAACGCATGCTGCTTTCTGCCTTCCTTTTCTTCATACACTGCGACAAAACAAATTTCATTACACTTTGCTGACTTTTTTAGGTTATCTTTTGACTTCTTGATTTACAGTAAATCTCCTGCCTGAATACACAGAAAAGAAATTTTATTCACTACTATTAATAAAAGAACCAGTGTTTAATTAAAAACACTGGTTCTTTGTGACATGCTTAGTTAAAATTTGTAATCCAATCGAGATATAGCCTGTTGCTCCCATTCCACCTGCAAGTGCCGTCCAGAGAGATAGTAGCGTTTTCCTACCTGAGCTATTTTACCGCCAGAAGCGTCTGCTTTTTCTTTGGACTGAATTTGTTCTTCCTTCTGCATAAATTGCTTCAAAAGATCCAACAACGGGGATATGCGCGCAACTTCTTTGCCCTCCAACCATACGGACAAGCTTTTCCTATCTTCTTGCTCGGAAGATACTACATAGATCTTGGTCGCATCTTTAGACTTGGCTGTTTCAGAAACTTCCGCCTGCTCCTTGACAAGCGGTGTCACCGGCGCAACCACCGTTTCTTCTACGTCAACCCCCACAGGCCTGCTTACTGCTGCAAACGAGCTGCTGACAGGCGCTTTTTCAACTTCCAGTTTGACGCCCGCCAAGGATTGAAACGGCGTAGAAATAACGCGAGGTGCGTTATTGTTCGTAATAGCAAGGCCATTCTCAGTTTGCTGCACGTTAACGCGTGCTGTTTCCCCTTCATAATTCACGCGCGACTGCTTGCTTGTATAAACGCCATCTTGACTTATCGCAGAAGGCAAAGACTCTTGAGCCTTCACCTCGCTGGTGGCTAAGTCAAGCCGTTGCACAGTTCCCACTTCGCCTGAATCCCGTAAGAACAAGCCACTCTGCCTTACCTGGCCCTGCAGCTCATTGTGGTTATCTTTTATGGAAAATTCCGTAGCTACACTGCCCAAATAAATAGCGCCTACATCTGCATCCTTTAGAGACAGCAGTTGATCCTTCCCTTGATCATCTTTGGCCCAAATACGCAGTTTGCCATAAACATCGTCATTTTCATCAATCCAGCCATTACCGTCCGCATCAAATTTTGCTAAATCTCCAAAAGCGTCTCCGCTTTTAGCGCCAAAAAGCTCACTACCGTCGTTGATTTTACCGTCTCCATTTTGGTCCAACGCCAAAAAACCGGCGCCAGGTTTAACAAAGGACATGCTGTCCTTTTGGCCGTCCGCATCCAAATCGAAGGCGTATTTTTCTTCTGTAAGCCCGATTGCTGCAGAACCTTTGCCATACTGAATTACCAATGGATCTTCCAGTGTGGCCGTACTTTGAGTCTGAACCATTTCCGCTGTACGCAGCATCAACGAAGTCTGATCGAGTTGCAGCGTCCTACCGTCTTCCGTAGTCACTCGCCCCTGTGCTGACCATGCTGTATATTCCGCTTCACTCCGAGTATTCGTCCTCGTCTCCACCGCTCCGATTCGAAGCCCCGTTGCCGCACCATTGGCATTGGTTGTCGCCACAAATACCGTTGACTCCCCTACTGCCGTACTGGTTCCTTGCAACTGAGCATGTACTTGCAGCGTCGACGCATCGCCCCCTTGACTATGTCCCACAACAACCGCGCCTTGACCGACTGTCATCTGTTGCGCCTCTTCCGTAATGACACCGACTTGCCGCCAGTTGCCGCCTTGTGGCGGCGATCCTATAACCGCGCTGCTGCTGCTTTGATCCACTACAATCTTGGTATGACTTGCAGCCGAAATTTCTTCAGAAGCTATACCTTTGTCCGCCCCCATAAAGTCTGTTACATTTTTCAGCTTGTCCCGCTCTTCTTGGGAAAGCTTAGAAAAATCAACGCCTCTGTTCACCGTAACCGAACCGTTGCCAGCCTCTGCAACTGCCAGCCGGGCTTCGCCGCTCAATTGCACCTCGTAAGCCTGGTCGGTTTGAATTTCCGTATGGCTGCTCTCCTGCTCCAAGATGGTCGCTGCAGCAGTGCTGGAAGCATATAGGTTTTCTCTCTCTTTGGTTCCCAGAAAATGGTTGCTGCTAAACTCTACCGTACTGGAATCAATTTTCACCAGCCTCAACTCCTATATTTTTTTGCTTCACATAACTTATAAAGCTCCTTATTTATAATATCGTACGCTTTGTAAAACTTTTCACATATTTTTTTGTTTTTCTAACGATATTTTTTTGAACTCTCTTGAAATTAGCAACTTTCTATTTCCTTTCTATCCTTCGAAGTTAAAACATGGTATGCTATATTTATAGCGTTTTAGGCAAGGAGGTTCTTTCATGAAACATATTCTTTTCATCTGGGTCCTGTCTCTTGTTGCAATCCTCTATAATCCAGGAAACGCCATAGCCAGCCCTCAAGAATTCATTATTATCAACAATACAGGCCATACTATTTGCGCATTATACATAGCTCCCTCCAATACGAACGATTGGCAAGACAACTTGCTTGAACAAACTATATTGGGAATCACCGATCAGGCGACTCTTCCGTTTCACCGCAATGAACCTGCTGCGTTTTGGGATGTGCGGGTAGTCTATGACAATGGGTTCAGCGATAATTGGAATCGTTGCCAACTGCGCAAACAGCTTTTTGTAACACTCAAACCCGAACCCGCCACCTAAAAATCTTTTCACGCCTCTTAACCCAAATAGCAAAGCGCCTCTTCATCAAGAGGCGCTTTTTTGTACACCAATGCTCCGCTTCGCTTTCTTGCGCCACGCTAGCTCCTTTACGCTAAAGATTGCAAAGAGCCTTTTACCAGTTTTTCTAAAGCCGCCAAAGGAGGCGACAGCCATTTTTCTCGATGCAACACCATTTGTGCCACTACCGAAATGCGGCTGCTATCCCAGGGCAGCCGCACCAACGTTCCTCGCTCCAGTTCCTCCGCCACGACAATTTCCGGCAGCAGCGACAGTCCCAAGCCATTCTTTACACACTGTTTAATGGCTTCCAAGCTTTCAAATTCCCAGCACATCGCTACAGGCGCCTTGGCTTGCGCCAACAGTTCTTTCATCTCCGCCGGATAGCCGCTGTGCCCTTCGGAAAAAATAAAGGTTTGCCCTGCCAATTGCTGCGTCTCCACTGTTTGCAACTTCGCCAAAGGATGCTGCGGCTCCGCTACTAACACCGTTTTCCCTTGAAACAAGGTTTCTTGTCTCAACTGCGGCTGACCGGCTTCATCTTGAAAGCCAAAAGCCACATCGACCAGATTTTGCTGCAACCATTGTCCAAAATCGCTGCAATGTCCTACTTTCAAATATAACTGCACCTGCGGATACAGCGCCCTATATTCCTTTAATAACGGCGGCAGCCAAAAAGCGCATAAAGACTCCGATGCGCCAAGGCGAATCATTCCTTCTAGCATTCCCTTGTTACAAAAAGCTTGACGTACTTCGTCTTCTGCCTGCAGCATTTTGGCCCCCAGTTTCACCAGCCGTTCTCCTTGAGACGTCAAAAATATTTTCCGTCCCAAACGCTCAAATAGCTGTACGCCCAACTCTTTTTCCACCAGACGGACATGCTCGGAAACAGTAGACTGAGAATAGTTTAACGCCCGCGCCGCCTGCCCAAAATTCAAAGTTTGCGCCACTGCTAAGAAGGTTTCCAAATACTTACTCTGCATTCCACCACACCCATCGGTTTTTTCGATTATTTTACACTATATTATCGTCTTATCAAATCTCTTTTTTCATGATACGATTTTTTTAAGCTTTTACTAAATTTACAGAGGAGAAACAACACCGCGATGAAAGAATCCGTTCAACTCAAAAAAAGCATTACTTGGCTGCAAGGAACCGCCTTAACTACGGGAGCAGTCTTGGGGGCTGGAATTTTAGTACTCCCTTCCCTTGCCGCAGCCATGGCCGGACCAGCGTCTTTACTCAGTTGGATCTTCATGGGCCTGCTTTCTTTACCCATGGTTGCCGTCATCAGCATGATGTCTTCACGATATCCAGACTCCGGCGGCATAGCCACCTACGTCCGCCAAGGCCTAGGCGAAAAAACCAGTCGTATCGTCGGCTTGTGGATTTTGGGGGCTATGCCCTTTGGCATGCCTGTCACCGCCTTAATCGGCGCACATTACCTGGGCGCTGTGCTGGGCTGGTCCTCTGCAGCCATTTACAGTTTGGCGGCGTTCATGCTACTCATAGCGGTAGCTCTAAACTACCGTGGCATTGATCTGTCCGGACGAGTACAAGTTCTAGTCGTCTCCTCCATTCTCGGCATTCTTTTTTTAGCTATCACAGCCGCCCTGCCTCAAGTCCATACTGCAGCCTTCTCTCCCTTCTTGCCGCACGGCTGGCTGCCTGTAGGGCAAACAATGTCCTTGCTCTTTTTCGCCTTCATCGGCTGGGAAATGATCGGCCATTTGGCGGAAGAATTCCGCCGCCCTCTCAAAGACATTCCTTTAAGCCTGGGACTTGCCGCTTTGGTCATTAATGTTTTATATTTACTCATTGCCTTCGTCACCATTGGCACGTTGGCTTATCAATCCGCTACGCCGCTTACCGCCATGATTACGTTGGTAGCTTACGGTTGGGGCGAACAAGCGAGCCTGCTGGTTTCTTTTCTGGGTCTAGTCGCCTGCTACTGTCCTGTCCATACGTTCATCGCCGGTTTCTCCAGGCTGGTTTACGCCCAAGCGCGCGACGGCGCCTTGCCGCCTGTTTTTTCCCGCCTTCATCCCCTCTTTCAGACACCGCATTACGCCTTATTGTCGTTTCTTCCCATTTTAGCCTTCGTTCTTTGCGCCAGCTATCTTCTGGAACTGCAGCTACAAACCCTAATTCAATTTCCTTGTGCTAATTTCCTAGCCGTTTATACACTGGGTATGGTCGCGTCCTACCGAGTTCTTCCCAGCCGAACCGGGAAAGTTCTCGCCCTGCTCAGTGCCGCCTTATCCGGTCTTGTATTCTTGTTCTCAAGTTGGTTTATGCTCTACCCGCTGGGTTTAGCCTTCGGAGCCTGGATTACCCACAAGCTGCGCCGTTAACCCATTTAAATAAAAAGCGAAAGTCAAAAGTAAACAAACAGCATGTTGGCTCTTTACGCAGCCGACATGCTGTTTGTTTTTCCAGTATACACAGGCACTTCCCTTTACCTTTTTGTACCATACTGTACCTACCTCACTATGATCAAAACAAGGAACACTCCTGTGTTCACTTCCAACGTAGGAGGTACGTGTCATGGATTCTAGAGCTCCTATCGGCATTTTCGATTCCGGCGTAGGCGGGCTAAGCGTCTACCGAGAGATCCGCAAATTGCTGCCCCATGAAAATCTATTGTACTTCGGCGATACCAAGCGCGCTCCTTACGGCGTCCGTTCTGTAGAGCAAATCCAAGACTTCACGCGTGAAATATTGCATTTTCTAGAACAAAACCAAGTCAAAGCCGCCGTGGCTGCCTGCAATACCATCACCGTAAACCTAGCTTCTCTGCCAAATGATTTTTCTTTTCCAATTTTCGGCATGAGTCAAGGCGCAAGCCAAGCCGCCGCCCTTAGCAAAACAGGAAACATCGCAGTTCTGGGCACTACCGCCACCATCCATAGCGGCAAACACCTGCAGGCCCTGCACTATATTGCGCCTTCCCTCAAGGTCTATCCGATTGCCTGTCCGCGGTTTGCACCGCTAGTAGAAGCCGGCGCCTGCACCGGTGCCTTGGCAGAAGAAGCCATTGAGGAGTATGTGCGTCCTCTACGAGCAGCGCGAGTAGATGTAGTCATTTTAGCCTGCACTCATTATCCTTTTTTGAAAGACCTGCTGCAAAAAGCATTACCTGCAGCCTATTTCCTTGATCCGGCCAAAGAAACCGCCAAACAATTGCAGATAGAGCTGCAAAAACAACATTTGGTCAATCGTCAAGGCCAGGGTTATGACAAGCTAGTTTTCTCTGGCAATACCCAAAGCGCCTTACTCCTGCTTCGCCAAGCTCAGCTTCAAGGAAAACCCGAAATAGCTTCCGCCCAACTCCCAGAAGCATTATTAAATACAGCATCAAAAGGAGGACTTGTTCATGTCGTTTGCTGAAAAACAAAAAGGTATCGGTCTTGGTACGCAGATTATGCTGGGCATGATCTTAGGCTTTATTTTTGGTCATTTTTTTCCTGCCTTCAGCGTGTCGCTTAAGGTTCTCGGCGATCTATTCATCCGCATGGTCAAAATGATTATTGTTCCTTTGATTTTCAGCTCTCTCATCATGGGGATCGCTGGTACCGGAGATTTTAAAAAGCTGGGCCGTTTGGGAGGAAAAACGTTAATTTGGTTTGAAGTGGCAACCACCATTGCTTTGGCTATCGGCCTAGGTTTTGCCAATTTCTTCAAGCCTGGTTCCGGCGTCGTTATGTCCGGCGCTATCGATTCTTCCAACGCCCAGCAAATGGCTTCTAAGAGCGTTGATATGATGCAAACCATCTTAAATATCGTGCCTACCAACATCATTGACGGTATGGCTCGCGGCGACATGCTGCAAATCGTCTTTTTTTCTACTTTCTTCGGCGTAGCGGTAGCCTCTATCGGCGAGCGAGGCCAACGAGTTGTCACTTTGGCGACAGATATCGCAGAAACCATGTTCAAATTTACTTACTATGTAATGCGTTTGGCTCCTATAGGGGTTTTTGCCATGTGCGCCTATGCTGTCGGCAAATTTGGCTTGACCATGCTGATTCCTCTAAGCAAGCTTATCTTTACCCTTTACGGTGCCTTGTTCTTGTTCCTAGTCATTTTATTTACTTTTGTCTACCTTTTTACGCGCGTTAATCTAAAGCACTTCTTCCGCTGTATTAAAGAACCAGCCATGCTGGCTTTCACAACAACCACTAGCGACGCCGCTCTGCCTGTAGCGCTACGCAATCTGGAACGCTTCGGCATTCCTAAAAACATAGCCACCTTCGTTCTGCCGACAGGCTATACCTTCAACCTAGATGGCGGTACTCTTTACAGTGCAGTAGCTTTATTTTTCATTGCCCAGTTGTATAATATTGAATATACTTTAGTTGAGGAAATCATGATTATGCTTACCCTCATGCTGGCCACCAAAGGTATCGCCGCAGTTCCTGGAGGTTCCTTTATTGTTGTAGCCGGCACAGCCGCTTCCTTAGGTCTTCCTATGGAAGGAGTGGCGCTTCTGATGGGAGTAGACCGTATTTTAGATATGGCGCGCACCGGTTGCAACCTGATCGGCAACTGCGCCGCCGCCTTAGTCATTGCTCATTGGGAGCATCAGTTGCCAGAGGAAACCCTGCAAGAAGGATATGCAGCTACATTTGACTGATTTGGTTTCTTGGCCTGCTTGCTTTTGAAACGAGGCATTTCAGCAGCATCCCAAACCGATCTTCGGCGGGAAGCCTTGAAATGCTTCGTTTTTTAACTACATTCTTCATACTGCGGAAAGGAAATGATGGTTGATGCAAACTCGTTTTGTCATTGTCGAAGACGACGAAGGGGTCCGCAAGATTTTAAAAAACGTCATTAAACAGCACGCCTTAGGTATTGTCATCGAGGAAAGCGACAATGGCTTAGACGGCGAACGGCTTATTAAGGAACTGCGACCAGACATCGCACTTGTCGATTTTCTGCTTCCGCAACAAGACGGCATGCAAATTCTAAAAAACGTCAGACGCTCCACAGGTCAGGAAACTTCGATCATTATTATTTCCAAAATCAATACAGAATCTCTTATTTCCGAAGCCTATAGCAACGGCATCGAATTTTTCATCCACAAGCCCGTTAACATCCTGGAAATGGTGTCAGTCATCAACACGGTCCAAGAAAAACGAAATTTGAAGCAACTGATGTCGGTCCTCAACCAGACCGCTTCAAAATACTTCCCGCAAGAACCGATCCAACACAACCAAGGACTGCAAAAAGAAAAGCTCCACCAAATTTTTGCCGAATTAGGCATCATTGGAGAGCTAGGAACCAAAGAACTTATTCGTTTCGTACAGCTCATTACCGCTCAACGACAAACCACCTTACAAGACAGCTATCAACTATTGGAATTATATAAGACCGTCGCCCAAGAACAAAACGAAGATTCCAATACCATTAAACAACGCATCCGCCGCGCCGTCGGTAAAGCCATGACCAATACGGCCGGTTTAGGCACCGACGATTATTATAACGAAATCTTCCAGAAATACAGTTCCGCCTTGTTTGATTTTCCGGAAATTCGCATTGAAATTGACTACCTCCACAAAAAATCAGCTTATCATGGCAAAGTTAACATTAAGAAATTTCTTGAAGGCCTGTCTTTTATCGCCGCCCAGTAGCGGCCATTAATTTTATCGATCCTAAGAAAAAACGTCCGGTTAACGCGTTTCCGCGAATAAACCGGCGTTTTTTTCATTCTTCCACTAAACTCCGCCGGTTAAACTTCAAATAAAAAGTCGTATACGTTCCAGGCAGAGATTCCATACGAATTTCCCCGCCCAACAACTCCACTAACGCTTTAGTATGCGTTAGGCCCAAACCGGTAGACAAAGTTCCTGTCGTTTCCGAATATTTAGTGGAGTAGCCGGGTTTAAAAATCACTTCGTGATCGTCTTCCTCAATACCGCAGCCATCGTCTTCTACCGTAAAGAAGATGCTCTCATCCTTGCTTTGTTCACTGATCGTTACAATGCCGCCATATTTTGCCGCCTCAATGGCATTGATGATCAAGTTGTTCAAAATGGAAACTAAACTATAATGCTTGCTTGTCACCCAGTCATCCTGGCAATGAAACCGCAAGATAAGTCGTTGTGGATTCTCCTCCAAAAACCGCTTGGTATTTTGCTCAATAATGCGAAAAATCTCTTGAATCGGCATACCCTGTTCTTGGTGAGAAGCGTTGATAATTTGATCCATGCCGCCAGCTACCCGGTAATAATCATGTTTAATTTCATGAATATCCTTCGCAATGGTCAGCGCTTCCAAGCGCAAAGAGTCCCGGGCCTCCTCCGTCTTTTGCTCCGGTGCCAGCGCTTGATACAGCCGATAGCTACGCGCCATTACTTCTTCAATATCTCTAGAAGATTTTTTAAGATAATATAATTCTGTCTTCAGTTCTGCAAAAATCAAAATCAACTGACTGTAACGACCAAAATGCTCTTCCGCCAAAACGAAGGCTCTGTACCGTTTTAGCAAATAATAACCATATAGCGTCAACAAAGCTCGAATCACAGCAGCTGCGGCCAACTCCGGCATCATAGTTGCCGACCCGCTAAAAAAGTCATCACGGATCGCCAACTCCAGCATGTTGCTCACAAGGTCAATCAAGCTTAATTTCCCAGCCAACGCGTGCGGATTGCTGCTGCTCGAACGCAGATCCAAAAGGAAAAACAGACATCCAAAGCAGATATAGTAGACCAATGCCGGAAATGCGTGCAGCATAGACGTCCACACAGCACTGTCAGAAATGCCGATATCAATGGCCATACGTGTAAAGAAAATACCTAAAGCGCTAAATATAGCCGTAGGTATAACCGGCAGTTGCCTAAAATATAAAAGAGACAAAGAAATCGTCACTACGCCAAAAGTCAGTCGAAAATAATTGTCAAAAGGATAAACAAACATAACACTAGTTATGCTAACTACCAATACGGTATTTACAATCAATTGATTTTGCGACTGTATATCTGTAAGTAACTTACGCATATGCTTACACCTTTCTCCGCTGCTGTCAAAAAGTTGCTATTTCTATATGTATCATATCACAAGCACGGAACTTGCTTCTATCGCCCCACATATTTACCGAAAGGATTTTGCCACCGTTTCCAGAATGTATTATACATATAAACAAGTCAGTTCTATACTACAACGCAAAGGAAGATTGTATGATGACAAACTATTGTTTTACCGCCTTTCTGGCGGCCCTCCTGTTTTTAACCGCTCCTACTACGCTTTTGGCTGCCGATAAGGTTCCCTTTAGACAAGACATCGCTCCTCAATACCAATGGCATTTGCAGGATATTTATGCCAGCGACGCGCACTGGCAGCAAGACTATGACAAACTTAAAAGCCAGCTGCCTCAACTCGCAACATACCAAGGAAAACTTGGCGCTTCCCCGCAAACGCTGCTGCAATGTCTAAAGCAGCGGGACGAGATGAGCATCACACTAGGCCGCCTGTACAGCTATGCCAAAATGCACCGCGATGAAAACACAGCTACCGCCGCCTATCAAGCGCTTACAGACAAGGCTTCCTCCTTGGGCAGCCTTTACATGGCGTCAGCTTCTTTTATCGAGCCGGAATTGTTGGCGCTTTCCCCTGAAACGATTCCTGCCTTCCTGCGGCAAGAGCCAGCACTTAAAGAGTATTCTCGCTATCTGCAAAATCTTTTACGCCAGCGTCAGCATATCCTTTCTCCAGCCGAAGAGGCTCTTCTTTCTAAGGCATCCGAATTGGGCCAAATGCCGGAAAACACCTTTGACATGCTGACCAACGCGGATTTGCGTTTCCCAGACATCACCGACAGCCAGGGAACCACATTGCCTCTGAGTGAAGGAAAATACCGCGCTTACATGTCTTTTTCAGACCGGCAGTTGCGCCAAAATGCATACCTATCTCTTTATCGAACCTATGCACAATACCGCAATACCCTTGCTTCTACCTTGAACGGCAATATCAAAAGCAGCCATTTTTTCGCCTCAACGCGGAAATATCCTTCAACCTTAGCAGCGTCTTTAGATAACGACAACATTCCCGTTGCCGTCTATGACAATGTCATCACCACGGTCAAGCAGAACCTAGCCCCCCTGCACCGCTACGCAGCCTTCAAGAAAGCAGCTTTGGGCCTTGATGAATTCCACCTGTATGATGCGTCTGCGCCTGTAACGCAAAAAGTCCAGCCGCATTACACCTACGAAGAAGCCCGTCAACTCGTACAGGCCGCTTTAGAACCCTTGGGCTCGGAATACAACACAGTGTTGACGCAAGGTATCACCTCTGGCTGGATTGACGTCTATGAAAATCAGGGCAAGCAGTCCGGCGCCTATTCTTGGGGCACCTACGGCACCCATCCCTTTGTGTTTCTAAACTATGAAGGCACTTATGACAGTGTATCTACGCTGGCCCATGAGTTAGGACATGCCATGCACACCTACTATAGTTATGCCAACCAGCCTTTTACAACCTCCGACTATTCTCTCTTCTGCGCCGAAGTCGCTTCTCAAACCAACGAGATTCTACTTGTCGAGTACATGCTAAAACACACGCAGGATACAGCCGTGCGCAAGCATCTGCTCGAACAATATCTGGATACCATCTTAGGCAGTGTGTATCGCCAAACTCAATTTGCAGAGTTTGAAAAAATCATTCATGAGCGCACCGCTAAAGGTGATGCGCTTACGGCCGACGATTTTGACGCTATCTGGCATAATTTAAATCTTCAATATTGGGGTCCTGACGCGGTACTTGATAAAGAAAGCGATGTCGGTTGGTCGCGGATTCCCCACTTTTATCGAAACTTCTATGTATATCAGTATGCCACTGGCTACGCAGCTGCAACAGCTTTAAGCGAGCAAATTCTCACCGGCGGCGAACCTGCCCGCCAAAAATACCTGCAGTTCTTAAAAAGCGGCTCTTCCGACGATCCTTTGCAATTATTACGACGGGCTGGCGTTGATATGGCGACTCCCTTACCTCTAGAAATTACACTACAAAAATTCTCCCGCCTTCTCGACGAACTAGAATCCCTATAAGCGAACAAAAAAGGAGCGCCTCTCCAGAAGCGCTCCTTTCCCCTTATCATACAGCGTACAAGGCGTTCAGAATCAGTCCTTGCGTTGCACTGTAGGTAGCCAGCGAGAAAACCGTTATCGCCAGTGCCGCATAGACAGCACAGAGCAGTATTTTTTCTCCTGCGGTTAAATCTTCCGTTATCGTTGCAGGGCAATTTTTTTCGCAATACGTAGTATCCATATCGTTCATCCCTCTCATTTACAAAACAGTTTTCATGTTAAGATGTGGTACTTGTATTATAGCTCTGTACTGCTCGTAAGTAAATGAGAATAATTATTGTTTGAATTTTAAATGCAATGGCATTTTTTCGAAAACAAGAGTCTTTGCATCAATGCACATTCATCAGCACCAGCAAAATAGTCATAATCACAATACTAATCATAATAGAAACCGAATTAGTCAAGCTAGCCAAAATGCCATTCCCTTGGCATTTTTCCGTAAATAATGGTGCAATAGCGGGAATCGGCGCAAAAACTAGCAAAACCAACACTTGCCGGATTTCCAAAGAAAAAGGAGTATAATAATAAAAAATCCAAGCAAATACCGCGGAAACAGCATAGCGCAATAATAAGACAAAACTTAGTTGCTGCACATGGCGCGCTTCCAACTCCAGTTCAATCATCATGCCAATCATCAACATTGCCAGAAAGCTGTTGGCGCCTGCAATAACCGAACAAAGATTCAATATTTCTGCCGGAAAACGGAATCCCATCCAAGAAATGAACAGCATCAACATATAAATGTCAAACGGCACGGAAGATAAAAGCTTTTTCGCAAGGCCCAGCAGATGACTTTCCCCACCGGTCCCCGCAACCCCGGCTGCGGCCGCATAGGTTCCGCCAGTACACATAATAGAATTCCCAGAATCGAACATGCAAGTAGCCACTACGCCGAAGGGGCCTAAAAAGCCCTGCGCAAAGGGCATCGCGAAGCATCCGATATTATACCCGGACGCATTCAGCATGTAAAAGGCTTTGGTACCGCCATCACTGCGCAAACCGACTAAAAAGCCCAAGCCGACCATGATAAGATTGCACACCAACCCGAGCAAAGCCAATACCAATAAAGATGCGTCCATGTCAAAATTGGCAAAGGCGGTAATCACCGCTGCCGGCAGCGTAATATTGAGCACGATCTTAGAAACCAACCGATAGTCGGTCGCCGTAAAAAAACCGATGCGCTTCAGAGCGTATCCTAAAAAAATAATGAAGACAAACGCCGCTGCCTTCAACAAAACTTCACCCATTGTTTTCGCCTCATTTTCTTCCCACAAAATCGTTACACATCATTTACTCATGCTACCAAACATAGGGAGTTTCGTCAATATACCTTGTGATTTTACGAAAGGTTGTGAAATGCATGCTCCACGCCAATACTTCCAGGCGCTTATATTTCCTGGATAATCTGCGCACCTCTATTATTCTCTTGGTTATTGTTTTTCATATTGCCCTAGGCTACATGGCCCCGCCGCTCTCCTGGTGGTATGTTGTCGACAGCCAGACCAGCTCTGCCTTCATCCCCTTTATCATTACTGTGGATGTCTTCATTATGCCGGTTATGTTCTGGATTGCAGGCTATTTTACGCTGCCTGTCCTACAGCACAAAGGCATCGGCTCTTTTTTCCGTGACAAGGCATACCGTATCGTCCTTCCCTGGCTTGGCGGCGTCCTTTTGCTGGCGCCCGCGATTACCTACATGATTTGGTTCAGCCGTTCCGCCACGCCGCCACCCTATCTCTACTTTTGGCAGAACCTATTCTTTACACCGCAGGTGTTCAATCACGCTCATTTTTGGTTTTTAGGGCTCTTGCTCTACTTCTACCTTTTGGTAGGCATTCTGCAGGCATTAAGGCCAAATTGGCTGCAAAAGGCGGCGGCTCCAGTTCTTCCTTCAGCCGCTTTGTTTGGTTTATTCACGCTTTTGTGTACTGCAGCTTTTTTCACGCCCACACTCTTTATGCCCGCCGATACCTGGTTCAGCAAATTATATATAGTTTCTTTCCAGCCCGCCCGCATAGGCATTTGTTTTCTTTACTTCCTGCTGGGTCTTCATGGATGGCGCCATTCTTGGTTTGCTCCCACTTCTGCCTACCGGCCCAGTCTGCGCAACTGGCTGCTCCTTGCCGTACCGGCGACACTTCTCTTTACGCTGTATCGTCTCGGCCTGCCTGCTGCGCCTACGGTTCTCTTTAAGGCTGGCCACGCTTTACTGCATTCCCTCTTCTGTCTGAGTATATTCATGACCTTGCTTTGCCTTTTCCAACGATACTTGAATAGCAGCAGCTCCATCTGGCGCAATTTAGCCGCCTCTTCTTACGCCATCTACATTCTCCATCAGCTGATCGTGCTGCCTGTTGCCTACACCGTGCAAAAATGGAACTTCCCCATTCTGCCGAAATACCTTTTGGTGTGCGCCGTTTGCCTTATCCTCTGCTACGCTGTCGGTTACGCGGCTAGCCGTCTGCTGACTCGTCTGCCGAAACCAGACTAACCAGCAATGCGCTCGCGACCTTTAGTAGGAAACGAACACAGAGTAACGAGTATACCTTCTCTAATATAAAAAAAACCTAGGAACCGCTAAGCGATTCCTAGGTTTTTTAATATCACTTTTCAGTTCAATACCTTAGCCTTGCTTTAAGAACTGTTCAATCCGATCTAGCCCTTTGGTAATATTTTCCTGCGAAGTAGCATAGGATAAACGCACATGCGTATCAATGCCAAAACCGGAACCAGGCACCAAGGCAACATTCGCTTTTTCCAGCAAAACATTGGCAAAATCATCAGAGCTTTGAATTTTAAGGCCAGCCAGTTCCTTACCCATCAACTTGGAAATATTCATCATTACGTAGAACGCCCCGTTCGGGTTGACACAGGACAAACCGGGCATACTATTAATCCGCTTCACCATATAGTCGCGACGGCTGACAAAGGCTTTCACCATGGTAGCCACCATATCTTGCGGACCGCTGATCGCCGCTTCTGCCGCTTTTTGGGCGATGGAATTCGGGTTAGACGTCGCATGGCTTTGCACATTGCTCATAATCTTGGCAATTTCCGGCGTCGAAGCCGTATAGCCAATACGCCAGCCAGTCATTGCATAGGTTTTAGACACGCCGTTGACAATGATCGTCTGGGCTTTGATTTTCTCATTGATGCTGGCGATGCTAACATGGGTTTTACCGTCATAGATCAATTTTTCGTAAATTTCGTCGGAAACTACGTAAAAGCCTTTTTCTACAGCCAGTTCCGCCAACTCCGCCAGTTCTTCGCGGGTATAGACCATACCCGTAGGATTGCTGGGACTATTAAGGATAATAGCTTTTGTTTTAGCAGTTACCGCCTGACGAATTTGGTCTACCGTAAATTTAAAACCTTGTTCTTCTGTCGTGTAAACAATCACAGGCACGCCGTCAGCCAATTTGACCATTTCCGGATAGCTGACCCAAAAAGGCGCCGGAATAATTACTTCGTCCCCTGGATTGCAGATAGCCTGAAACACATTGACCAGAGAATGCTTGGCACCGTTGCTGATGACAATATTCGCCGGAACATAGTCTAAACCATTATCTTTTTTGAATTTAGCACAAATGGCTTCTTTCAAAGATACCGTTCCCGAAGCCGGCGTATACTTGGTAAAACCAGCTTCAATCGCAGCAATCGCAGCTTGCTTTATATGTACAGGCGTGTCAAAATCCGGCTCACCAGCGCCGAAACCAACCACATCGATGCCTTCCGCTTTCAGCTTTTTCGCCTTAGAATCAATCGCCAGCGTTGCGGATGGACTAATCGACAAACCTTTACGGGATAAGTTCATGGATAACAACCCCCTGAAATTTATAATACCAATCCTCAGATCATTGTACGAAATAATTTTCACAAACGCAAACAATTTGCCAAGATCTGACTTGTATACTTTTAAGCCTAACCGATAAAAACTGAGCTCTTTTTGGTTTTATTGCACGAATAGGAACCATTATAATCAATCATTGCATCAATCGCACTTGTATCTACTTTTTCCATTGTGTCATCATTAGCTTCTCCCAAAACCACAACCATCCGCAAATCTTTTCCTGCTTCTCCCATAAATATTGCTTTTGCTGAAAAGTCTTCAAAGCCTAACTGAATAGCCAAAGATTCTGTCATAAATTCCAAGATATCATCTTCATTATACTTAAATACCTTTTTTTCTTTCATTACTCTGCCCTCCAGGCATGACGCTTCACAGCATTTTCTTATATTATAGCTTGAATGCCCCAGCCCGTCTTGAAATGTTCAAAAATTGTGACTTAAGGCATGTTGCTTCTGTATCCTTTTTCCTTCAGCAGCCAAAAAGCAGGGCTTATCTCCTATGTCCTCACTATAAAAAGCTTGTTGCAGCCAAAGCTGTGGACTGCTCCCCAAAGTGTAGACAAGAAAATAAAAGCCTATCGTAGAATTACTTTTTTTTACATGGCCTTACTCCGTATCTCATAAGGAGTAAGGCCATTTTTTAAATTGATTCGTTCATAGTTATAGAATGATACATATTCAGCAACAATCTCCGATAAAAATTCCCGATTGGGAAAGGTCATGCGATTTAAACATTCCGCTTTCAATGTACCGAAGAAGTTCTCCATGGATGAATTATCGTAAGGGCAACCTCTATTAGACATTGATGGTTGAAAGTGGTATTCTTTGCTTAGGTTGTAATATGCGCTTGAGGTATACTGCGACCCTTGGTCACTGTGGAGTGCTAGTCCATCAGTGGCCTTTTCATTTTTTAATGCATCCTGAATTGTATCGGTTACTAGAGAAACAGTCATATCATTTCCTATTCGATAGTTCAGCACCATTTTTCCACATAAATCGATAACTGCACACATATAAGCCATTCCCTGCGCTGTAGGGATATAGGTGATATCCGTCGCCCAGAAACAGTTTGGTTTTTCTTGATAAAACTGCCGTTGCAACAGATTTTCGTAGCGATGAATTGCCTGTTTGTAATAAGTATAAGGACGTGCACGGCGAATCTGCGCTAAAACATCCAGCTTCCGCATAATACGCAAGACCGGTTTAGCGTTCAAAATTCGCCCGGTTTGTTGCTGAATCCAGAGCCGAACCCGGCGATATCCATAAGTAAAGTTGCATTGCTGCTGACAAGCCATAACCTGCTTTTTGAGCCAAGCATCTTGATCTGGATCGTAAATCCGTTTTCGCCAAGCATAATAACCGCTACGTGTTATTTCTAAGATGCGACAAAGCGACTGAACCGGATACTTGTTTCTCAATCGCTCGACCACACGGTATTTTGCTCTCACATCCTTCCAACTTCTAATAGAAAATTTCGCAAAACTTCTATTTGCATACGAAGCTCAATCAGCTCATTGTTGCGAAACACCTCAGCATCTTGGGAGTCTTTGACAGGTCGTCCTTTTTTACGTACAACATATCCTTTTGCAATAAGGTTCCTTTTCCGTTTATGTCGATAAAGAAGATTTTTTATTTGTGTGAAGGTTAGGGGGTATGTTTCTGAGATTTGGCGGTATGTTTCGCCCGCAGATCTGCGGCGAAATACCTCGGCTGCTATAGTTTCTACTTTGGTATATTTTCTAGACATAGCAAGACCTCCTGTTGTAATTTTCATTCTACAACAGGAGGTCTTTTATTTCACTGTCCTGATTTTGGGATGCAGTCCACTGCAACAAGCTTTTTATAGTGAGGACACGGTTATATCTATCGCCTTACTTTCGCCCCACTTTAGGCAAATGCACATTATAATGCACGCTAAGCAGACGAATGCCCAAGGTCAGTAAAAAACAAAGGTACATGGCTTGCCAAATAGGCAGATGCCACTGTGCGTAATACAGAGCCACTCCTCCAGCAATCGACGCCAACGCATAAATTTCTTGTTGAAATACAAAAGGAATGTCCCTGGCGAAAATATCCCGCAGTACGCCGCCGCCGATGCCAGTTGCCGCTCCCAAAAACACCATGATATACAACGTATTTAGTTCGTACGTAATGGCTAGGCTGGCGCCAACAGCAGTAAAGGCGCCCAAGCCCACAGCATCGCACAGCTGTACTACGTTGGTAATCCGCACCAGCCAAGAATGAGCAAAGCAGGTCAAAATAGCTGACCCCAACGCCAGCAAGGTAAATGTCGGATCCAAAAATGCCGTTGGCGGCGTATGCCCTACCAACACATCTCGTAGAATTCCTCCGCCCACTGCAGTTGTCACCGCTAGAACGGCAATGCCGAAAACATCCATCTGCTTGCGAATGCCTACCATCGCACCGGAAATGGCAAAAGCCACCGTTCCCAAATATTCAAAGCCGCTCAGCACCATATTCTCTCCTTATTTAACAACTCTCCTCTCATCGTATCTGACACCTGGGCATCTCGTCAAGCTGTCCGCTCTGAAAATACACCTTCACCTTACACTGCGCTAGACTTTTTCTTTTGTATTCAATGACAAGTCAACGCCTAGAACCAACTTGCCCGCTGCCGCATTACAGCAAGAAACAGCAACCGTGACACAAGGCTGGCCAGAAATCGCCGAAACATACACCTCCGATACATAGGCTCCCTCCAATAAAGCCCGACGGAACCATTCCCTGCCGCCGGCATTGGCCAAGCCCGCGGGCGGCAATGAGACAATAAAGCTGCCATCTTCGCGATTTGACCAGACAGCTTCCAAATTGTTATGCTCTTGCAACCATTGTTCCAGCTTTTTCCCCTGCGCTACTTCAGGCAGACAAGAAAGCTCTTCGGCCAATACTGTCACCGCTTGCAAAATTTTTGCAGTCTGCTTTTGCACCTCGCCGTCCACTTCCGCCAGGCGTATGCGCGAAGTTTCTTTTTGCAGTCCCTCCGCCACTTGCTGTAGAATCGTTTCCATGGCGACCGCTTCTTCTTGCGACTCTTTTTGTCGCGCTAACGCCTCTTCCGTCCGTTCCGCGCATTGACGAAGCTGCTGACAATACTCATTAATTCGTTTGGCTACTTGGGCCATTTTCTGTACTGTTGCCGCTTGTTCCTGGCGTACCGCTCCAGCCTCCGCCAGCTTTAGTTCCGTAGTCCGGCTGGCATTTTGAATGGCTTCTAAATGCTCGAGCGCTTCTCGTACGGCCACTTGCCCCTCACCCACCGCTTTTTCCTCTTCTGTCATAGCTTGTTCTGCCGCCCGCACACCACCTTCAATCTGCGCCAGCAGCATCGCTGCCTCACGAGCCGCTTTACTGCTGCCTTCCGATAGCACCTGGATTTCTTCCGCCACTACCGCAAAACCACGCCCGTGCTCGCCAGCGCGCGCCGCTTCAATGCTGGCATTTAGAGAAAGCAATTGGGTCTGCGATGCAATGCCGTGAATCGATGTGAGCAACTGCTGTATAGCCTGCGCGGTCTGCGACAAAGCACTGATTTTATCCGCCAATTCTGTCGATTGCAGCCGGATTCCCGCCATGGATTCCCCGACTCCCTGTACTGCTTGTCTTCCTTGTTCCGCTCGCCTTCGTGTGTCCACACTGCTCTCGTGAATTCCCTCAGCAACCTGCAACATAGTTTGCGACGAAGCATGTACCCCGTTCATAAGTTGTTCCGCTTCTTTGGCCTGCTGCTCTAATTGCCAGGCCGATTCCCGACAAGTCTTCGCTTCCTGCGCAACCAAGGTCCCTTCTGCCGCCGTTTTCCCCATCGCCTCCCTC
This sequence comes from uncultured Anaeromusa sp., assembly GCF_963676855.1. Lineage (NCBI taxonomy): Bacteria > Bacillati > Bacillota > Negativicutes > Selenomonadales > Sporomusaceae > Anaeromusa > uncultured Anaeromusa sp. The sequence goes on from NZ_OY781460.1 coordinate 3,346,245, forward strand.
GCCTGTCCCACTGCAGCTGCGACCTTAGCCGCCGCCATCTGTGACTGCTGCACAAATTGACGGATATCTTTCACCAATGCATTGACGGATTCAGCTACAGGAAGCAGCGTACGGTAAGATGACAACGTCAGAGTCCGGCTCCACTCTCCTTGGAGAAGTTTTTTAACGAATTGATTCAATTCCTTTACTTCTTTATTACCCCTTGCAAAATTCCACATACCGAACGCCTCCTTCTCCTTTAAAACATATAAAAACCGCCACCCCTCGCGGGATAGCGGCTACTTTGCCTCTAAAAGCATTGCTACCTTTGCAGCATATGTTTTATGAATACAATTATACGTGGCCTGCAGTAACTTGGCAAGCTGCTGTGTTATGTTATACTCGTATACACACTGCACAATTTTCTTTTTCCTTGCTCTCCAGCTTGCGCGCCATCTGAACCGCCCGCTGCGCTAAAAGCAGCGTAGGATCCACGGTTTCAAACGTTCCCTGCACCTTGGCAAAAAGCAAAGGAATTTCCGTACAGCCGGCAATAAACGCTTTCACACCGTTGCGGCTATAGTGCTCCATCATCTCTTTCAACCGCTCTAAGCAGGGACTGCCATTTATGTGTCCGCTTTTCACTTCAGTAATTGCCTGGGAAATAAGCTTTTGTTCTTCCGGTCGCGGCGTCAAAAATGCCAGCCCTTTTTGACTCAGCCGCTGTTGATACAGTCCGGTGCGAACGGTTGCCTCCGTAGCAAACAACATTATTTCTCGTGGCTCATACGTTTTAGCCTGCAACAAATATTCTGCTACGGTGTCAATAATATGCACTACCGGAATCGCCACCGCTTTTTGCACTGCTGCAAACCAAAAATGTGCCGTATTGCAGGGAATAACAATAAAATCAGCGCCTGAACGCTCCAACAGTTGTGCAGAGCGCACCAACTCAGCTTCTGGGCTGAGCGAATCATGCAAAATGGCGTCAATGCGCGAAGGGATATGCGGATTGTTGTAAATCAAGATTGAAAGATGCTCTTGGTCAGTTTGCGCTTTTGTATTTTCAATCATTTTTACGAACAAGTCCGCCGTTGCCATTGGCCCCATGCCACCAAGTACTCCAATCATAACCATAGGTTCCGCCTCCTTTTTGCGTATTTCTACTTTTAGCTTACACAAAAAGAAAAGCCCTGAAAAATCAGCGCTTTTTATGCCATCCATCATTTATTTTTATAAGCATCCGTATCTTCCAAAAGTGTCAGCAAACTTTCTGCAACAGAGGCATTTTTACTCAACTGCCAAAGCAGCGCCTGCATACCGACAGTAAAGGTCTGTCTGACGCGATGCACAAGAAAAATCTTCATCTTTAATTCCGGCCCTGCCGCCAAACGCAACCGGCCTTGCTGCAACTCCTCTTGCACCAACGTCTTGGGCAGATAGGCTGCTCCCAAGCCGTTCAATACCGCCCTCTTGACCGCCTCCGAATCACTATATTCGGCCACAGTATGACATAATTGACCGCCTCGCGCCAACTCCCATTGCGCCCTAAAATCACTGCCTTGTTTAAAATTAACTAAAGGCAACACGTCCCCATTTTCCCAAGGAAAATCTTGGCCGATCACCCAAAGAATATCCTCTTCCCAAACAGCATGTTCCTTCAGGCGGCGCAGGTAGTTACGCCCATGAATCAATCCCAGATCAAACTGGCCGTCTTCTACGCCCTGCAATACAGTCTTCGTATTGGAGCATACTTCTGTGCTGACAATAAGCCGAGGCATTTGCACTTGCAGCCGCCGAAGGACATCTGGCAAAAAATAGTTAATCAGCTGTGTGGATACGCCCAACACAAGAGCTTCCTGACTTTCCGCGTATGCTGCCAGTTCTTCCTTGGTCTGCTCCCATTGCAGCAGCATGCTCTCTGCATGAGCCACCAGGCATTGTCCCGCTTCGGTTAGCAGCAGGCGTTTTCCCTTGCGCGTGAAAAGCCGCGCTCCTACTGCACTTTCTAGATTATGAATCTGCGCCGTAATCGCCGGTTGCGTAAAGTTCAGCCGTTCCGCCGCCTGGGTAATATTCAGCAACCGAGCAACCAGCAAAAAGGTTTTCAGTAATCGCAATTCCATCCGCTCACCGCCGCTCTTTCTTTCTCTTCTCATTGTATCTGTCGCAGCAAACTATGGCAACGCTTCGCCATGGGCTTTAAGCAAAAGATACCGAACAGAGAAAGGCCAGAGAGAGGAGAGGAAATCTTGTCTAAAATACAATTATGCCGTCGTAAAAAAACAGGCCCGCATTCCGAAAAATGCAGACCTGTTATAAACCCAGATTAGATAACGCCTTCTAAATGCAGCATGAACTGCGCAATGGCCGTAGAAAATACAAACGTGCCTGTATAAACCGCCAACGCTACAATGATGATGCGCCAGGACATCTTTTTGAAAATTTCCAAGTCTTTACCGACACCTAAGCCTGCATAAGCCAAGATGGGCGTACAAAGAGCCAAAAAGTCAATTTTCCCAGTATAGAGAGTTACCTCTTTTGCCACCGGGGAAAGCTGCGAAGTCGACAGCAACGCCACTAAAGATACCCAAAAAACCATCGGCAGTTTTCCCGGCACCACTTTGGCTAAAATCATGCCAGCTACCGTAATCACCAGCAAAATAGCATACCCAATCAAAGAATCCCCAAACGGCTGCTGGTAACCAATCATATTCCCTACAACCGTAATCAAGCCGAACAAAACCATGACGGCAATTGTTTCCTGCAAACGCATCATGAGGGCTTTCCTCCCTTCGGAGACAGTATAGGTGACAAAACGCGATAGAGATAGTTTGTCACCGGCAAGGAAATAAAGAGGCAGAAGTAAATACCCACGATAGTCGTTAACAAGTTAGCAGCGCCGGCATACATCAAAATTTCGTTCGCCATTTCCGGGTGCACGGCTTTCAGCGCCCCCGACGCAGCCGCCATCATGCTGCCCGAACCAACGCCTGCGCCCATAGCGAGCGCAAAAGGATGAAATATTTGCAACGCAGCTAAATAGCCAGCTAAAAGCCCCAGCCAAACCGCCCCAAAGACCGTGCCACAAATGTACACAGACATAACGCCGCGGCCTTCCGGTGAATCCAAACCGTATTTTTCAGCAATAATAGCGATATTAGGCTCACGGTCAATGGAAAAGGTAGCTCCTACAGCTTCACGCCCTAAACCGAGGAACAATGCTAAGGGCAAGCCCAGCACTACCGTTCCTAAAAAGTGTCCCAGCTCCTGAATGGACAAAGTCCATCCGGATTGAGCCAATTTCGCCACAGAGGGTCCAATAATGACCCCCAGTTTAGTAACCAACAGCAAGGTCACAACCGTCAGCACCTGCGAAGCTACGCCCATTTCCGGCAATTTCATAACCTTCAGTTTGGGCCAGCTGATAAAAGCGCCTAGAACCATAGCATATAACATAGGTAAAAATAAGAGCACCCCGGGTCCCAGAGGAATTTTGTGCGTGCCGATGCCCTCGCAGACCATAACGAGAAGCAACGCCAAGCCATGCACTTTCCAAGACGTTAAAACCTTCAAGATTCTCCGCCCCCTTTCACGTATTGAAAATTATGGTATCATTATCTATTTAACGCGTCAAACTGAGAAAGAAAGAAAATACATCTATTTTCCCTTTTCTTGTTTGTTATTCGCCAATAACCACCTTTTTTCGCCGCTTGTTCTCCTTGCATCAGAGCTTTATACTTAAGGAGTATTCATTACGTCTACTTTCTTTAACAAGACGCCAAGAACTATAAAGAAGCAACGCAAGGAGTGTTCACCATGACCAAAGAGGAATGCAAGCAGCGAGTCACCGCCGTCATCCAGGCGCATAAGGAGGAAATATTCGCCCTAGCCGAAGCGGTCTTCCGCGAACCGGAGTTGGGCTTTAAAGAAACTAAAACTGCCGCTAAAATTGCCGCTATGTTTGAAAAGCACAATATCCCCGCCGAACAAGGCCTCGCCCTAACCGGTGTTAAAGGCCGCCTCAAAGGCCGCAGCAGCGGCCGCACCATTGCCGTACTTGGCGAGCTGGATGCAGTTATCTGTCATGAGCATCCGGCGGCTTCCCCGGAAACTGGCGCCGCTCACGCCTGCGGCCATCATGCACAGCTTGCAGCTATGGCCGCCTGTGCCATCGGCCTGGCCGAGTCCGGCGTCATGCAAGAACTAGACGGCGACGTAGTCCCTTTTGCCGTCCCTGCCGAAGAGTATGTAGAAATTGAATACCGCAATCGTCTGCGTACCGAAGGAAAACTAGGTTTTCTGGCCGGCAAAGCGGAGTTAATCCGCCTTGGCGCTTTTGACGATGTCGACATGTCCATGATGATGCATCTCTCCACGACCGGAGAAGGAAGTCGTCTTATACAAGTAGGCGGCACCAGCAATGGCTTCATCGGCAAGCTCATTCGCTACAAAGGACGCGAAGCCCATGCCGCCGGCGCTCCTCACGAAGGCGTGAACGCCCTCAATGCCGCCATGTTGGCGATGATGGCCGTCCACGCCCAAAGGGAAACATTCCGTGACGAAGACCATGTACGCTTTCACCCCATCATCACCAAAGGCGGCGATTTAGTCAATGTCGTGCCGTCGGACGTTCGCCTGGAAAGCTATGTCCGCGCTCGCACCGTCCCCGCCATTATCGACGCCAACGTTAAAATTGACCGAGCCTTGCAAGCTGGGGCCTTGGCCATCGGCGCTGACGTGGAAATCACCGACCTGCCAGGCTACCTTCCTTTAAGCAATGACGCCTCCTTCAGCGCTTTGCTGCGAAAAAATGCCGCCGCTTTGGTTGGCGCCGACAAAGTGGAGGAACTGGATCATCACGCCGCTAGCACCGACATGGGTGATCTTTCCCATATTATGCCTGTCACACACCCCTGGATTGGCGGCGTTAGCGGCAACGCTCATACCCGAGATTTCTGCGTCTCCGATCCGGACATGGCCTATCTGGTCTCCGCGCAAGCTATGGCTCATACCATTGTTGACTTACTTTACGATCATGCTGCCGAAGCAGAAGCTATTCTCACAAACTACACCCCACCCATGACTCGCGAAAGCTATGTAAAGTTTTGGGAAGACATCGCCTCGAAGAAATAAAAGTCAACAGCAAGAAATGAAAATTTTGAACTTGCTTTTATAAAAACAGCGCTAAGGTGAATGAACTAACCCTTAGCGCTGTTTTCTTATATCTCCGTTTGCAAGAAAACTTCAACTAACTTCGGATCAAACTGACTACTGGCCAACGACCGCAGTTCCTCGATCGCTTCTGCTAAGTCCATCAATTTCGGCATGTTTGCGAATTTCTTTCCGTTCGCCAGGCGAAAGAAGCTCTCGCTTATTCAAAATTTCCAGTGAAATAGCGACTTTACCCAAATCATAAATATATACAGCCATCAAAGAAAGAGAACTGCACAAGAAAACACCAAACCAAATAAGCTCATCTGCTGCATAATGGTCCACTGCATCCACCGTCGCACTGCCTCTCCTCCTTTCACGTTTTTCAACTATTATCATACTTTTATGCAAGACAGGTTCTTTTTTTACTGAAAATACCTTCCACTTGCCCTATTTTACAGCACAACATTTGTGTTTTTACCTAAAAAGGGTATATAATGGAGCCACACTAAACGAGATTCGCTGCAGATTTACCTGCAATAAAATAGATTGGACAGCATCGGACATCGTCTCTTTGCTGATTTTTCGAGGAGGTCGCTATGGCTCGTCAACTTTCCTTGCCCATCAATCGTCAACCGCTCAGCGAGCAAGTTTACCATCAAATCAAAAAATTGATACTCACCGGCCAGTTGGAACAAGGAACTCGCCTGACTGAGAAAACACTAGCCCAAGACTTAGGTATCAGTCCTACCCCTGTCCGCGAATCACTGCGACGCTTGTATGCAGACGGGCTTGTGGAATTGCAGCCTTATAAAGGCGTTATTGTTCGCTCTGTTAAACCGGAAGAAGTACTAGAAGCTTTTGCCTGCCGTGAAGCCTTAGAGGGCTTGGCTGGATCCTTGGCTGCCAAAACGATTGATGCAGAAGGCATTGCTAAGTTACGCGACGTACTCGCGCGCACGCTGCAGGAAGAATCCCGAGATGCGCTGGTCAAACTAAACGAAGAGTTTCACCAGGTTATTTTAGAGTATGCGCAAAACCGCCGTCTCTTTCTTCTCTTGGACACCTTGCAAGATATTATCCGCTTTCGGCGCCAATTGGCCGCCTACAACCCGGAATACAAGGGTTCTATTTACCGCCAGCATAGCGCTATCGCCGATGCACTAGAGAAAAAAGATAGCGAAAAAGCATCTCTTCTTTTACAGGAACATATTCAAGACAGCGCCGCTTCTTTCGCGCAAGAAATACACGGCAATAAAAAAACCGGTAAATAAAAGAAGTTTTGCCTTTCCTTGCTTGCAAAACAAAACTTTTTAAAGCACGCCTTTAGGGTGTGCTTTTTTTAATTTATGCAATTGTAGATTGTATTCATTCTTTTCTTTTAGAGGAAATTTTCAAACTATATAGAACTAAGTTAGTGAAAGAACGAACTACGGAAGGTAGTCCGAAAAAAGGAGAGATATTTATGAGCAATACAACTCATTGCACCTGCGGGCATGAACTACGTTTCTGGCTGGTAGCTGATATTGAGCAAGTTCCCACTCGCTATATTTGGGAAGCCTATTGCCCCCACTGCAAACAAGAGCAAAGCACACTTCTAGCTGCCCAATGTGCTGCTGAGGCGGAAAAACTACTTCGAGAACATAATTTGCAACCAAATTGCTAAGAGAAAGTAAATTCGACAAAAAAACGAGCCTTGTTAAAAGGCTCGTTTTTTATATGATTCTATAACCTCTCAGGTTACTCTTGGTTCCATCTTTTTTCTTATTGAATGCCGTGAGCAATGCGTTTTGCCGCCCGTAGCTCCACCTCTGCCGGATCTACTTTCACTCTGGCTACGCCAGTTTCCATGGCCGCCTTAGCCACCGCCTTAGCTACCGCCGGCGCCACCCGTTTGTCAAAAGCATTAGGAACCACATAATCTTCCCGCAGCTCCTCCTCTTTGACCAAATCCGCAATCGCATATACAGCGGCCAATTTCATCTCATCATTAATGCGGCGGGCGCGCACATCAATAGCACCGCGGAAAATGCCAGGAAATACGCTGACATTGTTTACTTGGTTCGGCGCATCCGAGCGGCCAGTACCGGCTACCTTAACACCCGCGGCCTTGGCTTCCTCATAGCCGATTTCCGGCTGCGGATTGCACAAGGAGAAAACGATAGCGTCGTTAGCCATTTTTGCAATCAGCTCCGGCGTAAACGCGCCAGGCGCCGATACACCGATCAATACATCCGCCCCTTCAATGACCTCCGACAATTTGCCTTGGCGGCATTCTTTGTTGGTTCGCCCTAAAAGCGTCTCCTGCATGGCATCTACCCTGGTTTTATCCATACCTTGATACATAGCGCCTTTCGAGTTCAGCATCGTTACATCGGTTGCCCCTGCTTGCAAGAACAGCCGCACAATGGCCGTTCCCGCCGCCCCAGCGCCATTAACCAAAATGCGAACCTTCGCCATTTCCTTGCCTACCAGGCGCAACGCGCCGACAACTGCAGAAACCGCGGCAATCGCCGTCCCATGCTGATCATCGTGAAATACGGGAATGTCCATCATTTCCTGCAAGCGCGCTTCCACTTCATAGCATTTCGGCGATTCGATATCTTCTAAATTAATACCCGCGAAAGACGGCTCCAAATATTTGACGGTCTGCACCAACTGATCCGTATCCGTCGTCCCTAAGCAAACCGGCACAGCATCCACATCACCAAACACTTTGTACAAAACAGCTTTCCCTTCCATGACCGGCAGTGCCGCTTCCGGTCCGATATTACCAAGTCCCAACACTCGGGTGCCGTCGCTAACAACCGCTACCATATTGCCTCTACAAGTGTATTCAAAGGATAAGTCTTTATCGCCATTGATTTCCTTGCAAGGCTCCGCCACACCAGGCGTATAAGCCAAACTCAGATCATAGCCATCCTTTAATTCTACTTTATTGGTCATTTCCAATTTACCATTGTTTTCCCGATGGAAATGCAAGGCTTCTTCTCGCAAACTCATATTGTTTCCCCCTTGTTTTTGCACACCGTATCTTGTATACGGAAATACTTTAAAAAAACACGTTGCATCTCTGCATCGTGTTTTCAGTATACGCCTCATAAAGCAATAAAGCAACTCGACTTGTCTGAATTTTTAAAAAACATCCTCTATTCTATAGAGTGTAGAATAACCGCCCCTAGTCTCCCCGATGCCGCCACCTCAATAACAGCGCCGAAGCTAAAGCGGTCAGCGGAATGGCCCAAATCAAACCAACACTACCAGTCATCGCCCGAGCAAATTCCGTAACAACACCGTTAAAGTTAATCACCTTTTCCACTAGCAGCTTGGGCTGCGCTGCCACTACCAACACTAACGGCAAACCCGTTCCCAAATAAGCTAAAATCAACGTATTAGACATAGCGCCCATTATATCTTTACCCACATTCATGCCGCTTTTAAACAACTCTTGCCAAGAAAGATCGGGACAGGCTTTGTCCATCTCCCACTGTGCCGCCGCGATAGAAACAGCCACATCAATCACAGCCCCCAAGGCGCCGATAAGCATGCCGGCAAAGAGAATGCCGTGAATATCAATCTGCTTGGCAAAGTGCAATTTAAGAGCCACCGCCTCTTCCGTCTCCATGCCTGTCAAGTACAGCCAGTCAATAGCCCCCCATGATAATAAAGCTGCCACCAACACGCCCCCAAGGGTTCCAAAAAAAGCCGCCAACGATTTCAAATTCCAACCGCTGACAAAAAGCAAGGTAATCGCCCCGGCTACCAGACAAAAACCAATTACCAGCAAATAGATATTCACTCCCGGCAGCAACAAGTTCGGCACCAACCACGCCCAGAGTAAATATAACGTAATACCGATAACGCCCAGCGACTTAATGCCTACCCAACCGGCCAAAAGAATCAAGCTGAGCACAAATAAGCCCAGCAATACATACTGAAAGAGGCTGCGATCATAATCGCTGATATGATAGCTGCGCTTCCCCTGGAATTCCTCTACCGATAAAAGCACCTTGTCTCCAGTATGTACCGGAATATCAAACTGCGTCTGTCCTGAAAACGCATTATAAACTTCTACAGTTTGGCCAGTTTCCGTACCTGTGGTAATTTCCACCTGCACCATTTGCCCTTTTTTCAAAACTAATTTGTTGTTTTCGCCAGTAGGCTGCAAGTCTACAGCTTGCCGAACTACGCCGTGCTGTAAGTCTTCCGTAGGCAAAGCCGGCGCCGCCCAAGTCAGTGGCTGCCACAGCAGGCATACTAACAACACCACCCCAAATCCGTATTTTCTCATTACACTTCCTCCTCCAGGGAGTTGACAACTCCTGCTTACAAAGCATACTTCCTTCATATCCTCTATCGTATCACAAAACCACCAAAAGAAAACATAACAAATCCGGCAAGACACTACTAGTCTTGCCGGATTTACCAATTTATCGAAACACGTTCTTACGATGCGACGAGTTCCTTAGTAAAAAAGAAAGAATGTTGCCGCCACATTGACGATCAAAGCTCCCGCCATAGGAATTGCCGTACGTTTCACCACTTCCACCGGCGGCAAATTGGCCATACCGGATACAACGACAATAACCGCAGTAATCGGCGAAACCGCGCGTGCAATACTAGCGGCAAAATGCATCGGCAGCAGCATTAGCACCGGCGCTACCGACATTTTGGCTGCGACAACAGGCGTCAAGGAAGCAAACGCGAAAAACGGCGCATTGCCAGACCCCATAACTACCGAAGAAACCGCGATAATCCCCACCATGACGATAATCATACCTGCAGCACCCATGCCGCTGCTTTGGGCGCCGTTGATAATGGCGTCAATAGCACCAACCGTCCGCAGACCATGAGCAAAGGTTTCACCAGCCACAATCAAGGTGACTACATTGGCCAATTGCATGCCCATGCCATCAAAAAACACCTGAATATCTTGAAATACTTTCTTACCGTCCCAGGACCGCAAGTATTCAATAACCATGGTCACAAACAAGCTGATCAGCATGGCTTTGACAATATCCATCTTGACGCCTTTAATCAGCAAATCGCTAAATACCAAAATCAGAATCAGAGGTACGGTCGGTAACACTGCATAATACAGCGGCGGCAGAGGTTTTTCTTCCTCCTGGCGTGCATAAGATAGTAAAGAAGCGCTTTCCGCCGTATGGCCTTCCTTTTTATCAAGCCATTTTTGCACCGTATAATGCAGCACCGCAACTACCGCCATTACACAGAGTGCTACAGGAATCTGATATTGCGTCCAATAGGTCGTAATATCCAAGCCTGCGGTTGTCGCCGAAAGAATGCTTCCCGTATCCGCCGGACTCCAATCCAAACACATGGTCGTACCGATCACAGCGGTCGCGGAAACACGGCTGACTCCTAAGCTGACCAAAATGGGAAACATCGTCACCATCAGCAGCATCCCTAAGCCGGAGGCACTATTAATGAACAAGCCCAAAAATTGACCGATGATAAAAGCCGCAGCTAATACCACATACGGCGCTTTAAGAACCCCTAACGGCTTAATCGCGATTTTCACCAGCACCCGACTGGCGCCAATATGTTCCATATAGCGGGCAAAGCCACCTACTGCCATAATACTGAGTCCCAGACCCGCCGCCCGGGAGCTGAGCGTTTTGCGGATAAACTCAAACATGTCAAAGGGGACAAAACCGGTTGCCTCTTTAGCCGGCAGAATCGTCCCTACTCCCAACATCACCGCCCCGGCCATTAATACCATGCCACCAAAAAACAATACCGGCTGCGGCTTGTATTTCTTGACGATCATATAGCCGACCCAAATGGTCATGACCAACGCCAGCAACAATGCCATAATTACCACGTGTAAAAACCTCCTTATTTATTTCAGTATTTCGCTCCTGCAACTTACACACTTTCTCGAAAATTCGCTATTACCGTCAATTTTCCTTTTCAGCTTATTTATCCTTAAAACTAGCTATTTCCATGCACATTCCACTCACCAAGGACATTATTCGCTAATACGCATGTATTTGCATTCATTTTATTTCAAAATTCCATTTTCATCTTTTCTTTGCAAAAGCCGTCTTCTGTAAAAACAACTATCACCGTCTCCACAAGAAGAGCTTTGCACTTATTTTTTTGTTACTCCTTGGCAAAAAATATAGCGCCCGGCTAAAAAGCCCGAGCGCCAGAATCTTGTTCTTCCGCAACCACAATCCCAAAACGTTCCTCTAAAAATTCCAAAAAGCAATCAGTCAGCACCGGATCAAACTGGCCTCCTCGGCAGCGCAGAAGCTCGCACAAACAAGACGGAATATCCACCGGTTTGCGATAGCATCGATGCGTTGTCATTGCGTCAAACGTATCGCACAAAGCCAGCATTCGACTATACAAAGGTATGTCCTTCCCCTTCATTTGATCAGGGTATCCTCGTCCGTCAAAACGTTCGTGGTGATGCCTAATAATATCAGCTACACACTGCGCCCCTTCTACCTGCAAGAGCAACTTTTCTCCTGCTGCCGCATGTTGACGCATAATTGCAAACTCTTCATCGCTTAAGCGCCCTGCTTTAGTCAAGACTTCCGCCGGAACTGAAATTTTACCCACATCATGTACCAACCCCACCAAATACGCCAAGGTAATTTCTTCCGAATTCAAGCCCATCTGCGTCGCCAAGCCAGCCATCAATTCCCCCACATGCTCCGCATGCATCTCTGTATAGGGATCACAATAATAAATTTGATGACGAAAGGCTTCCATTTTTTCCATGTTCACTTGCTCCAGCAGCCTTGTATGCGGAACTGCCTGCATGGTTTTTGCCTTTTGCATAAAAAAGCTGCTCCTCTCAGGAAACCTTGCAAAATCGGCCTGCACGAATGGCCTCAGTTCATCAGCTGCGCTTCGGAAGAACTTCCAACCAGTAGCCGTCCGGATCCTGGATGAAATAAATACCCATTTCTTTATTTTCGTAACAAATACAGCCCATTTCCGTATGTAAAGCATGGGCCGCTTCAAAGTTATCGGCTTCAAACGCAAGATGTATCTCATTATCTCCCAAATTATACGGTTCTGTACGATCTTTCAACCAAGTAAGCTCCAGCAAATGCGGTGTTTGACCGCCATCGCCCAAATACACCAAAATAAAGCCTGGCCGCTCCTTGCGACGACTTTCCCTAAGGCCCAGCGCTTTCTGGTAAAATTCCATACTGCGCTCCAAATTTAACACATTGATATTATTATGCAGAAATTTAAAGTTCATAGCGATTCCTCCTGCTATTTATTCTTCCGTCAAATCATTAGCCAGACCATCCAAATCTCGGGCTACAGCCAAGGCTTCCTGCACCGCTTCGGCAATACCGGATACCGCCTGCGCCACTTGCGCCAAATTACCGCTGATGCGCTGAATTTCCTCATAGGTCCTGCCGCTGTCGGTCTCAACCGCTTTCAAAATCCCGTCAATTTTTTGAATGGATTCCGAACTACTGGTAGCCAATTTACGTATTTCCTCGGCTACCACGCCGAAGCCGCGCCCCGCCTCGCCAACTCGAGCCGCTTCAATGGCCGCGTTCAAGCCCAGCAAATTCGTCTGTCCAGCTACATTGCGAATCAAAGTCAGTACTTGTCCAGTATCCTTGGTCCGGCGCTGCGATTCCTGCGACATTTCCGCCAACCCCCGCGTTACCGCTGCCATCTCCTCGGTCTGTGCCGTCACTTCTTGGCTGGTACTAGCCAAAAGGTTAATGTTATCCATCAGTTTGTTAGCCATATCTTTCAAGGCATCTTGACGGGCAACTGCAGTCTGAAAGGAAATCGCGCCTACCACACGGCCCTCTTCTTGTACCGGCAGCGCCGTAGCAATAAAGGGAGTCCCCCACAACTCTTTATCCTGTCGCTTAACAACGCGTTTTCGTAGTCGAACCGCGTCCGCTAAGACCATGCCCTCGCGCAGAGGAGCTCCCGTCGGAACTTTCAAATCCAACGTCCGCCCGGGGTTATAGTAAATAATTTTTTCGCAATCACTGACGCTTAGTCCGACATCCGTGTCAGCCATTGCCTCCCTAATTGTCGGCAATAAGGCAACCAGCTTTTCCAATGTATCCGCCATTTTGTTTTGCACCTTCCTGGCCAGACCGGGCCTTTAGTTTCTTTTTCTTCCTATTCGCATCAATCCTTCCATTTTCCTGCTGCTTCAACTCCTGAAATACCGGAAAAACTATTCTCTGTTCCAGAACGGACAAGAAGCACTTCTCCTTTCATTGATACGGAGAAGGATTTTTGCAAACGAATGAGAACTCTTATTAAAACACTCTTTGCAAAGAAAGAAGGCGACAACCATGTATGACGTTTGTATCATCGGCGCTGGTGTTGTCGGCGCCAACCTCGCCCGAGAATTATCCCGCTATCAACTCATGGTCTGTGTCTTAGACCGTGAAGATGATGTCAGCTGCGGTTGTTCCAAAGCCAACAGCGGCATCGTACATGGAGGATATTCCGATAAACCCGGTACGCTGAAAGCCGAGCTTTGCGTAAAAGGAAACCGCATGTACGCCCAGTTGGATGCGGAACTGCATTTTGGTTACCGGGAAATCGGCTCTTATGTGCTGGCTTTTGATCAGGAAAGCTTAGCAACGCTGCAACGTCTCTACGAGCAGGGCCAGCAAAACGGCGTCGGCGGTTTGGAACTAATCGACGGCGAAGAAATGCGCCGCAGGGAACCCCATGTCAGCACAGAGGTGACCGGCGCGTTATATTGCGCTCAAGCAGGAGTTACCTCTCCTTATGAATTTGTCATTGCTTTAATGGAAAACGCCGTAGCTAACGGTGTAGACCTCAAGCTCCGCCACGAAGTACTGCAGTTGGAAAAACGATCTGATCATTTTCTTATTACTACTACCCATGGAGCGCTAAGCTCCCGTTATGTAATCAATGCCGCCGGCGCCCACAGCGACAACATTGCCGCCATGGCTGGCCTAAAGGATTACCAGATTACGCCTCGCCGCGGACAATACCTTCTTCTATCTAAATCTCAAAACTACTTAGCAAATTCCGTCATCTTCCAAGTGCCCACTGCTCTTGGTAAAGGCATTTTAGTAACCCCCACTTACCACGGCAATCTTATGCTAGGACCGAACGCCGAAGAAATTGATGACAAAGAGGACGTCAGTACCGACGAAGAAACGCTGCGCTTCATCGCCCAAACGGCCCGCCTGTCGGTTCCTGGATTCGATATGCGCCAAGCCTTAACATCCTTTGCCGGCAACCGACCGGTATCAAATCAAAAGGACTGGGTAATTGATGCCTCTCGCCTTCCCGGCCTGATCAACCTCATCGGCATTGACTCTCCCGGCCTGACCTCTTCCCCCGCCATCGCCTTGAAGGTAGTCGCGCTGCTCCAAGCCAGCGGCCTAAGCCTGAAATCAAAACAAAACTTTCAACCGCACCGCGCTCCCATCATCCGCCCCAAAAGTGAAGACTTCCAGGGAACTACGACACATAGCGACCCGGCACTTCATCTCATCTGCCGCTGCGAAAACGTTACGGAAGCGGAAATCCTGGACTGCTTCCGCCGCGGCCTCCCCGTCCTCTCTGTCGACGCCGTTAAACGCCGTACCCGGGCGGGCATGGGCCTGTGCCAAGGAACGTTCTGCGGTCCCAGGGTTCGCACGCTTCTAGCGCAGGAGCTGCAAATGAAAGAGCAAGATATTCCACAGCGCGGTCATTCTTCCACTTTAGCGGAGCGAGCTCGTAAAACAGAATTGAAGAAGTTATAAGGAGTTTTTTATTCATGAATCGTCGTTCCATCGCTTGGCTGACTAGCGGCCATTTTTTTACCGATCTCAACCAAGGTGCTTTGCCGGCTCTGCTGCCGTTTCTCATGACAGAACACCAACTCAGTTACGCTGCGGCAGCAGGTTTAATGTTCGCTAATAGCTTGACTTCTTCGATTATCCAGCCGCTCTTCGGGTTTTACGCTGACCGCCTGGACAGGCCCCGGCTCATGCCGTGGGCCGTCCTCCTTGCCGGGCTAGGCTTAGCTCTCCTTGGCTGGGTAGACTCTTATACTGCCATGTTCTTAGCGGTGGCCGTAAGCGGCATAGGGGTAGCCGCCTTCCACCCGGAAGCGGCGCGCCTATCCAATCTGGCCGCGGGCGACAAAAAAGCCACAGGCATCGGCCTTTTCGGCATTGGCGGCAACGCTGGCTTTGCCGTCGGACCTTTGCTTGGAACCTTCCTTGTCTTGGCTGGCGGCTTAAAAAGCACTGTCTTTTTTCTGATTCCAGCCATTTGTGTCTGCTTTTTTCTACAGCAGCGCATGCGGCAATTCGGCAGCCTAAGCGTCAAAGCCGCCGCTGCCGACGTACAAAGCGCACCAGACAACTGGCCTGCCTTTGGCCGCTTGTCTATTGTCGTCATTTGCCGTTCTATTCTTTTCGCCGGCCTAAATACATTCATCCCGCTTTACTGGATTCATGTGCTTCTCCAAAGCCACACGGCTGGCAGCAGCGCCTTGACCGTTCTCTTTAGCGTTGGCGTAATCGGTACTTTCTTTGGTGGCCGCTGGGCGGATCACTATGGTTATCTGCGGGTTATCCGCACAGGTTACCTGCTTCTTATCCCTATTCTCCTGCTCTTTGTTTCTACAGAAGAGCCAACGTTAGCCATGCTCTTACTCATCCCCATCGGCATGAGTCTTTTTGCACCCTATAGCCCTACGGTCGTTCTCGGACAAAAGTATCTGCCTAAACGCATGGGCTTTGCCTCCGGAATCACCTTAGGCCTTGCAGTCAGCGTCGGCGGCATAGCGGCGCCAGGATTAGGATGGCTCGCTGACCAATACGGTCTTGGTTTCTCTTTCACCATCTTAACCATATTGCCTGTCATCGCCGCGTTAGCCTCTTATTCGCTGCCAAAACCTACGGAATAATCACAATAGAAACAAATCTGCTAGAGAGCCGTTTCTTAAATGTCCTACCAATGTTAGACAGTACAACCTACTGAAAAAAAAGTTGGGAAAGATATTTATGTTACTGGCTCTTTTTATTTAATTTACATTCATTTTCGAACTTCTTCATTAAGCATTGCTTTTCTGTAACTTTACAAGTATACTCAATATTATTTCGTTAGTTTTTCTTTTGTATGCAAACAGTAGCTCTTTGTTTTTCCACTTGCAGTATCTTTACTTTTCTTCTTATTTCACATCATATCTGTAATTCTCACAGTTTTATTTATTTTTCTATTTATTTATTTTTATTTGTTATCGTTGACACTTTCTCTTTGTATACACTATCCTGTAAGCAAAGTTAAAAAAATACTATTTCGTTTTCTATTCATCTCATCCGTAACGTCGCTCGCAAGGCAGAGGAGGTATCCATCCCGGTGAAAAGCTTTCAATCCCAGGAGCAAACCCGGATCATAGCCATTGACAAGCAAAAATGCAAAGGCTGTGATTCCTGTAAGCAATTCTGTCCTACGCAGGCTATTGATGGAAAATATGGAGCTGTCCACCGCATTGATCCCGAAAAATGTATTTTTTGCGGTCAATGCTTAGTTAATTGCCCATTTGGAGCTCCGCAAGACACCATGGATCCGATAGATTCTCTCATTGAAAAGTTAAAAGATAGTCGCACAACGGTAGTTGCGACTATTGCTCCCGCCGTCCGCGTAGCCATCGGCGAAGAATTCGGCTTTGAACCAGGCTCTTTGCTAACGGAAAAGCTCTATGGAGCACTCAAAAAAGCCGGCTTTAAAATTTTAGATACCAACTTCACAGCAGACCAAACTATTTTAGAAGAAGGCAGCGAATTAGTAGCCAAAATCCGTCACTACCTTTTGGGTGAACCAGCCGCTCATCAGCTCGGCCCCTTGCCTCAGTTCACCTCTTGCTGCCCTGCGTGGATACGCTACATAGAGTTGAATCATCCCAAGCTATTGCCCAATCTCTCCAGCGCGAAATCCCCTATGATGATGGCTGGCGCCCTAGCCAAAACCTACGGCGCTAAAGAAATTTGGAAGACGGCTCCAGAATTGGTCTACGTGGTAGGCGTCATGCCCTGCACGGCGAAAAAATTCGAAGCGTCACGTCCAGAATTTCACAGCGCTGCCGCGTACTGGCGCAAACAAGGAAGCAGCTCCGATTATCCAGACATTGATACCGTACTCACGACTCGTGATTTAGCTCGCCTGTTGCGCAAGCTGAACATCGACTTCCGTCAAACCGCCGAATTTACCGATGCCGATAATCCCTTAGCTCAATACAGCGGCGCCGGCACTATTTTCGGCAACACCGGCG
Organism: uncultured Anaeromusa sp.; assembly: GCF_963676855.1. NCBI lineage: Bacteria > Bacillati > Bacillota > Negativicutes > Selenomonadales > Sporomusaceae > Anaeromusa > uncultured Anaeromusa sp. Next base: position 3,363,652 of record NZ_OY781460.1, read on the forward strand.
GCGTCATGGAAGCCGCCCTGCGTTCCGCCTACTACCTCCTCACCGGCAAAGAACTGGCCAATTTGACTTTAAACCCCGTGCGGGGGCTCAACGGAGTCAAGGATGCCTCCATTACCTTGACCGATGCCAAAACCGGCAAGGAACTCACCTTGCGCGTAGCGGTAGTCCATGGCTTAAAAGAAAACATTGAACCTCTTTTGGCACAGGTAGAGGCCGGAAACTCTCCCTACCATTTCATTGAAGTAATGAATTGCCCCGGCGGCTGCATTAACGGCGGCGGCCAGCCCATCTACCCTATGGGCACGTCGTGGATTGACAAATACAAGCCCATGCTGCCCTGGAATTAAGGAGGATTAAGCTGTGTCCAAATACAGTTATGTTGAAAAAGCCGTAAAAATCACGCGTCGAGAATTTCTCCAGCTTACCGGCGTAGCCGGCGCTGTGCTCTGGACAGGCGCCTACATCACTACAGATTTAGTGCAGGACCGCACAAAATACATAAAAATGCGCACCCAGGGGCTCTACAAAGACGACGCCAAAGCAGCGGTACGGCAAAGCCATAATAACATCGCTTTGCAGGATATGTACACGCGGTTTGCACAAAAGCCGCTCAGTCCCTTGGCGGAAGACTTATTTCATACCCAGTATGTTGACCGTACCAGTTTATCTTGATTTTTAGGAGGTGCTTTTAGTGCAACAGGAACCTCGTATTTTACGCCATCCCCTAGCGTCGCGTATCTTCCACTGGTCTTTAATTCTCGGCTTTCTCCCGGCGGCCTTGAGCGGCTTTGTCATTTGGTGGAAACCAGAAGGTGAAGATTTCGTCAATCTGGCCATGCGCATTCATATTATCGGCGCTACCATTTTTACAGCCGCTTCTATTCTATTCACAATTTTGGCAACTAACCGCGTGGTAGCATTTATCCGTCATATTTCCGAATGGACCATGAATGACGTACGCTGGATGCTGGTCGGCGGCGGCTATATGCACAAAATTGTGTTGAAGAAGGAAATCCCCGTCCCGCCTATGGACAAAATGAATTCCGGCCAAAAAAGCATGGGCGCCATGATGCTGCATGGCGGCATTTTCCTCATGGTCAGCGGCTGGGTACTGTACGCATTCTTACCGATAACCCCCCGTGAAATCGCTTATTGGCTGGGCTTAGGTCACGAATGGATCGGCCTGCTCTTGGGCGTTTCTACGCTAGCTCATATTGGTTTAGGCATTTACAACCAAGCGGAATTCAAGTCGATGTTCGGCGACGGCACCATTCCTTTAGCTGTAGCCGAAAAGCACAGTCCTCTCTGGGTCGAACGCCATGTAGAACCGCTAGTCTCTGACGACGCTCCCCAGGAGCAGGCGCTTCAGGAGCAAAGCCTCGGTTAGAGCGAAATGCAGAATAGCAGCTAAAAAAATACCCTTGTCAGCTTGTGATGGCTGACAAGGGTATTTTCATTTTATTATGCAGGCTCGCCGCCAATCAAAGCCAGCAGTTCCTGGGTCTTAGCTTCCAGCAACGCCGCATCATTTCTTGTTTCCACATTAAGACGCAGTACCGGCTCGGTATTGGACATGCGCACATTAAAGCGCCACTTCTCATATTCAATGCTAATGCCGTCAGTGTAGTCCACCTGGGCCTCGCCAACCGCATAGGCGCTTTCAATACGACTAATAACTTCCTTGCCGTCCGCCACCCGTCGATTGATTTCACCGCTGCAGGGGAATTTTGCCATTCGTTCCGCCACCAGCGCAGATAACGGCTTGCCTGTGAGGCACATACTCTCCACCACCAGCAGCCAAGGAATCATGCCGCTGTCGCAGTAAGCAAAGTCTCTGAAATAATGATGTGCCGACATTTCACCGCCATAGACGGCGTCTTCAGCACGCATGCGTTCTTTGATAAAAGCATGGCCGCTCTTAGAAAGCACCGGCACTCCACCCAAAGCTTCCGTCATTTCCACAGTGTTCCAGGTCAAGCGGGGGTCATGAATAATTTTAGCCCCTGGATTCTTGCGCAAGAAAGCTTCCGCCAAAAAGCCCACCATATAGTAGCCTTCAATAAACGCGCCTGTCTCGTCAAACAAAAAGCAGCGATCAAAGTCGCCGTCCCAGGCAACGCCCAAATCCGCCTTATGCTCCCGTACTACTGCCGCCGTCGCCTCACGATTTTCTATCAACAGAGGGTTTGGAATACCGTTAGGGAAATTGCCGTCCGGACGATGGTTTACCTTGATGAACTGCAAGGGCAGCCACGTCTCCAACGCATCCAAAACAGGACCGGCACAGCCGTTGCCGGCATTCACTACCACTTTGAGCGGCTTCAGCTTCATGCGGTTGATATACGTCAGAAGATGCCGGATATATGACTCCATAATCAGCCTAGGCATGATAAAGCCTTTGCTTTTTCCCGGCTCCACTTCATGCTTCCATTCTTCTTCGGTAGCGCGCTGCGCAATTTCCTTGAGCCCCGTATCACCGGAAATCGGCCGTGATTCTTTGCGCACCAGTTTTAAGCCATTATAGTCCATCGGGTTGTGACTGGCAGTCACCATAATGCCGCCGTCCGCTTTAAGATGCGACGTCGCAAAATATACCATTTCCGTGCCGCACAAACCGATATTCATTACCTCGCAGCCGCCGTCGCTGAGCCCTTCACAGACCGCCTGCGTCAACTTTTCGCTGGACAAGCGCACATCGCGCCCTACTACCACTTTTTCCGCTGCATACATTTGCGCAAAAACTCGGCCCACTCGGTACGCCAGCTCCTCGTTCAATTCCTCCGGCACCCGCCCCCGGATGTCATAAGCCTTGAAGGCTGCTTTCGTCAAATTCATGCCTAGCCCTCCCTTTTTTATAATTAGCCTTGTTCAAGCCCTGCCGTAAACGTCTTCAAAACGGACAATATCATCTTCGCCCAAGTAGCTGCCGTTTTGCACTTCAATAATCGCCAGCGGGATCCGCCCTGGATTCTCCAGACGATGTTTCGTGCTTTGGGGCACGAAAATACTTTCATTCTCATGTACCATACGCACCTCGTCTCCGACGGTGACTTTAGCGGTACCTCCGGTAACAATCCAATGTTCGCTGCGATGGTAATGCATTTGCAGACTCAAGCAACCGCCGGGATTGACTACAATCCGCTTCATTTTATAACCGGGGCCTTCCCCCAAAACCGTATAACTGCCCCAGGGACGATAGACGGTTGTATGCTCCTCCGCTTCCTTGCGGCCCAAACTTTTCAGTTCCGCCACCAAATCCTTCACCTTTTGCGACTCACCCTTGCCTGCCACCAAGATCACATCATCGGTTTCCACTACCAGCACGTCTTCCAGGCCAATTCCGGCAATCAGGCGACTGCGTCCAAGGAGCAGCGAATTCTTACAATCCAAAGCCATACAGTCTCCGGCAATAGCGTTCCCGTCGCCGTCCTTGGGAAGCACATCGTAAATCGCATCCCAGGAACCGATATCATTCCAGTAGCCCCCAAACGGAATGGTCAGCACTTGCGTTGATTTTTCTGCTACTGCATAGTCAATAGAGATATCCGGCATTTCTGCAAAGCGTTCGCGTAACGAAGCAAGGTCAAGCGCCAAAAGCTCTGCAATATCCGGCTGGTGTGCCGCAAACTCTTGACGCATCGTGCCCATGGAAAAGGCAAACATACCCGAATTCCAGTAGTAATTGCCAGCTTCCAAATACTCCTGGGCTGTTTTTTCATCCGGTTTTTCTTTGAACGATTCCACGCGAAAGCCGCCATCGCAAGACTCTCCCGCTTGAATATAACCATAGCCGGTTTCCGCCTTAGCCGGCCGAACGCCGAAGGTTACCAAATGACCCAATTTGGCCGCCTTCACGCCCTCTTTCACTGCCTGCTGAAACGACTCCGGCGGGCGAATGATGTGATCCGCCGGGCATACAAGCACTACTTCTTCGTCGCCAGCGTTCAGCTCCTCCCGGCAATAGGCCATCGCCAACGCGATCGCCGGCGCTGTATTGCGAGGCACCGGTTCTGTCACAATATGAGCCTTAGGGGCACCGCAGACGGCCAATTCTGTTTTTACATGATGCAATTGTTCTTGATTGGTCACTACCAGAATGTCTTCCTCTTTGACCAACCCTTTCAGCCGCCCGACAGCTTGACACAGCAAAGACTTGTCCGTCCCCAGCGATAAAAATTGCTTAGGCATGGTTTTGCGGGATAGCGGAAACAGTCTGGTTCCGCCGCCTCCAGCCAAAATCACCATTTTCATATAAGTAAGAAGTCTCCTTCCACAATTGTCCAATAGTTGTATATGAATTTATTGTTTTCTGCACCAGCCGCCTTAATTCCTCCCCGCCAAATAAAGAGCAGCAGAATCCAACTGGATTCTGTCACTCCCTTCAAAGCACCTGCATAAACAAAGTCATCGTCCCGCCGCACACCATGCCTTCGTCAGCCGCCACGGCATTCAGCATTTCCACTGTACATAAGCACGGTTTTCCATGCTGCAGCGCCAAAAGCGCTTGCTGTTTCGCCTCGGCTTCAGCGCAGCCGCCGCCAATGGTTCCCTGAACCGCGCCAGTTGGCAGCACCAGCATCTGACTGCCTGCTTTACGAGGCGTCGAGCCTTTGGTTTCAATAATCGTCACCAAAGCAACCGGTTGCCCCGTTTCTTGATACTCACAGATGTTTTTCAGCAGCGTCGCGTCCATACCAAACCTCCTGTGCCAAGCGCAGCGGTTGAGCGCTTTTCTTTTGCAAGACTCCAAGAATTTCCGCGGCAACGCTGAGTGCGATTTCCGCAGGCGTCTCTGCGCCCAAATCCAACCCGATCGGCGCATGCAGCCCTGCCAGCCAAGCCTTTGGCACGCCTTCTCCCACCAATTGTTGAAAGAGAGCTGTTACGCGCCGGCGGCTGCCCAACATGCCAATATAAGCAGGAGACGCTCCCGCTAGGATGCGCAAGCATAAAAGGTCATGCTGGTGCCCTCGCGTAGCCAGCACTACCGCAGTTTGTGCATCAACACATTCAGCCAGTTGCAACGTCGCTTTTGTAAAGTCCTGACACACAATTTTCGTTCTTGCGGGAAACCATGCCGGCGCGGCAAACTCTGGCCGGTCATCGACAACAATCAGCTCAAACTCCAAGAGACTCAGCATCTGCGCCAGAGCGCGGCTGATATGACCGGCTCCGAAAATAACCGCCTTACGAGCAGGCAGCAAGCGGTCCCAAAAAACCTGTCCACAGCCGCCAGTGCTATGCTTCAGCCGCAATATTTTTGGACCCTGCCAGCTTTGTTCTTGTATATAATCTATTACTTTTTTCGTAAAATCTTGGTCCCAAAGAACTCCGTCTTGTCGACCATCTTGATGCAATAACAGCATTTTCCCCACAGCCTGCGCTTCCGGACAAGCCACCAACGTCAACACATCAAGCAGTTCGCCGTTTTGCGCCGCCTGGGCCAATCTTTCATGCTGGCTCATCGTTTTTCCCCAAATATAAAAGCGCTTCCACTACACCGCCGCCCACTGCACGGGCTTTGTCGGAAATGCTAAAGCAATGCTCCCGTCGGCAGCGCGGGTCTACATCCGCCACCTTCATGCCGGATTCAACCTGCAGTCCTTCATGCAGCAAACCACGCAACACCCCGTCAATTTGAGTGTGCACCGGCTCTTCTCCTGCATAGGCCACCGTTTCCCCAACGCAAACCGTATCACCAATAGTCCGTACGCAACGAAACAATCCCGCCGCAGGCGCGCGCAGCACCCTTTCTTGCGTATAACCGCCAATCGCTCCGGGAACGCCTGTATTCGGAGCGGCCGCCCCCTCCAGAATGACTCTTCCCAAATCATGGCCGCGATTGGTTTCGACCACAGCATGCACGTCCTGCTGCGCGCTGAACCCTGGACCTACGCCGACAACAAGCTCTGCTTGTTCTTTATAAGTACCGGTATTTCTTTTTGCCAGCGTCGCATCCACCAACGCCCACGGGCGCAAGGTACGCCACAAAGCCCCTTCCGCATCGACTACCACGGGAATAAAGCCTCTTTCAACTGTCTCCGCCGCCTCTGCAGCACTGCGCAAGACCGCTTCTACTCCTTCTACGGTGCAGCGCCCGACATACACAGCCTCCGCAAAAGACACCGTCCGCCGAATGACAGTAGGCTGGGGCAGCTCGCTGATCACTACGGCAAAACCGCAGCGAAACAGGCGGTGCGCAATACCGCTGGCCAAATCGCCGCCGCCTTTTACCAATACCAATTTTTTCATGATGTATCTCCTAACTGCACTGACGCGAAGAATAAGGGATTAAACAGGAATAAAGCAAACTTTTTCTCAAATGCAAGGACGCCATCTAATTTATGCAGCTGACTTTTCCAGCCATCCGAAGCAATACGTGAAAAAGAGGCTGCTCCTTTTCCAGGAACAACCTCCTTCATGTTAAATGTACAAGATTGATTGTATTATATAGCATTCTCGGTTTCTTTTCAACAAATCGGCCCTTTTCTCTATTTTGCGACAGCTGTTTCCGCTTCTTCCGGCAGTTCCATCTGCTCCGACTTATGAGCCCAATAGCCTGCCAAAAGGCTGCCGCTGATAAACTGCCAAATACTGCAGATCGCCGCCGGCAAAGCCGCCATAGGATCTAGGTGAGCTAACGCCAGAGCGACAGTCAAGCCGGAATTTTCCATGCCGATTTCAAAGGATACAGCGCGGGATTTTTCCTCCGGCATCCCTAGAGACCGCGCCGAACCATAGCCCAGCAGCAAGCCAAAACCATTGTGCATCACCACAGCTACGCAGAGAACCAGCGCCATTGTCGCCATTTTAGCGGCGTTCAAGGCCACAACCGAAGAAAGAATGGTAATAATGCAGACAACCGATAACACAGGTACTATTTTGCTGACTTTTTCAATTTGCTTCGGTGCCGCCATATGTAACAATACACCAGCGGTCACCGGAATAAGCACCATTTTAACAATATCCCAAAGCAACGCTTCGGTATCAATGGGAATCATAGCTCCCGCCAACAGCAAGAAAATAGTCGGCGTCAACAGGGGCGCCAAGACCGTATTAACGCTGGAAACGGTTACGGAAAGCGCCGTATCCCCTTTGGCAATATAGGTCATAACATTAGAGCCCGTACCACTGGGGCAAGAGCCCAAGAGCACCATGCCAGCCGCCAAAGCTGCCGGCAATCCCAAAGCTTTCGCCACCAAAAATCCGACTACAGGCATAATCAAATACCGCAGCACGACGCCATAGAATACATCCTTGGGACGTGTGAACACCAAGCGAAAATCCTTTAACGACATGGTCAAGCCCATGCCCAGCATGATAACTCCCAGTAAATAAGAAATATGTTTGCCTATCGGCTTGAAGGGTTCCGGATTAAAAAAGGCCAAAGCCGAAAACAAAATAACCCATAATGTCATCCAGCGACAAACAAAGTCTGCTGTTTTCTCTAATGCTTTCATCATACAAATGCACACTCCTCAATAAAATCAAAATAGTATTTTTCACATTTTGACGCCTGTTTCCGGAGACCACACGCCCAAACATGTATTCTATGCGTCCGTCGGCTGCGCATGCCGCCAGACGACAAAAAAGCCCCCTGCCCCTTTCAAGTCCAAGGACTGAAAGGGGCAAGAGGCTAAACTCCTGCGGTACCACCCTTTTTACAGACAAAACGTCTGCATCTCATCAGGTCTAATAACCCTAGCAAGATAACGGTTGCACTCCTTGCGGAGCTGAGGCCGGCGCGGCTTACTTTTTGCATTTCAGCGTTGCTGTTCAGGAGTGATTTTTGCCCAATCCTCGTTACCGGTTCGCACCAACCACCGGCTCTCTGAAACGATTCTGATTGACCAACGCTCTCCCTCGTTACATTTGTTTTTATATTCAATTTTTCAAAGCATTTCTTTGTAACGATTATTACTATACTCGTTTACAAATTTTCTGTCAAGCCTTATTTTTATCTGGCAAAATACAACGAATGCCTTGAGGATTGAAACAGCCGTTGCAGGATACGCAAGAAGCCTTCTCCTGTCCGGCCGCCAAACGTTTCACTAAATCCGGTTCGCAAATAAAAGCTCGGCTCATGGAAACCAAGTCGGCCTTACCTTCATTGATCGCCTCCTGCATGACCGCGCGAGAGCGCATGCCCCCCACCAAAATAACCGGAACTTTCACAGCCGCCTTTACCGCTTCCGCCGCCGCGAGAAAATATGCTTCATCTTTAGCCGTGCGGATGCCCGGTTTGGCCATAACCAGACGGTTTTCCTTGATTGTGCCGCCGCTGATCTCAATGGCGTCAACAGAAGCTGCAGCAAATTTTTTAGCGTACTGCACAACCTCCGTCCGCGATAACTGCGGCTGCATAGTTTCCGGCAATCCGTCCGTACTGTTTAGCTTAATCCAAAGCGGAAATTCCGGACCCACCGCCTCACGAACACACGCTACCACTTCCAGCGGAAACCGGACGCGATTCTCCCAAGAGCCACCGTATGCATCGTCCCGACGATTCGTATAGGGCGAAAGAAACTGCGCCAATAAGTAGCCGTGCGCCATATGCAGCTGTACGCCGTCGCAGCCGGCTTCCTTCGCCCGCCGCGCCGCTGCCGCATAAGCCTGCGCCAACTGGTACAACTCCGCCTCGGTCAGCGCCCGCGCCGTCTGGGCTCCTGTTTCATCAAAAAGCTCGCTTGGCGCCACCGGCATTTCCCCTTCAATAATTTCCGGCGCCGTTTGCCGTCCCGCATGAGCCAGTTGCACCACCAAGCGTGCGTCATGCCCATGAACAAACTGCGCCAGCGCTCGCCAGCCTCCCACATATTTATCATCCCAAATGCCGTTTTGCTTTTGCGCCGCCCGTCCATGCGGATGCGCCACATAGGCATGCCCGGTAATGATCGTGCCCACACCGCCTGCAGCCAATTGTTCATACAAAGCCATTTTTTCCGTTGTAATCCGGCCATCCGGCGTGCCTAGCCAATCTTCCGTCGCCGAGCGCACAAAGCGATTTTTAAGCGCCATTTTACCAATCACACAAGGAGAAAACAAGTTTTTCATTCTCACGCCTCTCTTTCCCAACCACTTCCTAATTTACCACCAAGCCCCAGACTAAAACATCGCCAATAGAGCTTGCACTTGAGAATTACACGCTCATTTATTTACAAAATCCCAAATCAAACTTATTCGTACTACTCTTAGTCATCGTCTCCTTGACTATGGTAGCTGAATTTAGCGTTCATGGTCCAGCTTTTCCAAGATTTTATCGGTGCAGGCACTATAAAAAGCATTTCCTGCGTCCCCCCCGGCGGTATATAGCACGCTTGTGCGCGTGTGTCTTTGGCATGCACAGATACCTTGGAGCCATCGTGGCAAAGCAGCGTAATGTTGGGTTGAAACCACTCAATCCGATCCACGGTCTTACCAGTAGGACTGTTGCTAAAATAGCCTCGAATATACAAAGAACCTTTATCCGCGTCGACAATTGTAGTCTCCCAGTTCAACGGCTGCTGCGCCGCTACGCTGCCACCGCACATAGCCAGTACCAGCATGCACACACACAGCGTCCATAAGCTTTTCTTCATTCACAGATCCCTCTTCCTGCACCTCTTATTTGGCCGTCTTTCTCACTGCGGCCCAATCCACGCCCTGCCCTGCATAACGATACTGATAAAGTTGTTTTTCTTTAGGATTGTTGCCGCCATAGGTTTGAATAAGAAAAAGAGTCGCCTCTTTATACAGCCGCGCCTGCGCCAACAGACCGGCGCTGGTCGCACCGGTTCCCACATGACGGTGCGTCGGCTCCATCGTCGTATCCGACCAATTTAAACGCTCCACCGCGCCTGCATTTTTGCTCAATTGTTGCACCGCAGCTACATAGGCTTCAATCTTCTCTTTGTCGTCATCAAAAACATATTGCCCTTTAAGGATGTCTCCGACGTTCTCCAGTTCCGCTTTCCATGCTTTGCAATACTCGCTTGCCGCATAATTCAGCTCATATGTCGACCGTCCTACGTTTAAATCTGCCGCAAAGGCTTGGTCAATCGGATTATTCGCCAGTTCCCGAGCCTGGACCACGCCCCCAAGCAATAGCATGGTCCACAGGATCATGCCTATGATTACTTTTTTCAAAGCCATCCCTCCTATTTGTTTTTCTTGCAACACAAGTCTCTTCACATCTTACTGACAACTCTTTTTTCTAAAGCAAACAGCTCTTCTGCTTTTTGCTGCATCAGTTTCTGAGCGTCTGCAATCGCCTGATTATAAATATAGACGCCAATATCAGACAAAATAAACTCCAAAAGCAAGCCCGCTTGAAACTCGCTAAGTTCTTCTTCACGTTCTGTGCCATAATAGTTCTGCAAGTTCGCCAAGAGCAATTTTTTAGTTTCCGGGGTTAGTGCGATTACAGATTGTTTCATCGACTGACACCACCTTTTAAAGCTGCCGCAAAAGCCTCTACCGCCGCTTCGTCCGTCGCCCAAGAAGTCACAAGGCGAATGGCGGAATGCCCCTCATCCACCGCCTCCCAAACATAAAAAGAAAATTCCTCTTCCAGGCTGGCAATTACCATGTTGGGCAGTACCGGAAACACTTGGTTGGTCACCGTAGGTGCCAATAGCGAATAGCCGGCTTCCGCGATGGCTTGACGCAGCCGCGCCGCCAACGTATTCGCTCTTTGCGCCAGTTCAAAGTACAAGCCATCTTGGAACAGCTCCTGAAATTGCACGCCCATTACTTGCCCCTTGGCTAAAAGAGCGCCTTTCTGCTTCATCTGGTAGCGAAAATCCCGCTTGAGTTCTTCTCTAACAATAACCAGCGCCTCTCCCAACAAGGCGCCGTTTTTCGTACCGCCGATATAAAAAGCGTCCGCCAAACGACAAAGTTCCGGTAAATCCACATCATTCCCTTGAGCGCAGAGAGCCGAACCCAAACGGGCGCCGTCTACATATAAATATAAGTCCAAGCGTTCGCAAAGCTCTTTTAGCGCCTGCAGTTCCGACGCGGAATACAGGGTCCCGATTTCCGTAGGCTGCGAAATATACACCAGCCTTGGTTTCACCATGTGCTCATCTCCATGTGACGAAACCATGGCCTCCACAGCTGCCGGACTCACTTTACCGTCCGGCGATGGCACTCCCAGCACCTTGTGCCCCGTGGCTTCAATCGCGCCTGTTTCATGAACTAAAATATGACCGCTTTGCGCCGCCACTGCCGCCTCGTGGGGCCGTAAAAAAGCGGACAAAGCCGTCAGATTCGTCTGCGTCCCGCCTGACAAGAAATGAATTTGCACTTCGTCGTTCTGCAACATCCGCTTCAGCACAGCCACCGCCGCTTGCGTATGACGATCTAAACCATATCCTTCAGCCTGCTCGAAATTACAAACGCTTAACGCTTCCAACAACCGTGGATGCGCCCCTTCACTGTAATCATTCTTAAAACTATACACGCTAACCCTCGTTTCTATTTTGATAAATATTCTATTATGTTATTCCCGAAAAAGCAAAGAAGCTCCTGCTGGCTGCCCCAAAAAGCAGTTACAGCCGAGCTCCTATTTTGCTCACCAGCTATTGTTCTATTCTTGATTCGTCCAAAACCGTGCCACATCGCCAGTCAGCCAAAACTCCAGTTGCGATTCTACTTCCAAATCAATATATTGATCGCTTCCCGCCAATTTTATTAAAGGACGCAAGGTCAACAGCTTAGAAAATTGAATAATATTTCCTTTGCGCTCATCCCCCAAAGTCACGTCCGCACCAATTAACATTTCTTTCAACCGCTCCACCAATGTCAAGCACAAGACTGGATTCAAGCAAACATGCATCTCCTCCAAAATCATCGCCAACGCCGCTAGAACCGCCCCGTTCCCTGGTCTTGAACACAAGGTAATGTACTCATCCACTACCGCGATAATTTGTGCTTCCATGGGAATATCGCTGCCTTCGCGCCGTTCCGGGTAGCCACTGCCATCCAGACGCTCCCGATGATACAGCACGCCTTCTAATACCCGCTCCGGCAAGTTGTTTCCTTGCAGCATTTGAAAACTATAAAAAGGATAGCCTTTAAATACAGATAGTTCATGCGGCAGCAACGGTTCTTTTTTACGCAAAATACGCTCTGGAACTCGAATTTTCCCTATATCATGCAGCAACCCTGCCATCAGCGAGGCTTTGACTGTTTCCGCATCAAACTTACTCCAAAGCGCCAAGAGACCGGACAGCATCCCTACATGCAAACTATGAACAATCAAATCTTCATCATATTGGCCCGCGATATTCAACACATGAAATATATCCGGTTGATGCACGGCCGCCAACGCTTTCTCCGCCAGTTGATTCACCTGACCCTCTTGTAACGCCGCTCCTTTGCGTAAGGATTGAAAAATATCCTGCATTCCGCCTAGCAGCAATTTATACGTACGCCCCGCTGCTTCTTGCGGCATTAAAGGTTGTTCTTCAACATATACGCTCAACTCCAGCTGTCCAGCGCGCTTCAACCAACGGATTAAGCGGGCCGTAACAATGCTGCCTTCACTAAAAAACACAGGACGGTCTTCTTCAAAAAAGACGGGCTCTGCTACAATCATACCTTCGCGTATTGCCTCCAAGGCAAGACGTTGTTTCTTTCTTATCGTCACAAATGCTTCCTCCAAAACTCACACCGCAATCACCAAGCGGCGCTCAGCGCGCCCGTTACTCGCCCCGCAAAAATTTAACAGCTATCAATGCTTCATTTGCAAAAGTCTTGCCTTTACAGGTCTTGCGACCTACTTCTTCTACCTCTATAGATTATAGCAAAAATTAAACTGTTTCGAATACTATTCTAGCCTTTCTTTTTCCTATTTTTTTCAATAAGTGTTTCATAATAACTCAGCCTTCGGTCCACCAGCAGCTTCCATGAATACCGCCGCGCTACTGTCAGCGCTTCCTCGCATAGCAAAGCATAGTCCCTAGCCGGCAACCGCAACACCGCCAAAAGCTGTGCAGCCAGTCCCGCTGGATCTTCCGGCTCGACTAACCCCCCCACCGCAAAATCAGCCAGGCCGCCTACGCGAGTCGCTACAATAGGCTTACCACAGCCCATCGCCTCTAAGGCGGCAATACCAAACCCCTCCGTCCGTGACGGCAACACGCTCACTGTCGCCAGATTGTGCAGCAGCGCCAATTCTTCCTGTGGGCAGTGCCCTAGATAAATTACGTTTTCCAAAGAATAGGTACCGGAAATACCTTGGCAAATTTGCGTCAAATCACCACTGCCTAAAATCAGCAAGGCTGCCGGCTGCTGCTGCTGAATAATGCAGTTGGCCTGTAACAACACGTCAATCCCTTTTGTTTTTGATACTTTGCCGCAAAAAGTAATTAAAGGCAACTGTTCCAGGTGCGCTAGGCCCAAACGCTCCAATACCTGCCGACGATTGAGATGCAACGGTTGAAAAAGCTGCTGATTGTAGCCGTTGGGAATCGTAACGACTCGTTCCGGTGTCAAACCGTACAAGCGCAGCACTTCTTGTTTTACATAATCGGAAATCGCAAATACATAGCCGGCTTTACCTGCCGACTCCAAAACAATCCCTCGCATCCGTTCATCATAGATAAACCCAAGCTGATCACTATGATGGGCGACCGTAATATAGGGATAGCCAAGTTCATGTATCACTCGATCCAAAGCCCATATATGCTGGCACTCCACTATATCCGGACGGAATTCATCCAGCAGGCGCCGTAATTCCTGCTTCATATATCCGAAATAGGCCCGCAATTGCGCGCGACTCAACCTTTTGAAAGTCCAGGCGTCATGATAATTGCGCGGATTGGGGTCTGGAATAATCAATGGAAAGGTATATAGCTCCACACCAGCGTAGGTGGCGGGAAACGGTGCAATCCGATAGCGCTCCGGATGTAGATAGTACTTGTCATTATCAACTCCAGGCAAACCTGAATCAGGAAAAAAAGCCATAACCTCGTGTCCCCGCCGCGTCAGTTCCTGCATGACCGCGTCGGCTACCGTGCCGCTGCCAGTCCCCCAAGGTCCTGTATTGGTGAGCAAGATTCGCATAGGCTTCCTCCTTTGCAGCTATATGTTTGTTTATTCGGAATTTTCTTCCTTTATTTATTAATCTCCTGCCTAAACAAATAAAGGCTGCTGCCATTTCTCAAAATACGGCTACAACTTCTTCTCGTTTCCACTACTTTAAATTTTACTAGTTAAACGTATAATTAGCGTTCAAACGCACAGGGGAACCAGAATCCCAAAGCGAAGATAGCTACATATATTCCCCTTGCCTGCCACGCAACGTAAAACCGGGAGGTGACTACCCCATGATCCAGCAAAACGAAACTCCGGTACAAAAAGCAAAGAGCAGTTGGAGCAAGAAAAAAGTGTTTTTGATCTTATTCGCCGTACTTTTACTGCTAGGCTCTTTCTGGTTTCAGTCTGTTGCCGATAAAATTCAGCAAGAAGCAAAAGAATCGCTCCTTGCCCAGGCCAATGCGGCTGTAAACGGTCAGATTGTCGCAGCTGACATTGACTTAACCATCCTCGGTGTCATCGAAGCTAAAAACGTGCAGATTCTAAACGCAGCTGGTGAACAATTGGCTACAATTGAACGAATACAACTGCGCTATGAGTGGCTCGATCTGTTGAATAGGCAGTTCGGTCCCCATTTGATTACCAGCGTAACTATAGAAAGACCAGAAATATGGCTCAACTATGCTCAAGAAAGTTTAAATTGGAGCGGCTTGCTCAAACCCAAGGCAGCCGAAGAAAGGCAGTTTGCCGCGCTTGTAGAAATTCGTGATGGCACGGCACACATAAAAACAATTTTTTTCAACAAAACTATCGAACAACTCCACGGTCAACTCGATTTTCACCAAAGCGATCTATGCGAACTTTCCGTTGCCGGACTTGCAGACCAGGCCAACTTCCTGCTCGCCGGCCACTGGGGAGCTCTTGATAAGGCGAAACTCTCCTTAACCGCGCGAAACCTGGACTTAAACAAGCTGGGTCTGACCTCCTCAGACGACTCTATTAAAATAACCGAAGGCGGCCTTGACGAACTGTTTATACAGCTTGGTAAAAAGCAAGACGGCGCCATAGAACTACAACAATTTTCGGGAAGCTTCTCGAATGTTTCCCTCACTGGCTCTGTCAACTTGACCCAATGCAGCGCCAGCTTTACCAAACAAGGTAATCGCATCTACTTCCAAGACATCCACACGCTATACCACGAACAACCTGTCACCGCCACCGGAAGCCTATCCACAATACCGAATGAAAAAGAACTGGATTTTACACTCCAGATGCCGACTGGTGACCCTGCCGCACTACTGCCCAGCCTAAACGTCAGCGGTCCTTTTTCGATGCAAGCCAGCCTTAGCGGCTCAGCCCTCGCCCCTGTGCTAACTGGCGAGTTCACGCTCGGCAGCCTTCGCTGCGGCAATGCAATCATCAACAACATTAACGCCACTTTTTCTTATACCGGCCAACAGCTGCGTTTGCATTCTGCTTATGGCAACACGACTGGCGGTTCCATTGCCGCCAGCGGAACGATTGGCATGGACGATACGAAAGAACTAGACCTTGCCATCTACATGCCAGACGGAACCCCCGCGGCCTTCCTGCCAAGCCTGACTGCCAGCGGTCCGTTGGTAATCGACGCGGCCCTTACAGGTTCAGCGTCAGCGCCGCTCCTAACCGGCGAGTTCTCTCTTGCCAGTCTTCTATTGAGTGACATGTCGGTCCAAAACATCTATGGTTCGTTCTCTTACGCAGGGCAAGTTCTGCACTTACAGTCCGCTCATGGCAGCACGACCGGCGGCTCCATTTCAGCCAGCGGCCCTGTCGATACTGTGGCGGAAAGTTACTCTTTATCCCTAACTGGCAGCGGTCTTGATAGCTCACGTCTAACAACAAAAGATGTCTCCGGTCCTTTATCGATGTGGGGGACAGCCTATGGTCACGGGAATTCCGCCACCACTCAAGGCCGCTTTTCCATTCAAAACGGCAAGGCTTACGGCATAGCCTTCCGTACGCTTTCGGGCGATTTCATCAAAGAAGGTTCCGCCGAAGCACAAGTCAGCAATCTGAGCATCCAAACCGATTGGGGAACTTTTTATCCCGACCAATTAAACCAAGAGATACTGGAACAGCTGCGAAAAAACAACTTCCCCACAAGCGAAGAAGAATTAAAAGAAGAAGTAACGAAGAAAGTAAAAAAAGCAATCACAGACAAACTGCGCGAAGAACTCTTCCGATAGCAGCCACCCTCAATGGCTGCTTGCTTTAAAGAAGTAACTCAACGATTGATAATCTTGCCGATATTTTTTAAGGCAATGGAAATCGTCCCATCTGGATTGTTAATAAACTCCATAAACTCTTTGTTCTCAAAATAATCCACAGGAAAAGAAATCTCAATGCCTGTATCGGTCTTGATCTTGTGCTGTCTTCCTTTTTTAGCGCAAAATTCCCGATCGATGCGCACCGCTTCACCAATACCGGCTTTTTGCACTTCCTCAAAATATTCCTGCTGCATCAGCGGCGAAGACCGAAACACCTCCCGCCCCACCTGTACCGGGTCCAAATACTCTGAGCTTTCCGTATGCTCCACCATCAGCGTCTTGGCTTTAGTCACCGCCGCCACCGCGCTTTCGCCGTGATTTTCCGCTACTTTCTTGGCAATGGTATTGACCAGTTTCATTGTACGCTGCGGCGAAATATTACTGGTACACTGCAGCACTTTTTCCGGCAAAATATAGGCCTCTTCGCCGTTCACCAGGCGCTTTTTATCGACAAAGCGCACCGCAAACGAAGATGCATCAATAAAGGCGTATTCATCAAGTTTCTGTGACAAACCAGGTAAAATAGCATAGTGATTGATGATCTCGTTCTTGATTTTATCTTCTTCCTGCACCACTTGATGAGTAAAGCCCACCCGATTGTTGCACTTCAGCAAAGCCACATACCGCTTTTCATCCATAGTAACATCGCATACCACCAAATCTGCGGACTCCCACTCATCTTCTTCCGACATGGCCGCATGGAGCCGTTCTGCCACAGTCTTAGAAAAATCAACAAATTCCAGGCGCTGCGCCAAATAATCCTCCACCAAACGCCGACAGGGACTGGCCGGCAAAAACTCGCCGTTTTTCGCATTCTGATCTTGATGGGACTTCTCCAAATGCTTCGTCAAAAATGAAATCACGCTTTCACTGTGCACGTCCAATTCCCGCTCGGAGAACACCGTCACGCCGGAATTTACGTCCAAAATATGCAAAATCGCCCGTCTGACAATTAACACGCAGCTCACCTATTCCTTCATTGCAATTTTATTCTTCTCTAGATTATACAGTAACCAAGCAACAGAGGGAAACTGGGGACTGAGCAGGAGTAGCGTGAGGACTCGACGAGGTTACAAGATTTACACAGAGAAATAAAGAAAAATCCAGAGAAAAACCAGAGGAGTAATGCGAGGGAGCGAATAAGGCTACGGTGGCCGTGACTGTATTTAAGACTTTTGGGGAGCAAGACGGTCCACAGGACCCAAAAACAGGAAACGACGGAGAAAAGTTCCGTATGTCTGAGCGCCAGCGAGTTCGCGTAACTGCCGTCGACTCCTATTTTTGCGAGTCGTGCGGAAATCTTGTCTTAAATACAGTTATGCCGCCGTTTATACCACATAATCCCGAAAACACCTTTCGCGTCTTTCGTGTGTTTCGCGGTTCGTTAGCAACGTCCTACCGCTTTATTATCCACCCGCAAAAAGAACGAAAGTATAGCAAAAAAAGAAGGCTTCCGCCATTCAACATAGCGAAAGCCCTCTCTTCCTGTCTCAGTCTAGATAATCTTCCCGCACCGGTACGAAAACCTCTATCGCCACTGCGTCCTCCAGGGTTTGCGCCGAATGCACCACATCCCCCGGAATAGCCCAGCTATCACCGGGTTCCATTTCTTGCTTTTCACCGCCAATGTCCAAAACAATGCGGCCTGATACCAAATAACCGATTTGCTCATGTGGATGGCTGTGCGCCGGCAATTCCGTTCCCGCCTTCAGCTCAAACTGAGTCATTAAGCCTTTTTCTCCATAAGCCAATGTTTTCCGCCCCAACCCAGGCAACATTTCCCGCGTCGGTTTTGTATGTTTTACTATCATCTTTCGCTTCCTCCCTTAGTTTGCTCTAAATTTATTGCTGCCCCTTGCAATTCGCCAAGACTTTCACAAAAGAATTCTTCTTTTTTCGTTAAAACCCTTTTGTATACCCCATACCTGCCTCTTTTCCACTTTCAAGCAGGATTAGGTGGTAATTTACAGAATTTAAAGTCATTACCTATTTTAGGAAAAAAGAGCTGTATTCCATGAGATTAAAAGTCAAATCATTTCTCTGTCTGGCCGCCGCGCTTTTTCTTTTCGGCGCCGCCACTTGCGCAGCGCAAAGCGCTATTCCTACAGGCCTAACCGATTCCACACCAAACACGGCAGTCTTAGCTGCCTACGACGACTGGTACGCCGCCGAAGCCAAGCCCAATGAAGCAAAAATCGCCAGCAAAACCATCTTCACTTCCCCCCGCTGCGTAGTCATGCTGCGTGACGGCGGCAAAGGAACCTTAGCTAAAAGCCACTTTCATTCCACAACCGATGAAATCGTCGTCGTCATGGGCGGCAGCGGCGAGCTCTTGATCAACGGTGAGTGGAAGCAGGTTAAAGCCGGCGATGTACATATCAACCCGCGCGGCAACATTCACGCTACTCGCGTTGCAGGCAACGACGATCTGAAATTTGTTTCTATTTTTACACCGGTTCTGCCCAGCGGCGGCGACGCCAACTTCCTCACCGACGGCAAAGCGCCGGTTATTCCTGTCGGCCTAAGCGATTCCAAGCCGACGACTGCAGTCTTAGCCAATTATCAAGAATGGTACCAAACCAACGCGAAACCAGAAGAACCCAAAATTGCCAGCCAAACCATTTTTACCTCGCCACGTGCCGTAGTCATGCTGCGTGACGGCGGCAAAGGCACTCTGGCAAAAAGCCATTTCCATTCCACAACCGATGAAATCGTCATTGTCATGGGCGGCAGCGGCGAACTCTTAATCAACGGCGAATGGAAACAAGTCAAAGCTGGCGACGTCCATGTCAATCCCCGCGGCAATGTACACGCGACCCGTGTTGGAGCCGATGAAGACCTGCAGTTCGTCTCCATCTTCACGCCCGCCCTACCTGCCGGCGGTGACGCTAACTTCCTTGAATAACTCCTTCACCAAGACTACTGCGATTCTGATCTACCCAGTAAAGAAGCCAACTGTTCTTGCGCAAGAACAGTTGGCTCTTTTTCTTACTTTAATTTTTTGCAGTTACGCAACAAACGCCGCCCAGACCGGCAGCCACTGCCATCTCTGTTAGTTCCTCTAGCGAAAGGCCTTCACGACGGCTAAGCACTTCCAAGAGCATGGGCAGATTGACGCCTGTCACGACCTTTATTTCTTCGCTTTGCGCCGCTAGCACGGCGGCAACATTGCAGGGCGTGCCACCCGCTAAGTCTGCCAGTAGCAACACCCCCGCTTCCTGTTGTACCGCTGTCACAGTCTGCCGCAACTCTGCAGCAAAATCTTGTAAGGACGTCCCTGCCGCCAACGGCGCCGCCGCGGTTTGCGTCGCAGGCCCCAGAATCATCTCTGCCGTAATTAAAAGTTCCCGGCACAGTCCGCCATGACTGGCGACTACCACTCCTATCAAGAAAACACCTCCCCACAATACCTCATACTAAAATTTTAAAATACGCTCCGCCAAAGCCGATAACAAACATCAAGCCCAAAATCCACAGCACAGACTTGCCTTTTTGCAGCAAATACCAAACCAACAGCAAAGTTAGCAAACTCAATAACCCAGGCATAATGCTGTTCAGCATAATCTGCAGCTTCACGGCTGTTTTACCTATTTCAAAAGTGATGCCTGTGCTTACAGGAATGCGCGTCGCCGCCAAAGCGCCAACGACAATCAAGCCTAACACGGTTAACCCTTCCGTAATTCGGCTGACCAAGTCGCCTTCCAGCATTTTCGACAAGGCGTCCCGCCCCAGGCGATACCCTTGCATATAAAGAAAATAACCAATCCCCATGGTATAAGTTGTAAAGCAGAAGAAAAAGAAAAGCGGTCCCAGCACCGAACCCTGCGAGGCCATATCCACGGCAATCGCCAGCAAAATGGTTTTCACCAACCCTTGGGTTACTGTATCGCCTACGCCGGCTAACGGTCCCATCAAGCCGGTTTTCAAACTATTAATCGTCTCATCGGACAACTCTGCTCCATTGGCTCGCTGCTCCTCCAACGCCGCCATGATGCCCGGCACCACGGAACCAATATTGGGTTCTGTATTAAAAAACTGTAAATGTCGCTTAAGACCGGCGGCAATATCTGCCTTATCTTTATATAAGCGCGTTAGAATAGGAATCATTGCATGTGTAAAACCCAATGCTTGCATGCGTTCATAATTGTGGCAGGACTGGCAAAAGCTGTGCCAGCACAAGAACGATTTGACCAAATCCCCTTTAGTGAGAGCCACTTTTTCCTTAACGTCGTTTGCCACTTTTCACTCCTCCAATCCCATACCGATAGGTTACATGTAAAAAAGCCAGCGCCGTACCAATGATGCTTACCGCTAAAATATCCAGCTTGCCATAGGCTGCCATTGCAAAGCCTAAAAACAAAAAGGGAAGCAAATATCCCCGGGAAAGATATTTCAAAAGCAAGCCTAAGCCTAACGCTGAGAGCAAGCCGCCTGTCACGCGCAGCCCGTCGACCACTTCCTTCGGTAGGGAATCCAAAAGCTGTTTCAAATAATCCCCGCCGACATAGATCGCTAAAAAAGTAGGAATGAAGTACAGCGCAAAAGGAACAATTTGGGAAGCTCCGATATTCATGAGAATAATCCCCCGGGTGTCTCCCTTCTCCGCATAAGCGTCTGCTTTATGTACCCAAAGGGAATTTATCGTCAACTTCGCCTGACGGATAAACAACCCCAACAAGCCCAGGGCCACAGCAAAAGTAATCCCTGCGCTCGGCGGTTGCCCGGAAATCATAGTCAGCGCCACCGCCAAATAGCCAGCCAGCGCTAAATCCGCCGGCAATGTCGCGCCTGTAGCAATATAGCCGATATAGGCCATTTGAATCATAGCACCGGTCTGCACTCCATAGGAAACATCCCCCAAAATAAGTCCCACCAGCAAGCCGCCCATCAGCGGCGCTCCCATATAGAGAGTCCAGCTCAGAGATAACGAAAGAAGTCCTCCGGCCAACCAAGTCAATAGCCCAATCAATACCGCTTCTACAAACAAAGTTTTCGCCTCCTTTATTTCTTCTTGCTCACAACAATTCTGTCAACCGTTTCCGCTCTGTTCCCGGTACTGTCTGTAGATACACGGCATGCCCCAATGATTCAATATGGCGCAATTCTTCCACTTCATTCTCCGTTAGATACACACTGGAAGACAACTTATTGCGCCCTGCAGCCATACCGGCGTTACCCATATTGATTTCTAAAGCCGCCCCTCGATACTGCTCCAGTACTTTGCGCGCATTTTCCGGATGCTTCACCACCACCATTACCTTTGCTTCCGCTTCCAGCTCCGCTAGCAATTCTTCCGCCTCTTCCACGGCGGCAATTTGTACGTCGACCTGCGGCGGCACTGCCATCTTCACAATCGAGCGTAATAGACTGTCTTGAGCTGTTGCATCATCCAAAACAAAGATTTCCTCTGCCTGTGTATGTCCCAACCACGCTGTCACCACCTGCCCATGCACTAAACGCTCGTCAATCCGAAACAAAACAATTCCACTCATCTTTATCAGCCTCCATTTTTTAAGTCAAAATAAAAAAAGCCAATTCACTCCCCTGCTAAGGGGCGAATTGACTCGCGGTACCACCCTGATTTGAAAGGCTGCGCCTTTCCTTTTTCGGATACGGGCCTAAGCCGATATCCTAGCCTGTTAACGGCGGCGTCCGGTCTGGCCTACAGTCTCCTTCGGCAGACAGCTCCTGGGCCCATTCCACACGCTCTCAGCATCGGCCATCTCACCTCCGGTCGCCCGGCCGCCGACTCGCTGCACCTGAGAGTGCTGCATGTACTCTTCCCGTTCATTGCTTTTTCATGAAGCATTGTCAGCTTCATTCATATTCTCTGTTTTCCTCTGAGCGCACTGCTCACCGTTGTCCATTTCGTACTTCCAGGGAACTGCCGGCTTCGTGAGTACACCGCCAGAATAGGAGCAGTCCCGGTCGCCATAGCTCTCTTTTGCGCACCGCTCACAGCGAGCAATTTTTTTGTTTGACTAGAAGGAACGGTTGCAGTAATAGCAACGCTATTTCAAGGCCGCTCCGACGCCGTCAACCGGAAAAAGAGCCGCTGTGGCGCGTGATGCAAAGGAAGCTATGGCGACAAAAAAAAGAAAAACCATTCCACCCGAAAGGGGCGAAATGGTTCGCGGTACCACCCTAATTTGAAAGGCTGTGCCTTTCCTTCTTTCAGATACAGGCTACCGCCGATATCCTAGCTCATTAACGGGAGCTCCCGGTCCAGCCTACTCTTCTTTCGGTGGACGGCTCGCAGGCCCATTCCCTATGCCTTTTGGGCTGGTCATCCCACCTCCGGTTGCCCGGTCACCAGCTCGCTATGCCAAAAGCAGCATACGTACTCTTCCTGTTCTTCGCCAAATCATTCACTTGTTTTAGAGGTTAGTACACCTTGTTACAAAAGTCAAGAAGAAGTTGCTGAATTCATGTCGTTTTCGACGTCCAGCCCCGCAAACTGCATGCCGTAGTAATGAGCGTACAAACCGTCTTTAGCCAAAAGCTCGCTGTGAGTTCCCCGTTCCTGGATGCGCCCCTCGTTGATGACAACAATTTCATCGGCATGGCGAATGGTACTCAAGCGATGCGCGATAATCAAGGTAGTCCGATTTTTCGCCAACTGCTCCAGGGCCCGTTGGATATGACGCTCGCTCTCGTTGTCCAAGGCCGAAGTGGCTTCATCCAAAATCAAAATGGCCGGATTTTTCAAAAACACCCGCGCAATAGAAATCCGCTGTTTCTGCCCGCCCGAAAGACGAACGCCCCGCTCTCCTACATAGGTGTCATAGCCATGCTCCAGCGAAACAATAAAATCATGAATATTCGCCTGTTTAGCGGCAGCTACGACTTCGCTGTCCTTTGCATCCGGACGTCCATACAAAATATTGTCTCGAATCGTGCCTGCAAATAAATACACGTCTTGCTGCACCAAGCCGATGGCACTACGCAAAGAAGCCAATTTCCAATCTCGCACGTCCTGGCCGTCAATACGGATAGCCCCCTCGGTCACATCATAAAAGCGAGGCAAGAGTGAGCAAATTGTAGTTTTGCCACCGCCTGACGGGCCTACCAGCGCCACAGTGCGCCCTGCTTCCACCGTAAAGTTTACTTGATGCAATACTGCCGGATTGTCTTCGTAGGCAAAGGAGACATTTTCATACTCCAAACGCCCCTGCACCTCGGCCATTTCCAAGGCCTGCTCTCTATCCACAATCTCTGGCCGCGTCTGCATCACCTCGGCAAAACGCCGAAAACCAGCATAGCCTTTCTGAAACTGCTCCGAAAACAGAATCAGCACGTCCAGCGGGTTAAGAAAAATTGCAATATACAAGGCATACACAGCCAAATCGGTAGCTGCCAATTGTCCCTGCGAAACAAAATAACTGCCGCTCACCAGAACCACCACGTACAACACGCCTTCCAGCAAGCCATTGCCGGCGTGAAAGCGACCCATCAGCTTATAGACCCGTTCCTTAGAATCCAAAAACTCTTCATTGCTGCGACGAAATTTCTGCTTTTCCAAATCCTCGTTGGCAAAAGACTTGATCACCCTGATGCCCGCAAGGCTGTCCTGCACTTGGGAATTGACCGCCGCAATACGCTGGCGATTCTCCATAAAAATAACTTTCATTTTTTTGTTCTGATAGTAGCTGAACCAGGTCATGCTTAGAGCCACAGTGAATAACAATAAGGTCAATGGCACATGCAGAAATAATAACAGCACAAAGGAACCCGCCAGTTTAAGGCAGGAGATGAATATATTTTCCGGGCCATGATGAGCCAGCTCGGAAATATCAAAAAGGTCGGAAATCACTTTAGACATCATCTCACCGGTGTTATTGCGGTCATAGTAAGAAAAAGACAGACGCTGGAACTGCTCGAATAAATCTTGGCGCATATCACTTTCCATGCGTGCCCCCATCACATGGCCCCAGGTCGTAATATAGTATTGACAGCCATAGCGCAACAGGTACAGTACCAGCATGCCCGCGCCAAGATAGCCAAGCAGGGATATAAGTTCCCCCGTCTGCATTACTAAAAAATTTTTGGTCAAATAATTGAGCACCTGGGGAAATACCAAATCAATCATAGAAACTAACACCGCACAAACCATATCGGTATAAAACAAGCGTTTATACGGTTTATAATAATGCAAAAAACCTTGAACAATTGACATCAAACACATCTCCATTTATATAAATACACATGTTAGTTTTACTCTATTTCCACTCGATTACGACCTTGGCGTTTAGCTTGATATAGGGCGGCATCTACGCGACGCAGCCAAGAATCCGCATCTTCTTCCTGCCGATACTCTGCAACGCCAAAACTCATAGATAATAACGCACCATATGAATTTTCCTGATTTTGCACTAACAGGCGCAGCTTCTCCGCCACTTTGAACGCTCCTGTGCCATCAGTCTCTGGAAGCAAAAAAATGAACTCTTCTCCGCCCCAACGGGCAATTGTATCCACCCGTCTCAGGCCTTTGGCCAAAACACGGCTCACCAACCGTAATATCTCATCTCCTACGAGATGACCATACTGATCATTAACTTCTTTAAAGTAATCTATATCTCCGAGAATAATAGTTGCCGTCTTGCCAAAGCGCCGCATCCGCTCCATTTCTCTTTGTAGAAGCTCGTCAAATTTACGCCGATTATAAAGTCCGGTTAGAGGATCTGTCGCTACGGCTTCTTCCAGTTTCGTCAAGGCAGCTGTCAACTCTTTAGTTCTCTCTTGTACTAACGCTTCCAGTTTTTGCGTGCGGTCCTCCAGCTCTTGAAACGGAAACGCTTCTCCCGGAGCCAGATTTCCCTGAGCCTGAGACAAATGCATATGACAAAGCAGCCAACGCTTATTCTGTTTTTTCCACACCGTAGTACAACGCAAATTGTCAAAAGAAACCAACCCCAAAGTCAACGGCGCCACAAGTTTCAACTCAGCCAGCACTAATCCCATTTCCTCTGTCAACGCTTGTACATGTTCATCCACGCAGTGCCATTCTATCGGCAAAGAGCATTGTGACAAATCCCTGGCAAATAAAGCCACTGTGTCTGCCTGCGAAAAGCCTTGCTCATCCGCTCCAGTACCATAGCTGGTAATTTCCGGATGAAAGTGCTCTACTACTGCTTTAAGATCTCGTTTCGTCAGATATACATGCAAATAGTCTTTAAAAGCACTCCGAAGCTCCGTTTCCATCGAAAATTACCACCTTCCTGTTTGATAGAAATTTATCATTTCACAAACTATTTATTTCACCAACCGTTTAGACGCTCTGTTTCATCCTATCATTTTATAGGATATTCGTCACATTCTACTCATTTCCATCTTTTACGAGGAAAGAGTTGCCTAAAAAAGAAAGGATTATCTCGTACGTTAACAGAATTATTGCATATTGTATTGATACAAGTATGCACAGGGAGGTGCGCTATGCCCCAACAAAAAACCAGCATGCATTTTTCGCTACGAATTATTGTTCTGGGCTTATTGGCATTTCTCCTTTTCAATGCAGCTAATTACTATTTTTTGTCAACTTCCGCCTATCGTCGCCTCAGCGAAGAAAATAAAGCCTATTCTGAAACCGTCGCCTTAAGCATTGCTTCTTTTTTAGAAATGGCCTATCACCTCGGCGCTGAAATGGCGCAAGATCAAGAAATTAGAAGCATGCAGCCACAGGAGCAGCAGCGTCACCTTCTAGAACGTTTTTCTCAACAAGGTTTTTTTGAAAATCTCCTCATCCAACGCGTGCCTGACGGCCTCCAGACAGCCCGCGTCCGAGGCCTTAACGACATCCGCCCTGGCCGCTGGTGGTTCCAGCAAATGCTGCAAGATCCCCATCCTTTTGTCAGCCCTTCCTTTTATTCTTTCAGCAGCAACCCGCAAACTCCAGCCACCGTCATTGGCCTTTTTTTCCCCGTCTTACAAAATGACGATTTCAAGGCCGTACTGGCGGCCTTTGTACGTGTCGACGAACTGCAAGAGCGAGTAGGGCAACTGTATCGAGGTGATGAACGCTTTGTTTATGTTTTAGATCAAGATGGCACCGTTGTCGTTCATCCTGATTCGCAGCAAATTCGCGAGCACTATAACTACAAACAAGGCCAAAAAACACTTGTCGCTCGCGACAGCGACGGCCAAGTCGTGTTAAAAGATAACAATTACCAGCTAGTATCTTCAGCCATCTCTTTGCCCCAAGGTTTACAGGATGCTGCAACCAAAGCATTAGATGGAACGCAAGGAAGCAGCGAATACCAGACTGACAGCGGCGATGTTTTTTTCTGTACATACGCACCAATTCGCCTTCCCGGCTATGCTGCTTCTTGGGCGATTCTCACTGTCCAAGATAAAACGCTGGCCTTGGCGCCTTTACGAAACGCGGCTCTTACGCATGGTCTGCTCTCGTTTCTAATCTTTGCCGGTCTGGCTGCACTCCTATTGCGCCAAAGCCGCGCTATCGATCTGAGCACCCATCGATTACATGAAATAAATACAACCCTTCAAGAGGAAGTGACCGAACGCGCCCGCGCGGAGGTTGAGCTTACTGCCGCCAATGAGGAATTGGTGGCTATGAACGACGAGATGCTCGCCGTCACGGATGAACTGCATCACAATAACGAACAACTTCAAAAAGAAATTCAAACCCGTGAAGAAACAGAATCTCGACTACGGCTGCGCGAACGACAGCATCGCGCCATGGTACAACTGCTGGCAGACAACACTGCTGCCCTGGATGTCCAACTGCAAAGCATGCTTGATAGCGCCCTGCAATTAGTTGAAGCCAAGGACGGGCATATTGCTTTTTTAGAAGAAGAAGCTATGTCCATACGCTATGCCAGCGGCAGCCACGCCCCCTACTTGGGTAAGACGCTCTCACCTAACGAAGGGCTTTACCCACAGCTTCTCGCAACCAACCACTTGCAATATGCTGAAGATTACCAAGTTTTTTCGAACCGCATAAATCGAGCCCCCTGGAATAAGATGCGCACCGCCATCATGCTCCCCTTAGTCTCCCAAGAACGGCTGATCGGCTGTCTGACTCTTACTTGGCAGGATACCCTTCGCCCCTTGGCGGCGGATGAGCGGAGTACGCTTCAGCAGTACGCCGATTTGGCTGTGCTGGCCTTACAGGGAGCTCAGTTGCAACAAAGTCTTCAAGTCGAGTTGGCACAACGTAAAGAGCTTCATGAAGAAATCAGCCGCATTGCCTTCTTGGATGCTCTCACCGGCCTGCAAAACCGGGCCAGCTTAATGGCGCGCCTGGAAGAAGAACTGCGGCCACAACAGAATATTCTGCGAAGCGGCTCCATCTTTTTCGTCGATTTGGACGATTTAAAAAGCATCAATGATAATTTTGGCCATTTCGCTGGTGATACCATCATTATCGCTTCCGGTCAAAAATTATCGGAAACCCTTGCACGCTACAATGCTTTCATCGCTCGCCTGGGTGGCGATGAATTTATAGCCCTGTTGCCCGGTTGTGTCGATGCCGCAGAATTAAGCTGCATTGCCGATTTGCTGGTGCAAAATTTATGCCACGACTACCTCTTATCCACCACTACGGTTCGTGTATCTGGCAGTATTGGCATTGCTTCTTATCCTCGAGATGGCACTTCGGTCGAAGAGTTAATCAAAAAAGCGGACAACGCTATGTATGCCGCTAAAGCCGCAGGCCGTAACTGCTGGCGTTTTTTCGAAGACGACATGCTGCGCGAAGCCCAAGAAAAGCTGCTTTTAACCAACAGCCTCCGGCGCGCCCTGGAAAATGATGAATTATCGCTTGTTTTCCAACCTCAGCTCTCCTTAAAAGATAATCATCTAGCAGGCTTTGAAGCTCTCCTGCGCTGGCAGAGCCCTACCCACGGAAACGTTTCACCGGCCCGCTTCATCCCTCTTGCAGAACAAAGTCAGCTCATCATCCCGATTGGTGCCTGGGTACTGCAGCAAGCCTGTCGCTTCCTGCAAACGCTTACCGCCGCAGGTTACGGGCATATTCGTGTAGCAGTCAATCTTTCTTCAAAACAACTAGCCGACGAACAAATTGTCTCTACGGTCCGGGATGCATTAACAGAAGCCCGTGTTGCACCCCAGCAATTAGAGCTGGAAATTACCGAAAGCGCTTTATTAACGGCTCTTGACGAAAGCTGCTCCAAGCTGCAGCAGTTGAAGAACCTAGGAGTCAGTTTGGCCTTAGATG
The DNA here is from genome assembly GCF_963676855.1 of uncultured Anaeromusa sp. NCBI lineage: Bacteria > Bacillati > Bacillota > Negativicutes > Selenomonadales > Sporomusaceae > Anaeromusa > uncultured Anaeromusa sp. The sequence continues at coordinate 3,392,179 of NZ_OY781460.1, forward strand.
ATTTTGGAACCGGCTACTCGTCAATCACGCATTTACGCCTTTTCCCTGTGGAGATTTTAAAAATAGACAAATCCTTTATTGATACCATTATTACCCAAGAAGACGACAGCCTCGTCAACTCCCTAATTCATTTTGCCCAAAGCCTAAAACTACGAGTGGTCGCAGAAGGTGTGGAAACGCAGGAACAGATGGAATATCTTCTCCACTATGGTTGCAACCTTATCCAAGGTTACTACTTCAGTCGCCCCTTACCGCCCGACGAAGCACTGCTCCTGCTGCAGAACCACTCACAGGATACAACCTGACAAGGAGGTGTATTCATGCTGTTCAAACGTAACCGACTCTTGGGGACCGCCGTTTTATTAACTTTATCTTTCATTGTTTTCCTTGCTGGATGCTCCTCTCTATCGACAAGCCTCACCGAAAAAAAGCTGACTCTCCGCCTCGGAACGGAAACTAACGATACCTCCCATGAAAGCCGCGGTTCTCAAAAGCTGGCTGACTTAGTCCACGAACGGTCCGGCGGCTCTCTGGAGATCAAGGTATACCCAAACGCCCAATTAGGCAGTATGCGAGATCGCAATGAAAACATGCGTATGGGCACTGTCGACATGGGAACCTCTTCCGTTGGCTTTCTCAGCACCTATGAACCGCTGGCCGCCATTTTTGACCTTCCTTATCTTTACCGAGATAAAGCACACGAAATGCGTGTATTTGACGGCCCCATCGGCGTCGATATAGATCGCCGTCTTCAGGCAGACGGCCTGCGCGTCCTTTGCTATTTCGACGCTGGCTCTCGACAAATCACCAACAACCGTCGCCCCATCCGCACAGTTCATGATCTAAAAGGGCTGCGCCTGCGGGTTCCTCAAAGTCCTGCCAGCGTAGATGGATTGAAAGCCTTGGGTGCAACGCCAACGCCCTTACCTTTTAGTGAAACGTATGACATTTTACGCCAAAATGTGCTTGACGGCCAAGAAAATCCGATTTCTCTTGTTTTTCATAACAAACTTTACGAAGTGCAGTCTTATTTATCTTTAACTAACCACCAGCACTTTATTCAAGTATTGCTTATCAGCGAAAAAACCTGGCGTAACCTTTCGGAACGTCAACAACAAACCTTAATGGATGCCGCTAAAGAAGCACAAATCTACGAACGTAATCTTGTAGCCACCGAAGAAGCGGAGCTGCTTCGACAGTTGCAGGCTCAAGGAATGCAAGTTAACGAAATCGAACATCCTGAAGAATTCGCCGCCCAAGCACGCCCTTTACGTGACCTGTTCGTGCGGCGGTATGGACAACAAGCCAAAGATCTCCTAGAAAAAATTGATGCGCAATAAACAAGAAGAAGCCTTTGCAAACACGCGAAGGCTTCTTCTTGTTTATTCGTTTTATCAGATTTCCGGTTCCAGGCTTTCTTGCAGCAGCATTTTTGCCTGTCGCGTCGCCCATTTGATTTCATTGGCAATTACCGCGACCTCCAGCAATCCATGCATATAATAACTGCCTTCAAAGCGCGGCTGCCATTGCTCAATAGCATGAGTCAGCGTTTCCCAATATTCTTCGCTAATTTCTTCTGCTTGCGCAGTTCCTTCGTCAACAATCACCGTGCGTAGCTTGCCGTTTACTCGGATGACGATGGTGCAGCCACTTTCGAGCACCTCCAAAATCGCCCTAAACTCCTCACTTACCGGCGGATCCCCCACTTCATGGCGCCGCTCCACCCGTGTTGGCAGCAAAGCAAAAATACGATTTGCTTTTTTTACAATGGATTCGTTATAATCGATCAGTTTTTCCGCCTGCGTCAGCCATTCCTTCGGCCGATCCTTCAAAGCCACCCCCAAATAACGTTCGCGGCTCATCAGCTCCAACAGCTGCCTGGCTTCCTTATTCAGCTTATAAATTCGTTTCTTTTCTTCCGGCTCGAGTTGAGGCTGTGCGCTTCCTTCCAGACCGACGTATTCTTGGACAGCCCGACAGAAATAAAGCACCGCCGCTTCATTAGCCTGGCGCAGTTTTCCTTTTAGCGCTTGATTATAGCGAGGCGGCCACAACACCACATTGATCAACATCGCTACGCCCAAACCAACAAAAATAACGCCGGTTCTGGCCAGAGCGTGTGCTAAAAACTCTTCAGTACTTGAACTCAGCACAAATAGAGCCGCCACAATCCCCATGGTAATGCCGCTGTGCAAGTCCAGCTTGATATACAAAGGAATGAGCAAAATAACGATTAATCCTGCTGAAAGAGGCGTCACTCCCAGAAAGTAACCAAAACTAAAGCCGGCCAATACCCCTAAAATATGGACTAATATTTGATCCTTCGTCGCCCGGAAACTCAAAAAAATAGACGGCTGCATATTGATAACCGCTGATACCGCCCCGAAAAAAGCCGGCTCCAAATCCAGCAGCTTACAAATAAACATGGTAATAGCCACGGCAATGCCGGTCTTAATGACTCTAGCTCCAATTTTCAAAACGTCATCCCCTAATTGAAAATACCCATACCATGACCGCTCACTGCAGCCAAGTTATGGGTATTTCTCGCCATTAACGGCAAAATCCTGCCGCCTTTATGGTTAAAAAACTTAAATCCCGAGCTTACACCTCAATGAGTTCATACTTTTTCGTACCTAAGCCCAGCTTTTCTGCATGATCCACGCAGGACATCCAGTTCGTTTCCGGGTGAGCCGTACAGAAATGGTCTGCCTCGTCGCCTTCCTGACGACTGGCCAGTTGTTCGCCCAAATAGCTACCGGGAATGACCGGGGCTTTGTTGGCCATGTCTGCACAGGCCATATCGAGCGCCACAGGGTCAAAGGAAGCAAACATGCCTAAATCCGGAATAATCGGCACATCGTTTTCCGCATGGCAATCGCAAAACGGCGCCACATCCACGACTAGGCTAATATGGAAATGAGGCCGGTCATTCAAAACCGCCCAGGAATATTCAGCAATTTTCTTATTCAAAACATCGTTTGATTCATCCCAAGCCGCCGCAATGGCGTTGAAATGACAGGTTCCGATACAACGGCCACAGCCTACGCACACAGCATGATTGATTTTAGCTTTTTTCGCAGTCACCGTAATAGCGCTATGAGCGCAGATTTTAGCGCAAGCCCCGCAACCCACACAAGACTTTTCCCTCACCTGTGGTTTGCCGTCGCTATGCATTTCCATTTTGCCAGCCCGGGAGCCACAACCCATGCCGATATTTTTCAAGGCGCCGCCAAAGCCAGTCAACTCGTGTCCCTTAAAATGGGTCAAGCTGATAAAAATGTCTGCGTCCATGACGGCTCGGCCAATCTTCGCTTCTTTAACATGTTCGCCGCCAACTACCGGCACATAGGCCTCATCTGTACCTTTCAGACCGTCGCCGATAATAATCTGGCAGCCCGTCGCAAAGGGGTTAAAACCATTTTCATACGCCGCATCCATGTGTTCCAACGCATCTTTACGCCGCCCTACATAGAGCGTATTACAGTCTGTCAAAAACGCCTTACCGCCCTGTGCCTTAATTACATCGACAATGACTTTGGCATAATTCGGACGCAAATAGGCCAAGTTGCCCGGCTCGCCAAAATGAATCTTGATGGCCGCATACTTTTCCTGAAAATCAATATCGGTCATCCCTGCTTTTTTCACCAGATTCTCCAGCTTTTGCAGCAAATTCATCTTGGATGTCGCCCGCATATTGGTAAAATAGACCTTTGCCTTTTCCATAAAAGACCCTCCTGTTTTTTCTTTTTCGTTTTAATCTCCAGCCAAACTGCGCGCAGGCTGACACACGCAGGAACTTTCCCCGGCAATAAAAGCGTCATAGCCTTGCAGTTTCCGGTCAATCCGGGTCAAGTACTCTTGCATGCGAGTTATTTTCCCCTCTACGTCCCGCTTATGCTGCGCAATGATTTCCCGTCGCTGAAATATGGTCGCGTCGCCCTGCTGACACAGCGCTACATATGCTTTAATCTCGCCCACCGACATGCCCGTGTCTCGCAAGCAGCGAATCAGCACAAGCCACTCCAAATCTGCTTCGCTAAACTGCCGATTGCCATTTTCGTCTCGCCCTACCAGCGGTAAAATTCCTTCTTTTTCATAATACCGCAGGGTATGCGTCGAAATGGCAAACCGCGTCGCCACTTGCTTGATTGTGTAGCCCATTCCTTTTTCCTCCGCTTGCCCACAAGATACTCCCGATACTCATAGTACACCTTAGAGTATGCTCGAAGTCAATGGGGCAACTTCATTTTTTGCAAAAACTTCAAAACTTCTGCTTTATAACGTACAGGATCCTGCTGATAGCTTTTCACATGCCGTGCACCAGCTACCCTCAACAACTCCGCTATCGGATATGCCTGCTGCAATTCCAGGCTGTTTTCCAGCGCTATATCGTCATCCGCCTCACCGTGAATCAAGAGCAGCGGCCGTCCGCCAAACTTTTGAACAACCTGTACCGGGCTTACCTTTTCTGGCTGCAATCCCGTCAACACAGGAGTCACTGCCAAAATGGTCCGATTAAACGGCACTGCCGGCAAGCCCGTCCACACCGAAAAATTCGCCTCTAGATAGTGCGTCAGATCTGCAAAGGGCGCGTCAGCAATCACCGCCGCTATGGTCGGTTCCTCCGCCCCCGCCATAATAGCGGTTGCAGCGCCCATTGAAAAGCCCAACAGTACTACCTGGGGATTCAGTTCCTGGCGGGAATGAACATAGTCCACCGCGCCCAACAAGTCCCTCACTTCATACTGCCCCACCGAAGTCAGCGATCCAGCTGATTCGCCGCTATTACGATAGTCGAAGAGCAATACGTTCATGCCATGCTCCACCAACACCTTTGCTAGCGGCAACAGCGGAACATCTTCTTGCGCACGATTCTGCCCATACCCGTGCGAACCGATTACCGTCAAGCGGTTCTCCGGCGCCCTAATCAGCCATCCTTGCAAGGCCATGCCGTCTTGGCGGCTGACAAAGCTCACCGACTCATAGGACAAACCAACTGCAGTTGGCGTTGTCTGCAAGGCTTTGCGCGGCGGATGGGTCAAGTCCCAGCCTACGTAGCCGGATATCCCCGCAATGAAAACGCCAATCACAATGGCTAGAAGCAGGAACAATCGCAACGGCTTTTTCCAGACTGCCTTCATAATTCGCCTCCTGCTGCTCCTATAGCCAAACGCTGTGAAACGCCTACAGACAACAGGCCGTCGGCAAAAAACACCACCTCGCCTTGAATTGTCACCGTATCATCCTGCGCCACCCAGCCATAGATCCGGCTAGGCCGCCCCACTTGGCCCCCTTGGCTAATGGTAATGCGTTCTTCTTTGCGGCAGCGACCATGACGCACAAGATAGGAACACAGTGGCCCTGCCGCACTCCCGGTAGCTACGTCTTCCACCAAGCCGCGATTATCCCAAGTCCGCCCCTCCAGCGTCTCCGGTTGGAACAAGTACACGAATTTAGCTCCCCACGAATCTAAAAGCTCTGCAAAATCAGGCGCTACAATTCTTGCTTCCTCCAGCCCCTGCCGCACTGGTACCAATAAATAAGGCAACCCGTTGGAAGCCACCTCCAATGGATACACTGCATGCAAATCGCTCGGCTGTAACCGCAAGGCTGCAGCTGCTGTTTTCGCTTCATCCGTTGAAAGAGAACGACCAAATTGTGTTGTCCCCTGCTCCATTTCCACTCGAAACGCCCCTGGAAGACGCGTTGAGCGCAACGCAACCACGCTTTCTGGCAAAGCAAGCTCCAACTCCGCATGTGCCTCTCTTGGATAATGCAGCTCATGCAAGACCGCTGCCGCCCCCAGCACGGGATGCCCTGCAAAAACCAACTCTTCTTCCACCGTAAAAATGCGCGCCCGCGCCTTCCCTGGCGCCTGCGGATACAAAAAGATGGTTTCAAACTGTTTAAATTCCTGAGCAATAGCCAGTAAACTACTTGCTTCAGTTCCATCTTTCGGCGGAAAAACAACTGCCAGACCATTGCCCTGCAACGGTTTATCGGCAAACACATCTACATGAAAATATCGCATCAGCCCGTCGCCTCCTGCAAAAGAGGTAGCGTAAATCGCAAATAACAGTTCACGAAAAATCCTCCCAATAAATAAAGCTATGGTTGGAATTACCCAACCATAGCTTTATTCTGCATTTACCAGACAGCTCCTGCTAAGCCGCTTGTTCTTGCTCTACTTCTTCTGCCACAGGCTTACTGGCCCAGTACCCCGCCAGCAAGCTGCCGATAATGTATTCCCAGACACTCATTAACGCACCTGGAAGTGCCGCCATAGGATCTAGATGCGCTAAAGCCAGCGCTACGGCCAAACCGGAATTTTCCATGCCAATTTCAAAAGTAATGGCACGGGACTTTTTCTCCGGCATGCCAACCGCCCGGCCAGCAGTATAGCCCAGCAGCAATCCCACCACATTGTGAATGCACACGGCAGCACAAATAACCAGTGCCATAGTGGCCATTTTAGCTGCATTCAAAGCCACCACCGAAGCAATAATCGCCACAATAAAGACCACCGACACCGCAGGAACCACCTTGGTCATTTTATTGACCACATTAGGAGCAATGGTATGCAGCAAAACACCCAAGCCTACCGGCACCAACACAATTTTGACAATATCCAGGAACAGCGCCCAACTATCAATGGGAATTAATCCACCTGCCAACAAAGAAAATAAATACGTCGTCAACACTGGCGCCAAGATGGTATTCACGCTGGACACCGTCACGGAAAGAGCGGTATCGCCTTTAGCAAGATATGTCATAACATTGGATCCTGTGCCGCTGGGACATGCTCCCAAAAGAACCATCCCTGCCGCCAACGCCGGCGGCAGTTCCAACGCATAAGCAATGCTAACACCAACGACCGGCATAATCAAATACCGAAAAAACACGCCGTAAAATACATCCTTAGGCCGTGTAAAAACCAAGCGAAAGTCCTCCAAGGACATGGTCAGCCCCATCCCCAACATAATAATCCCCAGCATATAAGAAATATAAGGGCCAATCGCTTTAAAGGGCGCCGGCTGAAAAAAAGCCATCGCCGAAAAGATCACCACCCACAACGGCATTCCCTTGCAAATCCCTCGCGCCAACATCTCTAAAACTTTCATATTCATCCTCCTATCGTTAATACGCCTGCTTTCGGGCAAAACAAAAAGCCTCCTGCACCCTTCAAGTCCAAGACTCAAAGGGGCAAGAGGCTACTCTCGCGGTACCACCCTTTTTCACAGATGAAATCATCTGTTTCTCATCGGGTCTAACAACCCTAGCAGTTTAACGGCTGCACTTTCCAAGGAAAGCCGAGACCGGCGCGGCCTACTCCCTACGGTTTCAGCGTTGCTGTTCAGGAGCGACGATCCCGTTTCCTTCGTTACCAGCTCGCACCAACCGCCGGTTCTCTGAAACGACACAAAAGCAAGAGTTCTCCCTCATTACATTTACGTATGAAATTTTCTAGTTTTGCCACATGCTTACTATAATTCAAGTTTACAAATATGTCAATGACTTTTATTTTTTCCTTGTAAATTGTTATGTTCAACTCACAAAACAGTCTCTCTTTTCTACAGGTTCAAAGCTCTTGTCACACTTGCCTCTTCATTTATGTTACAATAAAAATAAAATCAAGGCAGGTGCTCTCTCTTGAGCCGCATAATTCCTCTAAAACTTGGGTTCGCCGATGCCCACCTTGTTCTAGACCAGCAAGCGATTCTCATTGATACAGGCATCAATGCAAATCAGGAACAGTATCTTTCTTTATTTTCACAAGCAGGCCTCACTCCACAAGACATTACCTTGCTTGTTATCACCCACGGTCATGCCGACCACTATGGCAATATTCGCATGCTTAAAGACCTCACAGGCGCGCCAGTTTTGTGCCATCTTCAGGCAGCTCAAGCCCTGCAAACCGCCATAGACGAAGACATCATTCCCTGCAAAGGCTTGGGTGAATCCGTTTGGGAACAAATAAAAAACCATCTTCCCCAAGCCGCTTCTACCATCACACCGGACTTGCTTGCAGGAGAGTCTTTTGATTTGACCCCTTACGGCGTGGCCGGAAAAACGATTCATACGCCTGGACACACTCCCGGCTCGTTATCGGTGCTCCTAGACTCCGGTGAAGCTATCGTAGGCGACCTCATTGTCAAACCACCATTCAGCCCGGCTCCTTCGCTGGCTTATTTCGCCAACGATGAAGCCGCCCTGCAACGCAGTATAAACCGTCTGCTCCAAGAAGCGCACACCTTCTTTGGAGGTCACGGCGGTCCTTTCCAGAAAAAAGACATACTACCGTTGCTCTCTAAACAAAACTACCGTTCTTCATAAGTATCCAGTAAACTACTTAGAATCAGGAGGTGATAGCATGGGCAAAATTTCCGATAAAAGCAGCTACAAAAATCAGCTAGCCGCTAAAAAAAGCACTCAATTCTTTTCCAGCCGCCAAGCAGAGCAAGCGCGCAAGCAACAGCAAAACAGTAAGAAAAAGTAAGAAGAACCGCTTTCCCCTTTAAACGAGGCAAAGCGGTTCTTTATTTTTAAACCAAAAGTTATGCCAGCTTCCATCCTTCTACAAACAAGGTTTTCCAACCTAAAATATTACGCACATTGATTTTCAGTGGAATATTCGGCAACTCTTTGGGCACGTATACTGACAAACCTTCTATCGAAGAAAATTGATAGAGGCTCTTGTCTTTAGGCTCGCCAAAACGTACGGAAGGGCTTTCCCTCATAGCAAAGCAGCATTCATTGATAATCGGCGCCATTTCCAAATATACCGGCTTTTTCTTTTCTCGCGCCAAAGAGCGGGCTGTTTCCGTAAAGGTCAGCATAGTCACCCTCCGTTTTTCAACTCGCTATAACAAAAATCTCATAAATAGTATTTCATAATTATTATCCGTTTGTGCTCTTATTGTAGCAAATCTCTCTTTTGCGTACAAGAGGGGGACTCGACGAGGTTACAGGATTTACACAGAGGAAAGGCCAGAGGAAGCAGAGAAAGAAAAGACAAAAAGGCCCCAGAAAGCGACAGCGCTTCCTGGGGCCTTTTTCATTTCCCTTACATCGCTTGTTTCAAGTTCTTTTGGGCGTCTTTCAAAATGGAGCGCCATACTTTAACGGAGTCCACAATGACGAAGACAATGAGGACCATCATAATTACACTGGCCCCAGCCAACAGCATCTGCCCCTTAGGCAGGTAAAATTCAAAGATATTATAGAAGCCGGCGGTTACCGCCGTCACCAGCATAAAGCACAGCGGCGCCAAGGTCACCCAGATGTACTTGACCTTGCCCATGCGAAGCAGCATGGTTGTGCCGATAGCCAATGCCATACTGGCCAACAGCTGATTGGACAGACCAAAGAGCGGCCAGATGGAAGCAATAGAGCCTCCAAAAATCAAGTACCCCCACGCAAAGGAAATCAGTGCGCTTGTAAAGACAACGCCAGGAGTCCAGTTCGCGTCTCCCAATGGCTTGTAAATCAAACCGCCCACTTCCTGCAGCAAATACCGGCCAACGCGGGTGCCAGCGTCAATGATTGTCAGGATAAAGAGAGCTTCAAACATAATGGCAAAGTGATAAAGAAAAGACATAAACTCGCCCAAGCCGGGAATTTGCGAGAAAATATGAGCCATGCCCACAGCCAATGAAACCGCGCCGCCGGGACGGCCTGCCACATTTTCTCCTACCATTTGCGAAAGCATAGGCAGTTCTTGTACGTTCATACCCAATTTAGCGAAAGCTTCCGGTACGCTGTTGATAGCGAAATAGTCCGCAGGAATCAAGCTTGTCGCAGCAATCAATGCCATGACGCTGATGAAGGATTCCGCCAGCATGGCGCCAAAACCGATCGGCAATATTTCACTTTCATTGGTCAACATTTTCGGCGTTGTGCCGGTCGCAATAACCGAATGGAAGCCGGAAATAGCGCCGCAAGCTACAGTAATGCAGACAAACGGCCAAACCGGACCAGGCACAACCGGGCCGCCACCGCCAATGAACGACGTCACCGCGGGCATATGAATCTGCGGCTGCACGATGATAATCCCCAGCGCCAGCGCGCCGATAGTACCGATTTTCATATAAGTGCTCAAGTAATCGCGAGGCGCCAGCAGCAGCCACACAGGCAACGCAGCGGCGACAAAACCGTACAGCGGCAAAATGATATCAAGCTGCATACGGCTCAGCGTAAAGAACGGAGCCCATGAAGAGTGCTGAATCCAAGCACCGCCCACAACCGCTGCAATCACCATGACCACGCCGACGAAGGATGCTTCGCCGATATGGCCGGGACGCAAATAGCGCATGTAAACGCCGATGAAAAGAGCAATGGGAATGGTAGCGCCTACGGTAAAGGCGCCCCAGGGGCTGTTGAAGAGTGCATTCGCCACGGCAATCCCCATGCCGGCCATGGTAATGACCAAAATGAAGATAACGGCGATAGCTGCTGCCAAACCTGCGGATTGGCCGATTTCTTCTTTGGCGATTTCTGCAATGGATTTGCCGTCATGACGAATTGAGGCAAACAAGATAATCATGTCATGAACCGCACCACCCAAACAGGCGCCAATCAGAATCCACAACATGCTCGGCAAATAGCCGAACTGCGCCGCCAGAACCGGACCAACCAAGGGACCTGCGCCAGCGATAGCGGCAAAATGATGTCCGAAAAGTACCCATTTATTCGTAGGTACATAGTCATGACCGTCTTCATGCACAACAGCCGGTGTCGGACGTTTGGGGTCCAACGCCAACACCTTTGCGGCGATGAAGGCGCCATAGTAGCGATAGCACAGGCTTAAAACCAGCGCTGAAATCAGAACGAGATACAAACCATTCATACTCATACGACTTGCCTCCAATATTGAATTTTAGTAATACTGCATTTCCAGCATAAGATACAAAATTCAATAAATAAACGCATATCGTATCAATAGAACAAAATGCCTTGCCAATGGAAATCAGGAGATATCAATGGAAATAAAGTTACTTTAAGCCCAAAATGATTTTTAGTTCTTTAATTTGGCTTTTACTTACAGGTATTTCTACTTCCGGATAATGCTCCATTTTTAGCCAATAGGTTCCTTTGAACCACGGTACCACTTCCCGAATCTTATCTAAGTTGACCACATAGCTTTTATGCACCCGCATCATATGCGTCCCGTTCATGCGCTCCTCGAGTTCGCACAACGTTCCATTGTAGACAGCCTCGCCATCTGCGATCACAACGGTTACATTACCGGCTTTGGCATAGGCATAGATAATCTCGCCATAATTCAAAAGACGAATGCTGCCGTTCTTTTCCACGGGCAACTTATCAATTTGAATTCTCGCCTCTTCCAGCACTTCATCAACACGACAAATCGAAGCGCTTTTTTCTTCGTTGCGGTACACCTGCAATCTCTGTACAGTCTGTCGAATTCGCTCTTCTTCAAAAGGTTTGAGCAAATAGTCCACAGCTCCCAATTCAAAAGCCTTAATAGCATACTCATCATAGGCCGTAGCAAAAACAATCATCGTCCCTACCGCCACCTTACGAATCAATGCCGCCGCCGCCAAGCCGCCCATATCCCGCATGCTGATGTCCAAAAACACCACATCCGGCTGCTCTTGCGCCGCCAGTTGTATGCCTTCGGCAGCATTCTGAGCCTCTCCTCGAACATCCACTCCCGGAACCAGTGACAATAGATAGCGCAACTCATCTCTAGCCGGCCTCTCGTCATCCACAATGATGCTGCTGAGCATGTTCTTCTTCACTCCTTGTCTTATACGGCAGCACCAAGGTTACCACCGTCCCTTCTCCGGACGCACTTTGCACGGACAAGCCGTAAGAACCGCCATATTGCCCTTGCAAACGTTCATGTACATTCTTCATACCAATATGCGCCACTGAATTCCTTTCCAGGGGATGGCACGCCTGCAAATCCATACCGACGCCGTCATCACGAATCACAATAACCACATCCGATCCTCGCTGCTGCACATCCAGCCAAATAGTTCCGCCATCTACTTTGGATTTTAAGCCGTGAACCACAGCGTTTTCAACAATGGGCTGGATAATCAGGGAAGGAATGAGACAGGCCCCCAGACGTTCGTCAATGTTTTCTGCAATGCACAATTTTTCTTCATAACGGGCTTTTTCGATCACCAAATAGGCCCGCACCTGTGCCAACTCTTCCTCCAGCGTGATTGCATGACCCGCTTTTTGCAGAGCGAAACGAAAAATAGACCCCAGCTTCTGCAACAGCTCCCGCGCCTGATCTGGTTTCGTGCGAATCAACGAAGTAATCGTATTTAGTGTATTAAACAAAAAATGAGGATTGATTTGCGCCTGTAGCGCTTTCAACTCCGCCCTAGCTACAAGTTTGGTCTGTCGATCGATTTCCGCTAGTTCCAATTGAATGGAAAAAAGCTGCGCTAGGCCTTTGGCAAAGACCACATCGGACTGGTTCAAAAGCTTAGAATTTGTATAGTAAAGCTTAAAGCTGCCAATCACCTGTTCACCCCGTTTTAACGGCGCTACAATAGCGCTTTCCAAGCGACAAATACCGCAGGGACAGCCGATTTCCTCCCGCGTCCTGGCCACATAGATTTCACCGCTCTGCAACACTCGGCTAGTAGCCTTAGTCAATTCATGCCGCCGCATCCGATGGTGTTCCGCTTCGTCTCCCACAAACGCCAGCACTTCCGTAGCATTGGTTACCGCCACGGCATGATAACTGCCGGTGGCATAGATAATATCAGCCGCCGCTTGTGCAGAAGCTTCATCCAAACCCTTTCGAAAATAAGCCAGCGTTTCCGCGGCAATAGCCAGCGCTTTTTGCGACTGCGCCGCACCGGCTTGCTGCTGCACGTCCATGGTCATACGGATAATCGTCATAAAAATAGTCAAGCCAATGGAATTGGCTACAATCATCGGCAACGCAATATGCTCCACCAGCGTCAACGCCATGTCAAACGGCCGGGCAGTCAGCAAAATAATAGCCATTTGCAGCACTTCTCCTACAACACCACTCAACAGCACCACCCACCAAGGCAGCGCCGCGTGAGGATACCATTTGCGCACCATACCGGCAAACAGCCCTTCTACCAGATTTGCCAGAGCACAGGAAAAAGCGGAAAAACCGCCAAATAAAAAATATCGATGCCCGCCGGCAATCATCCCGGCAGCAGCTCCCATGACAGGCCCGCCGATAAGACCGGCCGCCATGACGCCTATCACTCGCGAATTGGCTAATGCATCATCGACTGGAATGCCAGCATAGGTGCCGACAATGCCAATAAAACCAAAGATCACCGCCAGTTTCGCTTTATCGAAAATCGTCACTGACCGATAATTCAAGCGCTGCAGCAGCGACGTCTGGGAAAGCAAAAACGCCAGCGTCGCCGCAATGCTCATGCGTTCCACCATTTTTAAAAGCAAGGAATCTTCCACTATACACACCTCGTTTGTGATTATCCACTCTCCTTATTCTAGCGAGTACGCTGGCAAAATAAAAGAGCTTCCTGCAAGTCTATATTAAAAGAAAGTAAGGAACGCAGAGTAACAGAGAAAAGCCGGAGGTATCCGGGAATTGAACAAGAGTACAGGGAGTAATCGGAGGGCATGCACGAGAGCCACGGGGTACGATTTTTAACAAAAGCAGAGTGCGTAGCGGGAAGATACGACAGGCATTAAGAAGGGGGTGCGGACGATATCTTGGACACCCTAAGCAACCAATCCAAGACTTCGTCGGTACTCCAATGGACTTCTATTTCCCAGTGATGTTTTAATCCTTGTTTCATTGTACCAGATTAAGTAGTTGTTAAGGGCTTCGATAAACTGATGAATGCTTACACCGGACCAGTTACGATTATAGAACATTTCATTTTTCAAACGTCCGAACAGACCTTCACAAGCAGAGTTGTCTGGAGAGCACCCCTTCTTTGACATGGAGCGTTGAAGACCAGCATTTTTCATTCTAGAAATCCAACCTGGCCAACGATAATGACATCCACGGTCAGTATGCACTAATGGTTGTTCGTTCTTACATAAAATGCTGACGGCATCGTCCAGCATGCCGTTGACGAGATTGGCGTCCGGCACTGTGCTAATCTTCCATGCAGCAAGCATCCCATCAAAGCAATCTACAATAGGTGAAAGATATACTTTTCCGGAGGGGATCGCGAATTCTGTTATATCAGTCAGCCATTTTTCATTAGGTGCATCAGCATGAAAATTGCGTTTGATTACATTGGGAACGGCAGGGCTGATTTCACCTTTATAGGAGTTGTATTTTTTAGTCTTTCTTTTGCTTTCGACAATAAGTCCACACTCGGACATGATTCTGCGAACGATTTTTTCAGAAATATGGATACCTTCTCTTGCCAGCCACCCATGAATACGGCGATAACCATATCGCCGAGAGTTCTCCGCAAACAATGCTTTGATATGGAGTCGTAATACTTCATACTTATCTGGGGCAGATGCCTGTTTATGTTGATAGTAATAACTGCTTTTGGATAAATTTAGTTTTCGCAGTAGAAGAGGCAGTGAATATTTATCTCTCAAGGCATCGACAATCACTGCCTTTTCCAGGTTTCTGAGTGTTGTCATATCGATGCCGGGGTCTTTTTTTAGTACTTCTAAAGTTTCCTTAAGAATATCTATTTCCATTTGCATGTCCTGCATCTGGGCTTTTAGCTGCTCAACTTCCTTGGATGAAGTGGGTTTACCCTCAGACAATTTACCGCGTGGATCATCACCGCTATTCATGAGTGCCGCAGCCCCCTTCAGAATATACGCCTTTCGCCAATTGTAGATACTTGCTCTGCTGTAACCGATCTCTTCTGAAACCCATTGTACGTTTTCGCCAAGTTCGAAGCAACGATGAATTGTTGCCAACTTAAGCTCCACTGGTGGATGCCTAGGGTGATCTGGTTTGTTATTCCATTGCCTCCTTGAAGCCTTTGTTCTAGATGGCAAATCTCTTTCTGTTATCCAGTTATATAATGCCTGCCTTGTTGGATACCCCAAGCGTTGGATAACTTTAGTCACGGATTTGCATTGGTCATACAGTGCTATCGCTCGTTTTTTCTGGCCTTCTGAATACATTTTTCTTGCCCCTTTCAGAATGCCACCCGAGTCCAACTTTTTGTCCGCACCCCCGAAAGACAAATAAAGCTAGACAACTGCTGTAAAAAAACCTCATTTAACTCCGAGATAACAAGGAATTATGGTCTTGTGCTATAATCAATTTTAGAAAACATTGCTTGGAGGTATAGTATGGCTGGCCAAAAATATGATGTTAAAATTACCGTACTAAAAAAGCTTGAAGTACCTGATGTTCACAAAGAATACGCCGCTGAAAACGTTCATATTAACTGTGCTAAATACAAAGAAGGGCAATCGTACCTCTGCAAAAACGTCGAAAAGCCTGAAGGATTTTGCAGTTGGGCTTGGGTAGCTGTTCAAGACAAGGTTGTTTTCCTTGCTCTCGGACACGACTATCCTTGGATTAAGCAGAAAGGCGTAGAAATTGTCTCCTGTGCCGATGGATTACACCCGGTATTATACAAACTGGAAAGAATTGAAAAGTAGATAGCATTGTAGATAATAAAAGCAAAGCAACCGCTGTGAAAACGGTTGCTTTGCTTCTTTTCTTTTTGGAATTCTACTGCACTGAACGCACTACTCAAATAGCAACTTCAAGGAGCTGCTGCTTCGCTGAGTGCGCCGCCAGAGTGAGAGATTTTTTCGTCTGACAAGAAAGGGGAGCCGCAGTAATAGCGGCGCTCTTTCCAGGCTTCCCTGCCGCAGTCAGACGGAAAAAGATCCTCTCTGGCGTGTGACACGAGGCAAGCAGCAGCGACTAATCAGCGATCGAAGAAAGGATTTTTGCCGCTGACGCTGAGCGGAATGGCGTACGCAATGGTTACCTCTGCCGGAAACAGCTTCAGATTAAGTGCCGCCCGGCCCGCGCTGAAAATAACGCGGTTGTCCACATGATGCGCCGCCGCTACATGCGCCGCCGACCCGATGGCAATGCCCAAGTCACCAATGCTGATGGCGCAGTTGCCGCCGTTTTGCGCACAGGTGGCACAGTCGCCATGACCGCAGTAGCCACAAGGCTTAACGCCTATGGGTTTAACCTTCTGCCCTAGGAGCAGTACCACCGGCGCTTTTTCCAGGCAGCCTGCATCCCTATCGAAAAAAGCCATGCCTGATTCTACCGCAATGCGCCGCATTTCAGCGGACAACCTATCTTTTTCTTCGCCGGAAACCAGCAACGTCTCCAGATTATCCACGCCTTTGGCCTTGGGCGCCGTCCGCGCCGCTACGCACATCAGTTCCGCCACCTGCTCCAAGCCCGTTGTTCCGCATCTTGAGAGGTAATAATCACTGCGCATCCCCCTTATTTTTAAAATTCAACCTATGGTCTCATCATACGCAATAGGGTCTTTAAAAACAAGTACGCACTTATACGTAAGGCAGTATGCTTTTGCATACTGCCTTACGTATTGTTTGTTTATTCGCTTTGGCTCGCCAAACGTTTGTAGACGGCCAAGCGGTCCTTGGCATCTTGTTCCGTCTTGGCAAACAAGGCTTCTCCTTGTTCAGGGAACTGTTTCAAAAGAGATGAATAACGCACTTCACCCAGCAGGAATTCACGGAAATCAGCCGTAGGCTCCTTGGAGTCCAGCACAAAGGGATTCTTACCGCTTTCCTTTAGGGCAGGATTGTAACGATACATAGACCAGTAACCGCAATCCACTGCTTTCTTTATTTCACGCTGGCTGCAGCCCATGCCAGCCTTCAGACCATGATTAATGCACGGCGAGTACGCGATAATCAGGGATGGACCCGGATACGCCTCCGCCTCGGCAATAGCTTTGAGGGTTTGGTTTTTGTCTGCTCCCATGGCAATTTGCGCCACATACACATAACCATAGCTCATCGCAATGAGGCCCAAATCTTTTTTCTTGGTCTTTTTGCCACTGGCGGCAAATTTAGCGATAGCTGCCGCCGGTGTCGCCTTGGACGATTGGCCGCCCGTATTGGAGTAAACCTCGGTATCAAACACAAGAACATTAATATTTTCGCCGGAAGCCAGCACATGATCCAAGCCGCCAAAGCCGATATCATAGGCCCAACCGTCGCCGCCGAATATCCACTGAGAACGCTTGACTAGAAAATCCTTGTTTTCATGCAAATAGCCCAAGAGTTCATTTTGATTCTTAACGCCTTCCAACATGGCTCCGAGGCGATCCGCCCGTTCCCGGCTGCCTTCGCCTGCTTCTTGATGTTCCAGCCAATCCGCACAGGCTTGTTTCCATTCTTCGCCTAAGTCTAGTTTGGCGGCTTCCGCCACCTTTTGCGCCAGCTGCTGCCGCAGTTGTTTCACGCCCAACGCCATGCCCAAACCGAATTCGGCGTTGTCCTCAAAGAGAGAATTGCCCCAGGCTGGACCGTGGCCCCGATGGTTGGTCGTGTATGGAACCGAAGGCGTACTGCCCGCCCAAACGGAAGAACAGCCAGTAGCATTAGCGACCATGAGCCGGTCACCGTAGAGCTGCGTCACTAACTTGGCATAGCCTGTTTCCAAACAGCCAGCGCACGCGCCAGAGAATTCCAAGAGAGGCTGCTCAAACTGACTTCCTTTGACCGTAAAGAGATTGGCTGGATTCTTCTTCGGCGTTAGCGACACCGCATAATCCCAAAGTTTGACCTGTTCTTCTTGCGAAGCCAGCGGCTTCATTTGCAACGCTTTAACTTTAGCCGGGCAGATTTCAGCACAGTTGCCGCAGCCGGTACAATCTTGCGTCGAGATAGCCAAACGGAAATACAAATCCTTCGCTCCAACTGCGTCTTTAACGGCAAAGCCTTCTGGAGCAGCTGCTTTTTCTGCTTCGTTCACCAGAATAGGACGAATGCTGGCATGAGGACAAACAAAGGAACATTGATTGCATTGAATACAATTTTCCGGCTGCCATTCCGGCACATTGATGGCGATACCGCGTTTTTCATACGCCGCCGTCCCCAAAGGATACGTACCGTCTGCCTGAGGCAGAAAGGCGCTTACAGGCAAGCTGTCTCCCTCTTGGCGGTTCATCGGCACCAGCACATCGCGAATAAACGCCGGCACGCCATTTGCCTTCACACTCTGCTCGGCTGCAACAGCATTTTTCCAGCTTGCTGGTACATTCACCTGCACCAGACCAGCGATACCCTTATCAATAGCCGCGTGATTCATTTCCACCACTTTGTTGCCTTTTTTCCCATAAGTGCTGACTACGGAATCTTTTAAATACTGCACCGCTTTTTCAATGGGAATAATCTGCGCCAGTTGAAAGAAAGCCGACTGCATAATCATATTAAAACGGCCCCCAAGACCCAACTCTTGAGCGATGCCTACGGCATTAATGGTATAGAAGCGGATATTCTTTTCTGCCAAATAGCGTTTCATGGCAGCCGGGAGATGAGTCTCCAGTTCCGCCGCAGACCAATTGGTATTTAAAAGAAAAGCGCCGCCGGGCTTCAAACCTGCCAGCAAATCGTACTTATCAACATAGGATTGCTGAGAACAGGAAATAAAATCGGCTTTATCAATTAAGTACGGAGACTTGATGGTCTGACCACCGAAGCGCAGATGTGAAACCGTAATACCACCGGATTTTTTGGAATCATATGCAAAATACGCTTGCGCATACAGGTCGGTTTTATCACCAATAATCTTAATGGCAGATTTATTGGCGCCTACCGTACCGTCTGCACCCAAGCCCCAGAATTTGCAAGCCTTGGTTCCCGCCACAGTGGTGTCAATATCTTCGCCTTCCGGCAGAGATAAATGGCTGACATCATCCAAAATACCGACCGTAAAGTGATCTTTAGGCTGCGCCGCTTTAAGGTTGTCAAAAACGCCCATGATGTGCTTCGGAGTGACATCCTTACCGCCTACGCCGCAACGGCCGCCGATGATAAGAGGCTGCCAATCTGTGCCATAAAACGCACTTTTCACGTCCAAATACAGAGGCTCCGCCGGCGCTCCGAGCTCCTTGGTGCGGTCCAACACAGCAATTTTCTTAACGCTCTTAGGAATGTGCTGGAAGAAATGTTTCAGAGAAAACGGACGGTATAGGTGAATATTCAGCAAGCCCACTTTTTCACCTTTGGCGTTCAGATGATCCACTACTTCTTCTACGGTTTGGCACATAGAGCCCATAGCAATAATCAAGCGCTCCGCGTCAGGCGCTCCATAGTAGTTGAACAAGTGATACTCCCGCCCAGTAAGTTTACTGATTTCCGCCATGTATTCTTCAACAATCTCCGGCAACTTCTCCCAATAACCATTAGACACTTCTCTCTGCTGAAAATAGATGTCCGAATTCTGCACGGTGCCTCGCAATACCGGATGATCAGGATTGAGCGCCCCGCGCCGAAAAGAATTAACCGCCTCCATATCCAACAGCTTGCCCAGTTCGTCGTATTCCAACATCTCAACCTTCTGCACTTCATGAGACGTACGGAAACCATCAAAAAAGTTGAGGAACGGCACGCGTCCCTTGATCGCCGCCAAATGAGCCACTGCAGATAAATCCATAACTTGTTGAACACTGCTTTCCGCCAACATGGCAAAGCCAGTCTGGCGTGTAGCCATTACATCGGAATGATCACCAAAAATGCTGATAGCGTTGGCGCCAACTACTCGGGCGCTGACATGGAATACGCCGGGCAGCAATTCGCCAGCAATTTTATACATGTTCGGAATCATCAGCAGCAATCCTTGCGACGCTGTATAGGTCGTCGTCAACGCCCCCGACTGCAACGAGCCGTGCACCGCACCGGCCGCGCCGCCTTCGGACTGCATTTCTACTACCTGTACCGTCTGTCCAAAGAGGTTTTTACGCCCTTGTGCCGCCCACTCATCCACGCTCTCCGCCATATTGGACGAAGGCGTGATGGGAAAAATAGCCGCTACGTCGGTGAATGCATACGAAATATGCGCCGCCGCCGTATTGCCGTCCATGGTTTTCATTTTTCTACTCATTGTATCTGCCCCTTTCTTCTTCCCCAAACTATACTCTATTTTTTTTCAGCTTTTTCAGCTTATACGCCACTTGATAGTACTCCATGGAAATGCCCCTTCGTTTCAGCTCTGCGGAGATCTTCCGCACCCCCAGCCCCAGCGCCGACAAACTAAGAAGAAGTTCTTCCAAACTCTCCTGCTTGGCAATAGGCTCATTGGCTTCTGTCATGGCACTTTTCACTTCCAACATGGCCTTGGGAATGTCGTCTTCATCCACCACCAGCTTGATCAGCTCATTTCCCTGCGAAAGGTGGTTCACCAACGGCGCCACCGCATCAATGCTGGCATTGACCACATCCCGAAACTGTCGAACATTGCGATCAAACACCGCCGCTAAAAGCACCTCTGCCGCGCGGCTTGTAAAATGAACTTTCAGCCTCACATTGTAGCGGGCTTGCGCCTTTTGACAGTACAGCTCTACAAATTGTTCCAAAAATTGCTGTTTTTCCTGGAAGCTCCGCTCTCGCAATGGCGGCAGTTCAATCTGGTACTGCGCCAAACGCTGGTAGAGTTCCGGCAAAAATACCTGTTTTAAATCCTGGCTGGATGCCGCAATAATAATGACATCCACTGCATGCTCAGTCCGTCCTCCCATGCGCCGCACCAAGCCGGATTCGATAAGCTTCAACAACATCGTCTGGTGCTGCACCAAGGCATGGGCCTCATCCAAAAACAGTACGCCTCCGTTGGCCACTTCTACGAGGCCAGGCTTGTCAAAAGCCCCTGTAAAAGCTCCTTTATCGGTACCGAATATTTCCATGGCTGCAATGTCCGCATTGGTGAACTGCGCGCAATTCACTTCGACAAACGGCGCGCCTTCTTTCAAAATGCCGATTTTGCGAGCAAAATGATACATCCCCTGAGCCAGCATCGTCTTACCTGTACCGGTCTCTCCCAGAATCACCGAATGCCGCGGACCACCGACCGATGCAATACTGCGCTGCGCTTTGAAAATAGCATTGCGCAGTGAACCATCGGCGCCGATAAAGCTGTCAAAAATGCCGCTTCCTTGACTTAGGGCCAGCTCATTTTCCAGATACTCCAGCGTCCGGGCTAGTTCATCCAGTTCGGTAATATCTCGAAACGTGGAAACGCCTCCATAAAATTCACCTTGCCGATACAAGGGTACTGCATTCACAATAAAGGTCCTGCCATTTCCCTGGGCCATTTTTTGATCCAATAATGGTTTTTTGTCACGAATCACATCCAAGAGCGCTGCATGCGGGTAGTACTCGGTAATGTGCTTGCCAATCATATCCTCGACGCGTGCAGAAGCATAGTTGGCGGAACTAGGATTCACATAGGTAATATACCCTTTGGTATCTACTACATTGACAGCTTCTCGCAGATTATCCAAAATGGTATAAAACATTTCCTCCGTATGAGAGGCCAATAAACTCATGAACTTCCTTCCTTTCCTCAACCCTTCCCGCTTCAGCCTGCCTTTTCGTAACAGCACGCTACTGTTAGATTTAAGCAATTCAAATGCCAACGCCTTCATTTTACGGAATTTTCTTTTCAAATCCAGCTTTGGCGCACCTTCTGGCTCTACGCATCCGTGCAGGCAAGCGGATAAAAGCAAGTGGCTTTGTGATATTTTTGTTCTATTCTGTAGATTAAGTATAACACTTTGGAACACTTTTATTGAAATAAGACGGTCCGCAGAAAAAAACGCCTCTTGCTCCTTAAGCCAAACAGCTTAAAGGGGCAAGAGGCGTTGCTCTCACGGTACCACCCTTTTACAGATTTTCATCAGCTAATTTTGCAAGCACCTTTGTGAGATATTCTTCCGGTGCAGAGCATTGCATCACGCCAGACATGACACAACAGCCTGCCGCACCACAAACCAGTAACTCCGACACGCGCTCCGCCGTCACGCCACCAATGGCATATACAGGCATCTTGACCGTCCGGCACACTTCGCTCAAAAAATCGAGTCCTCGCGGTTGCAATCCTTTTTTGCAGTCTGTCGCATAGATATGCCCGGCAATAAGATAAGCCGTCCCCAGATGTTCCGCCTCCGCAGCCTCTGCCACCGAGTGAACTGATACGCCCACTTGCAGCCCCGCTAACGCGCCTGGCTCCGCCTGACGCAGCTCTTCCATGGACAAATGCAGTTGCCTTACGCCCAGTCGCCGCGCCACACCGGCGTAACGACGCACTATAAGGCGTACTCCCCAAGGAATACAGCGTTTCTGTACCTCGCGCGCCAGCTCTTCATAATCTGCTTCGCCCAAATCCTTTTCCCTCAGCAAAATTGCTTGTAGCTTCGCCTGCGCTAAACGGCTGACGCGCTCCAAAAAATCATCTGGACACAGTTTGCGCTGAGTCACGCAAATCAATTCTGCCATAATTACACCCGCAGATAATCAGTATATACAGGCTGCAGCCCGCGCGACAGCACCATTTGATGTACCTCGTCAACACTGCGGGGATCGGCGATTTCAAACTGTTCATCGCCTTTTTCTTCTTCGCTGTGTCCACCAACGCCCACACTGACGCCGGAAGATATCTTCGTTGCCACAAGGCCGATGACATGATCCCGGAATCCGGCGCGTTCCCTGGTAGAAATAGTAAGACCCGCAAATGGCATAAGCAGGCGGTACGCCAGCATCACCTGCAGCAATTGCTTCTCATGAACGTCATTGGCGTTATTGGCCGCATTGTTGATATACGGCCGCAAGCGCGGCGTAGAAAAAGAAATCTCCGCATGGGAATACTTCTGCTGAATCAAATAGGCGTGAACCCCTACAGAAAAGGCGTCTTTCCTAAAATCGTCCAATCCTAAGAGCGCCCCAAAGGCCACGCCGCGCATACCGCCCAAAAGAGCCCTTTCTTGCGCGTGAAAGCGGTAAGGGAAAATACGCTTGGGACCGCTCAAATGCACTTGCTCGTATTTATCCGGATTGTAGGTTTCTTGGTACACACAGACAAAATCGCTGCCACAGGCGTGCAAATAAGCGTATTCGTCCGAATTGAGAGGGTAAATTTCAATACCTACCGTCGAAAAGTATTTCGCCGCCAATTTAACCGCTTCGCCAATGTACTCCACTCCGGATTGCTTGCGCGTCTCGCCGGTAAGAAGCAAAATTTCTTGCAGCCCGGTTTTAGCAATGGTCTGCAGCTCACTTTCAATCTCTGCCAGCGTCAACTTGCCCCTCTGAATACGATTTTGACAGTTAAAGCCGCAATACACACAGTGGTTTTCGCAGTAATTGGCAATATACAGAGGTGTAAACATCTGCACGGAATTGCCGAAATGCTTACGCGTCTCCCAACGTGCACGCACCGCCATTTCCTCTAGGCAGTCTCCTGCCGCTGGCGACAATAAGACGCCATAATCTTCCAAAGAAATGGATTCTTTTGCCAAGACGCGCCGCACGTCCTTGGTTGTATAATTTTTGTACTCATACGCCGCAGTCCGTTCCAGCACCTTTTCAAGCACATCCGACTCCAGCGCCTCCATGCCTGGCTGGTATTCCATATGATTGACTCTTTCTTTATCCATGCTTACGCCTCCAAAAATCCGGTCAACGGGCTGGATGCTTCCGCCCCGTCCAACACCCGTCCTAAACCGGCAAGATAGCCTTCCCGTCCAGCTTCCACGGCTTGTTTAAAGGCTCGCGCCATCTGCGCTACATCTCCGGCCGTAGCAATCGCGGTATTGCACATCACCGCAGCCGCGCCCATCTCCATCGCCTCGCAGGCCTGCGAAGGCCGACCGATGCCAGCGTCAACAATGATCGGTAAATTAATTTCTTCAATCAAAATCCGAATAAACTCCTTCGTACATAACCCTTTATTGCTGCCAATGGGTGCTCCCAAAGGCATCACCGACGCCGCTCCGACATCCGCCAGGGCCCTAGCCGCATTTAAGTCCGGATACATATAAGGCATAACCTGAAAGCCCTCTTTTGCCAGAATCTCAGTCGCCTTAATGGTTTCTTGATTGTCCGGCAGCAAGTACTTGGAATCCCGAATGACCTCCAGCTTTACAAAATCGCCACAGCCAAGCTCCCTGGCCAGTCTGGCGATACGCACCGCTTCTTCAGCGTTGCGGGCGCCAGAGGTATTAGGCAGCAAAGTAATGCCCTTTGGTATGTACTCCAAGATGTTTTCTTGACCGCCCACATTCGCCCGCCGCAGCGCCAGCGTTACGATATCCACTTGGCCATGCTCGATAACCGCCTGGATCAACGGCAAGGAAAACTTTCCCGACCCCAAAATCAAACGGGATTTAAACTCTCGACCGCCAATTTTCAATGCATCTGTCATTTTCTAGATTCCTCCTACTTCTAATTCGCCCGTCAAAAGGCGCAACACCATATTGGCTTGATGACCGGCGCAAACCTGTACACGCGGCGCCATCAAGCCGCGTCCGCGGCAAGCGCCGCTTTCTAAATCGCCGCAGACATATAGACGTTCCATAACCTGTCGCGTTTTTATCGTATTAGCGCTGTCAAAACCAGCCATGCCGGAAGCCGCCACGACCTTTGCTTGAGGCAGCTTTTCCAACGCGGTGTTCACCAATACGGCCTTAGCCGCCGGCTTGTCAAAAGCCTCGCAAATCACGTCATACCCCTGAAAAAGCTCCACCACGTTCTCTTCTTCAACACGGGCCGTACGAGTTTCCACTTGAATAAACGGATTAATCTGCGCCAGTTGGTCTTTAAGCGCTTCTGTCTTGAGCATGCCCAGGTGGCTCACATAGTAGCTTTGACGATTTAGATTGCTTGGCTCTACGACGTCAAAATCCACCAAAAGTAGCGTACCTACACCGATGCGCGCCAGCATAACCGCAATATTAGAGCCCAGCCCGCCCAAGCCGGCAATAGCCACCTTGCCCGTTTTGAGCTTGTCGTGCACTTGCGGCGTATGGCGGGATCGCATTAGGCTTTCCAGCTCCTCTTGTGGCGGCAAAACGCCTTTTTTAATGAGCGCTACCATATCGCCGTCCTGCAGTTCGCAATCTTCATCCGTCTGAAAGCCGTTAACAATCAACACATCCGTATCGCTTCCCAGCTGGCCTCTCACTGCAAACGCCGTACGGCAGGACAACTCCCGTTCTTTACCGTTAACTTCAATTTTCATTTCAGCCGCCTCCTACAAAGCGCACAATTTCCAAAATATCCTCTTCCTGGAGTTCCACTTTCTCATAGTCTGCTTTGGGCACAATCTGCCCGTTGCGCTCCACCGCAACCATCCGGCAGTCAAACTGCTTCGTTGCCAAATACGCCGTCAAGGTCAACGGTTTTTCTAGACAAATTTTTTCACCATTCACGCGCATAACGCTCACCTCCTTATGTAAATAGGTACGAGTTTTAAACAAGAGTCGCGAGAGTAACCAGAGGGTACGACTGAGGGTTACGAAATGTTGCCATCTGCTTTTTAACAAACAACTTATGTTTTGGCTTCATATGACTTTTTGTTTTGTCGTCACTTCACAGTGACGACAAAACAAAAAGCACAAAACGAAGAGACACCCTTTTGGTGGTGTTCCCCATTTTGTGCTTCTTTAATTGTTTTTCAGTATACTATTGTTTGCATAACAATGCAAGACTAGGCTTTTTTCACAAACTCCGATTTCAGCTTCATGGCGCCAAAACCTTCAATTTGACAGTCAATATTATGGTCGCCCTCTACCAAGCGAATATTCTTCACCTTGGTACCGATTTTCAGCGAAGAGGACGCTCCTTTTACTTTTAAGTCCTTGATGATGGTCACGGCATCGCCGTCGGCAAGACGGTTCCCATGGGCGTCTTTGACCACTAGGCCTGCCTCCGCCTCGGCAGCTTCCCCGGCAGCCCATTCATGCGCGCATTCTGGACAAATAAAAAGGCCCCGATCTTCATAGGTATATTCGGAATTACATTTAGGACAGTTTGGCAATGTCGACATCCACACATTCTCCATTCTTTGGTTTTCTTCGCATTGTATTATACCATAAAGACTTTCTCAATTTATGATTATACTTTATTCTTGACTTTAACTAAAGCAAGGTCTACACTGAATTTAATTAAGTGTATATGCACCAAAGGAAGTTTTTATGAAAGAACAACTACTTACATACCCCAAGCAGCCCAGCATCTGCAATTGTATGAATGTGCGCCGCGCTTCGCGGGCTGTCACGCAATTCTACGATGAACAGCTCAAGTCATGCGATATTACCATCGCCCAATTGTCCATGCTGCTCCGCCTAAAAGAAGCGGAAGCGTTGACGATCAGCCAGTTAGCTCAAACCATGCGCATTGATCGCACGACATTGAACCGCAATATGAAACCGCTTTTAGAAAACGGTCTCATCGCCTTACAGCAAGGCAAGGACTCACGAACCAAGTTGGTTTCGTTAACAAATCAAGGACGCCAAACAGCAGAAGAAGGCTGGGCCTGCTGGGAAAAAGCGCAAGAATTACTTACAACCTATCTTGGCGAAGACGATGTAGCTAAACTAACTGCCCTGCTAAATAAACTAGAAGCGTTATCTCCCTAAGCAGCAATAGGCGACGCAACATTTTCTATTCAACTTTTTGGTGTATGTACACTAATAAAAAAAAGAAAGTAGGAAACTACCATGAAAAAAAACTATTCTATTTTAAATGCCGGTCCCTTTGAAACTCTACAGGAGAAAGAATACCACGGCTTCTCTGGAAAGCTTTTTGTCGGAAGCGACCTAGGGCTCACAGGCTGCGAACTGTCGCTGAACCGCTTGGCTGCCGGCACTGCCATGCCCTTCGTACACGCCCACAAGAAAAATGAAGAGTTGTACCTGATTTTGCGAGGAAGCGGCGTCTTTTTTGTCGATGGCGAAGAATTCCCACTACGAGAAGGCACCCTCATCCGCGTTGCACCAGCAGGTGAGCGCAGTTGGAAAGCCAGCGACAACGAAGACTTGTATTTCATCTGCATTCAGGCGCAAGAACACAGTCTGACTCAAGCCACCAGAGACGACGGCATCCTCTTGGATACCAAAACATCTTGGATGCATTAAAAAGCAAACGTACTGAACAGAGTTTACTTTTCCGTAAACTCTGTTCGCTCTTAAACCTAACTCCAAGAAGGAAATCAGCACACCACGTAGAATGTTGTGTACTATAAAACAGCCACGAAGGTTGTCAAATGACTACGAAAGTCATGCTCCAAGCTGATTGGAGCTTTTTTGTGCGCCTTGCTAACTTTTGGCAAGACGCAAAAAAAAAGAAAATGACAACAAGGAGTGACCTCTGTATGCACATGGCCGATGCTCTAATTTCACCAGCAGTTGGCGGCGCGATGTGGGGCATAACCGCTTGCCTGACCGCCTACGCTGCCAAAAAAGTACAATCTGATTTAGAAGAACGAAAAATCCCCTTAATGGGCGTATTGGGCGCCTTTGTCTTTGCCGCCCAAATGATTAATTTCTCCATCCCCGGCACTGGTTCCAGCGGCCATCTGGGAGGCGGGTTGCTTTTGGCAATTCTTTTGGGTCCCCATGCCGCTTTTCTCACTATTGCCTCCATCTTAATGATTCAAGCTTTATTTTTTGCCGACGGCGGTCTTTTAGCGCTCGGCTGTAATATTTTCAACCTAGGCTTTTTTCCCTGTTATCTGGCTTACCCGCTTATCTACAAGCCCCTTGCCGGAGGTTCCTCTTCTAAAGGTCGCATCCTCGCCGCTTCTGTTTTAGCCGGCGTACTGGGCCTACAGGCTGGAGCCTTCAGCGTAGTTCTGGAAACGTTGTTTTCCGGCATCAGCGAGCTCCCCTTTAGCACTTTTGTTTTGCTGATGCAGCCCATTCATCTGGCCATCGGTTTAGTGGAGGGTCTGGTTGTGGCAGCGGTTGTCAGCTTTCTGGCTCAAGCAGCGCCGCACGTACTGTCCGGCCCAGCTCCCACCAGAAAAATACAACGCGCTAGCTTAGCTGCTTTTTTCTGCCTGGCCCTCTTCATTGCCGGCGGTCTTTCCTGGTTCGCCTCTACACAGCCGGACGGGTTGGAGTGGTCGGTCGCAGAAACAAGCGGCCAAGAAGAATTAACAACTACCAGTGAGCTTCATGCACTACTGCAGCAATGGCAAGAAAAATATTCCCCTTTTCCAGACTATAATTTTAAGAGTGAAGAAACAGCGGAAGCCGCCGCTGATAGCAAAGATACTTGGCCTGCCGTAGACACAGGAAAATCCGTAGCGGGCATGCTTGGCGCTTTTCTCACCTTAGGCCTGGCTTTTTTTACTGGCAAGGCTCTACGCTATGCCGCTAAACATCATTAATTTTCTCTAAATAGCTGTATGCAAACAGAAAGCGAGTTACAAGCGCCTATGCTTAAGGCCGAATCATCATGGCTGGATCTGCGCTGTCTGGAAGCATTGTCTTCCCAGACAGCGCCCATCCAACGCCTGCATCCCACAACTAAACTGCTGACAACTCTGCTGTTTTTACTCATCATCGCTTCTTTTAGTAAATATGAGCTGTCATCGCTGTTACCGCTTTGCTTGTATCCAATTGGGGTCTGCGCGCTGGGCGGCATCCCTCCTGCCGTCATCGCCAAACGGTTACTGCTAGCCGCCCCAGTTGTTCTAATGCTAGGTCTGTTCAATCCTTTTTTTGACCAAGCTACCTACATACTGCCGGGAGGAATTGCCATTTCTAAAGGCTGGATTTCTTTTGGCGTCATTGCCTGCAAGCTTCTTTTGAGCGTATCTGCATCCCTCCTGCTAATTGCCACCACCGGGTTGCAGCCTCTCTGTGCCGCCCTGCGCACTTTAGGATGCCCAAAAGCGCTTGTTGTGCAGCTATTATTTCTTTACCGATATTTGCATCTTTTGTTAGAAGAAAGCAGCCGCATTTTACAAGCGTATCGCATGCGTTCTTTTCAGGGAAATGCTGTATCAATGCGCGCCTGGGGGTCTCTGCTCGGGCAATGGCTGCTTCGCAGTATGGAGCGAGCTGAGCGTATTTATCAGGCCATGCGCTGCCGGGGCTTTGACGGAGAAATGCCCTCAAACCTCCTTCCCTCCTGGCGTGGCCGCGATATAAGTTATTTGCTTGCCTGGAGCGTATTTTTTTTGCTCTGCCGACAATTCAACATGCCGCTGATTCTCGGCAGCCTATTGACAGGAGGAGCCCCATGAGTCATCACAAAATTACTTTTACCGACGTGCAATATCTGTACCCGGACGGCACCACTGCTTTGCAAAATATTTCTTTGGATATCGGGCACGGTGAAGCGGTCGCTATCGTCGGCGCCAACGGTTCCGGCAAAACCACCTTGCTGTCTCATGTTTGCGGCGCCGTCCTGCCCACTGCTGGAGATGTAAATATTGGCGGTTTCCCGGTTACCAAGAAAACTTTAGATCACATTCGCCGCACCGTAGGCATGGTATTTCAAGATCCCGATGATCAACTCTTCATGCCTACAGTGTACGAAGACGTTGCTTTCGGCCCGCAAAATCTTGGTCTTCCCGCCAACGAGGTAGCTCACCGAGTACAAACGGCCTTGGAATGCGTCGGCGCTTGGGACATCAAAGATCGTCCGCCGTATCGTCTTTCTGGCGGTCAAAAGCGCGTTGTCTCTATCGCCACCGTCTTGGCCATGGAGCCCGCCATTCTGGTTATGGACGAACCCTCCGCTTTCTTGGATCCTTGGGCTCGACGCAGCTTGCTGCATCTTTTACGCAGCTTTCAACATACCAAGCTTATCGCTACGCATGATCTTGATTTAGCTTTGGAGCTGTGCGAGCGCACTGTTGTTTTGCAAAACGGACGCATCCTCGCCGACGGACCCACGCAAAGCATCTTCACGAATCAAGATCTCTTAGCCCAAGCGCACCTGGAACTTCCTTTTTCCTTGCAAAAATGTCCCATATGTTCGAAGGCGAAGGAGTAAAGAAAAAACTGCGGATTCTGATATAGAAATCCAAAGCGGTCACGCGAAGTAATTTCGCGTGACCGCTTTTCTGGCTTTACCGCCCCAATACTTGGTCCAATGTTTTTTGCAAGACCTCTTTGCGCATGACGCCCTGGGATTGGCTAACCACCATGCCATCCGCATCCAAAATAAACGTCGTAGGAATGGCGGTAATTCCATAGCCCTTAACTGCTTCTTGCTTCGTATCGTAATACACTGGGAATGAGAAGCCGTTGCGCCGCACAAATTCTGCGGCTTTCCCCTGGGTTTCCCGCGAGCCGTCCGTCAGATTGACCATCATAAAATGCACGCGTCCCTGGTACAGCGTATATACCTGCTGAAAATCAGGCATTTCTTCCCGGCAAGGACCACACCAGCTAGCCCAAAAATTCAAAACAACCGGCTTGCCTCGCAAAGAAGACAATGACACCTGTTTACCTTCGGCATCTAGTACGGAAAAGTCAGGCGCCTGTCGTTTAGCGGTTTTACCGCCCGAGTTCCCGGATGTTTCCTGGCTTTGCTTCACTTGCGTCTCCGCCGTATCTGTCGTCAACGCGCGATAAGCAACGCCGGCTCCGGCTAACACGACCACCAACGCAATTGCTAATGCTAAAATCTTCTTATTCATCATTGCCTCCTAAAAACTGAGCATCCCTAAAAAGATTCCTAACCAACCGGACATCATTAACAAGCCTAAGACAATGAGTAATACACCGCAAAGCTTGTTAATCACATGATAGTTCTCTTTCACTACCGCCAGGGCGCCTTTAAGATGATCCAGCAGCATAGTCGCCACGATAAAAGGAATCCCTAGCCCCAAAGAGTAGCAAAGAAGCATGCCTACGCCACGAATCGCCGAATCCTGCTGCGAAGCTAAAAGCAGCGCCGAACCCAAAAAAGCTCCCACACAAGGAGTCCACCCTAACGCAAAAACCATTCCAAATAAAATCGCCGAACCCAATCCCAAAGGACGCACCTGCACGTCAAGCGCATAGGTACGGTTCAAAAATCCAATCGAAAACAATCCCGTATAATTCAAACCAAATAAAACAATAATCGCGCCGGCCACCAAATCAACTTGCCCTTGATACTCCCGCAAAAAAGAGCCTGCCGTCGCCGCAAAAGCCCCCATCGTCACAAAAATCAAGGTAAATCCTAAAACAAACCCCAGTGCATGCACTAGCGCCTTGCCCGTCGAAGCGCCGCCGCCAAAATAAGCGGCATACAGAGGTAACAGCGGCAGCATGCATGGTGAAACAAAGGTAATAATTCCTTCTAGAAACGAAATAAGATACTCCATGATTTCCCTTTCCTGCACTGTGGATTATACCATGGCTTTCTTTGACATATATTCGCTTTTCCAAGCATGATTCCTTTCGGCAGTTATTCTTGTTCGCCAAAAAAACAGTTGACAAGTATACAATTGCCTAGCTATAATCAGTGTAACAATTAAATTACGTTTACTAGTGATGATGAAAGAAAGTAGTTTCGTCCTTGTCATACAGAGAGCTGGCGGTTGGTGCAAGCCAGATGAACAAACGAAATGAAGTTCCTTTCGGAACTGCAGGCTGAACTAAAAGTAGGCTGCGCCGCAAAGCCCACGTTACGGGCGTATGAGTAGATCTTCGGATTGAAACAGGGTGGTACCGCGGCATTGTCGCCCCTTTGGTACGACTCTTTTTTATTTTCCCAAGGTTCAATTTGGGTGGTACCACGGCTTCAACCGTCCCTCTATAGGAGGGGCGGTTTTTTCTTTCAGTTCGCTGGCCAGCCTGAAAGAAAGCATATACTTTTTCATGCGTAAGATACTTCAGGAGGTAGAAATTATGAATATTGCTTTTTTAATCGTTTGTCTTTATATTGTACTCTTATTCGCAATCAGCTACTATGCGAAACGCCGCTCTGCCGGATCGGCGACAAACTATGTCCTGGCCGGGCGTAAACTGACGACCCCTTTAATTACCGTCTCCATCGTCGGCCTGGCCGTCGGCGGCGCCTCAACCATCGGCGTGGCCGAACAAGCCTATAAAGTAGGCTTGTCTGCAGGCTGGTACACCACCGCCTGGGGCATCGGCGCCATTGTTATGGGCTTGTTGGTAGCCAAAAAATATCGCGAACTCAACATTACCACTATCCCGGAGCTTCTGGGACGCTACTATGACAAAAAAGGCATGATTGCTGGTATTGCTTGCCAAATCATCGTACAGCTTGTCGTTATGTCCTTGCAGTACATCGCTGGCGGCAGCATTCTCTGCGCTCTTATGCCGGAGATCTTCACCATGACCACAGGTATGCTGACCAGCGCCGCTGTATTCATCGGCATTACCTCCTTAGGAGGCATGTGGTCCGCCAGCCTTTCCAACTTGCTCAACGTCAGTCTGAAGTACATCGGCATCATTTTAGCTACTATCGTAGGAGTCACCCAAGTTGGCGGTCTTAATAAGCTCCAATTGCAGTTGCCGCAAAACATTCCTTATATGGATTTTTTTGACGGCGTCGGCATTACAGGTATTATCACCTGGATTGTAGTCCTTGTTACCGTTAATCTTTCGTTGCAAAGCATTATCCAGATTTCCTTGGGCGCTAAAGACGTACGCACTGCCCAGCGCGGCTTCATTATCGGCGGCTTGATGATGCTGCCCATCGGCTTTGTGAGCGCCCTCATGGGCGTCATGGCTAAAGCCATGTTTCCCGATGTCAGCCCTGCTTTAGCTTTACCGAAAGCCATTATGTCCCTGGACCCGATATTGGCAGGCATTACCTTAGCCGCCCTCTGGGCCGCCGACGTTTCCACCGCCTGCAACCTGCTGCTCAGTTCAGCCACTTTGTTTTCTCAAGACATTTATAAAAAATTCGTTAATCCCAATGTCAGCGAGCAAAACTTCCTGCGCATCACCAAAGGCGCAGTTGTCCTTTTGGGTCTTTTGACGCTGACCTTAGCTATGACCATCAGCGGCATTATCAGCACTCTTATGATTGGCCTCAGCCTGATGGCGGCTTTCAGCGTTATCGTGCTGTTCACTCTGTTCGCTCCCCGATTTTGCCGCAAGAATTCGGCGTTCAACACCATTATCACCGGCGTAATCGTTCTTGTCCTTTGGCAGACCGTACCGGCGGTACACATTCTGCCGCATGTGATTTACCTCGAATGGCTAGCCTGCTTAGGTACGTTCTTCCTTACCTACGCGTTAGACCGCGAGAACATTGCTGTCGTCGAGGAAGAATGCGCCTAATTTAAAACGAACAAAAGCACCAGAGTGACCAGAGGATACGATAGAGAACTACAAAAAGGGACTGCGGCTGTTTTGGCCGCAGTCCCTTTTCAATATATACTCTGTCAAAGCTTCATTCATACCCTCAGATCACTCTTGCGACTCTTGTTCAAAAATTCGTTTTCACACTTTATCATACTTGTTTCTGCGGCAGGTTAGCCAAAAAATCCAAGCCGGCTTCATATTCAATTTTCCGTGCGACTTCTCTCGCCAGTTCGAGGCCAAAGCAAAGTCGCAACAGGTACAACCCCAGCTCCAAGCCGGAACTGACGCCGCCAGCAGTAATCACCTTTCCGTCCTGAACTACTTTGCTCACTTCCGTTTTCACGCCATAAGCCGCTAACTCCTCCATGGCCGTATGATAGGTAGTCGCCCGTTTACCTTGAAGCAGCCCTGCTTCAGCCAATAAAAACGCTCCTGTACACACGGAAGTCATATATCGAGCCTGCACTGCCTGTCGCCGCAAAAACTCCTGAATAACTGGATTCTTCATCGCCGCCAAACGCCCCTTACCGCCGGGAGCAATAACGATATCCAAATCCGGGCACTGCGCCAGCGTACAATCCGGCAACAACCGCAGTCCGTTAAATGCCCAAACCGGCTCGTTTCTTTCCGCTACCAAATGCATTTGAATAGAATTGGGCCGTATTTTATTAGCATAACTGAGTGTTTCAAAGGGTCCTATGAAGTCAAGCTCTTCCACTTGCGAAAACAGCACAAGCCCTA
Source organism: uncultured Anaeromusa sp. (assembly GCF_963676855.1). Taxonomy (NCBI): domain Bacteria; kingdom Bacillati; phylum Bacillota; class Negativicutes; order Selenomonadales; family Sporomusaceae; genus Anaeromusa; species uncultured Anaeromusa sp. The sequence continues at coordinate 3,426,129 of NZ_OY781460.1, forward strand.
CTTGCAGAGCGCCCGTCTTCTTTATCATGCTTTTTGTCAGTTTAACGGTCTCCAGATAGCGCAGTAACTCCGATGCAACCCCAGCCGCATCATCTAGAGCGTAGCAAGGAACGCCCGGCAGGGACGTATCACCGGCAATTGCCAGCAATTCCTCCGCCGAACTACACAGAGGTGTTTGCATTGCAGCGCGGTATACTTCAATTTTGAGTTTGCCACCTTGTTTAAAGCCTTCCGTAAGGATAAGATCCACACCGGAAATCATAGCCGCCACTTCATCCAAGGATTTTTCACCAGTTACTTTTTCCAGCAGAGCTACCTTCTCCGGTGAGGAAATGACAACGACATCGGCTCCTGCTTGCGCCAAGCGCCAGGTGTCCTTGCCTGGATGGTCCATCTCAAAACGATGTGCATCATGCTTGATTACTGCCAAACGCAAGCCACGCTGTTTTAAAATAACCACAACCTTTTCCAACAAGGTAGTCTTGCCGGCCCCGGAACAAGCCGATACAAAAGAAACGATCGGGATTTTGCTAGCCGCCATGCCCTTCCTCCTTGCGTCGCAAAGCCTCTTGCCAGTCTTGCGGCGTATTTAGGTTGAAAAACAGCTGCTTCACCTCACCAAATAGCTGCAATTCCGCTTCTTCTACATAGCAGGTGTTAACCTTGCAAAAAACTTGCCGCACTTGATTTTCCCCCGCTTGCAGCAAGTCTTCGATAACAGCGAGACAGCTACGAGCATATACCGCGCATAAGGGTTCAACCCGCCCTCCACTGCGCGGAGTTACCGCAGCAACGCCGTCACTCTTAGCTACCAAAAATGCAGCCAATTTCGCTGTTACAAAAGGCATATCACAAGAAAGAACGATCGCTGCCTCGTGTTTTGCTGCCAACAGTCCGGCGTGAATGCCGCCCAACGGTCCACGTCCCACATACTGGTCCTCCACTTGCCGAACTCCCGACAGACAACAGGCACCATCCAGACCGCCAACAACAACCACATCATCTGTAAGGCCTCGCAGCCGGCAAACGGCTTGTTCGAGCAACGTATACCGCCCCCAAGCAAGCTGCCTTTTATCCGTCCCCATACGCAAGCTGCGTCCTCCTGCCAACACAATGCCGCTTACCGCCATATTGCTCCTCCTACGCTAACGGGCCTGTCAATACTGCCTCGACTACCTTGCCTGCCTTCAAGGGACCGCTGCCTGCTGGCACATCCAGCAAAGCATTGCTCACAGCCATAGACTGCAACGCCCCGTTGCTCTGCGAACCCGCCAGTTTGGCATGCAGCTGCGTCCCCTGCGCCGCCAGTCGCACCCGCACAAAACGGCGCTGTGCGCTGACCTTCGTAAAATCATCATCTAAAATAACGTCAACTCGCTGCGGCAGAACATTTTTCCAGCCTAACATTTGTTTCAGCAGCGGTGTTCCCAAAAGCTCAAAAGCGATTAAAGCCGCTGCTGGATTACCGGAAAGAGCCAAGATCGGCTTCCCCCTCCAAACAGCCCCCATGGCTGGCGAACCCGGTTTCATATCTAAACCGTGAAAAAAAAACGTCGCGCCGACTTTCCCCAAAGCCGCCGGAAGCAAATCATAGTCTCCTACCGATACGCCGCCAGTGGTCACCACCAAGTCAGCCTGCAACAGCGCTTCTTCTAGGCGCGCCGCAATCGCATTCTCCTCATCAACAGTCGTATTGAACAACACGGTTTCCGCCCCCAGCACTTGGCAATAAGCATGCAGGCTATGTAGATTGGAATTATATATCTGTCCCGGCTGCAACGCTTGCGGCGGTTCTACCAGCTCGTCCCCCGTGCTGAAGAGAGCTACCTTGCACTTCCCGTAAACAGGAACCGTTTCCATACCCAAGGCGGCTAACAACCCCACCAGGGGCGGCGTTATACGAGTACCTGTTTCAGCTGCCAAGTCTCCTGCCGCAAGGTCTTCACCAGCATATATGATATTGCTGCCGCTTGCCATTGGCTCCGCAATGCACACCACGCTGCCTTTACGTTCCACGTCTTCAAAGGGCACTACCACATCGGCTCCGTCAGGCAAAGACGCGCCGGTCATGATCTTAACGGCGCAGCCGGGTTCCAACGCTTGAGAGGCGACAAATCCCGCCCGCACCTCTTCCACAACCTGCAAGATTACCGGCTGCGCTTCGGAGGCTTGGCTGACATCCGCCGCTCGCAGCGCATAGCCGTCTAAAGGCGAACGGTCAAAAGGAGGCAAGTCCAGCGGCGCAAACACATCCCGGCTCAGCACGTTTCCAGCCGCTTCCTTCAGAAAAACCCGACGCTCCCCGACAGCCACCGCTTGCGCTAACAACATCTGCTGCGCCACTTCCAAAGACACATTTTTCTTCACCCAGCCACCTCCTTACTTCCTGCCGCTACGCACCGAAAGAACAATCTGGAAAACGACACGTCTCGCAGTTTAGACACAAACCACCTACACCCCAGCGGGCGATTCGCTCCCTGGTTACTTCCCTTCCTGCTAAAACCAGCGGCAGCACCAAGTCAAAAATAGTCGTACTGTTGTACATGACGCAGCCTGGCAAGCCCAATACAGGCACTGTACCTAGATACGCCATCATGAATACCGAGCCAGGCAAAACCGGCGCCCCGTAGGAGACAACTTGCGCTCCGGCCAGACGAATACCGGCAGGTGTCACATCATCCGGGTCCACAGACATGCCGCCCGTGGTCAAAATCAACTGGCAGCCTTCCGCAAGCAGCGCCTGCACTGCTTGCGCAATTTTCTCCACCGAGTCCGGTACAAGCACCTGCCGCGCCACGTTGCAGCCAAAGGCTTCCACCTTTGCTTGAACAACCGGTCCAAAACAATCAACAATTCTGCCGTAATAGACTTCGTTCCCTGTTGTAACAATACCCACTTTGCAAGGCCGAAAGGGCTGCACGGAAATCACGTCTGCTTCCGCACCGATGGCCTCCGCCTCCTGCATTTTTTCTTCTGCAAGTACCAGCGGAATCACGCGAATCCCAGCCACTATATCACCCTTTTTTACGGTCCGTTCCTGGCTGCGGGTAGCTACCGCCACTTCGCCCAGCAAGTTCAAACGCAGCAAGCGCTCCTCATCAATAAGCAACAGCCCGTCCTGTTCGGCAAGAAGACTTACCTTGCCTTCTTCCGGCTTTGTCGCTGTAAGACCGCCGCCGCGCACCGCCGCCGTCAGACGCAGAGCAGCGTCATTTTCATGCACAAACCCATCTTGCAGCTCCCATACATATAGATGGTCCTTACCTAACGTCAAAAGCTCCGGAATGTCTTCTTCCGTCACAATATGTCCCTTGCGAAACGCCGGTCCTTTAAACGCTCCTGGCACAATCTTTGTTATGTCATGACACAGAACGGTTCCAAGCGCATCCTGCGTCTTAATGGTTTTCATTTTCTTGCAACCCCTTACGATACAATCTCAATCAAATCTCCTGGAGCAATCCAGCCCGGCGCCAACACTTTAGCAAAAATGCCTTCCCTGGGCATAACACAGTCTCCCGTTTTTTCGCGGATAGCGCAACCTAAATGGCACTCTTTGCCGATCTGCGTCACTTCCAGCAACACCTCGCCAATTTGGAGACGAGTCCCCACAGGCAACGTAAAGAGTTCTATGCCTTCTGTCGTGAGATTCTCGGCGAAAACGCCTGGTTCCAAATCGGTTACGCCCAATTGTCGGATCTTTTCAAAACTCTCATAACCCAAGAGGCTCACCTGCCGATGCCAGTCTCCGGCATGAGCGTCGCCCTGCAGACCGCAGTCCACCGCAAAGTATCCTTTAGCAATGGGAACCTTGATTTCCCCTTTTTTCTCGCTGCGATTCACCGCCAACACCGCAGCTGGTTTTTTCGCACTAGATTGCCCGCATTCTTGAGCATCGCCGCGCAAAATTCCCAGCCCATGAGCCAGCGCCGGGGTAATGGCTTCCAATGACTCTTTCACGCCTTTCACACTACCAGGCAGATTGATAATCAACGTCTTGCCCCGAATACCAGCTACCGCCCGAGAAAGCATCGCTTTCGGCGTTTTCTGCATACCGTAGAAGCGCATGGCCTCTGGAATACCTGGAGTAAGCTTTTCCACGACTTCCACAGTAGCTTCCGGTGTAACATCCCGTTCGGAAAAACCAGTCCCGCCCGAAGTAACCAGCAAAGGCGGCGCTAGTTCATCACAAATATAGCAAAGTTCCCGGATAATCTGCTCTTTTTCATCGGGGATCATTTTATAGTACACCACAGGATACTGCTCGCCTAATACTTCACGGACAGCCGGGCCGCTCAGATCTTCTCGCTCGCCGCGCGCGCCCTTGTCACTCAAAACCAGAATCGCCATTTCATAAGATTTCATCCCCAGCGCCTCCTTACATTACATTCATTTTCTTCAATACCGCCAGGCTGATCTCTCGGGCTTTACCGCCCATTGCCCCATCCACGCTCTCTATATTGGTTGCGAAAACATAGGTTCCTCCCGTTTTTTTCACCAAACCAACAAACCACCCTAACGTCCAATGTCCATCTTGCAACCGCGAGCCGGTTTTCCCCATAAGAACTCCGCCATTTTTCTCTGCAATAGTGATATTCTTATAAACAATAGCCCGCGTTTCTTGGGAAAATGGCAGTTCTCCCCTCTCTAAGCGCGCCAAAAAACGCACTTGCTCTTGAGCTGATATTTGCAAAGAAGAACCCAGCCAAAATCGAGTCAGACCGCCTGAAATATCTGCATTTCCATAGTCGATATCTTGCAAATATCTTTGCATTCTTACAGCGCCGATATCGCTCGCCAATTCTCGAAAATACCAGACAACCGACTCCTTCGTAGCCGACGCCAACGTGTGATCATGATTCCAATAGGGAAAATCATAACGGGTCCCATCCCATTTTTTCAAGGTAAATACGTCTTCCTTATCCAAGGCTCCCGTTTCCAGACCAATCAAAGAGTTGGGTATTTTGAAGGTCGAACAAGGAGACAACCGCTTACGGCTCTGCTTTTCATTATAAATGATATACCGATCCGCCTCCAGATCATACAACACAAAGGTCCCTGAAAATCCTTGAAAACAGTCCGACAGATCCTCGCCTACCTCACTAGGAGCGGCCAATACCTGCCCTAAAACCATCCCCTGAAAAAGAGCCAGCCATACCAATACTTTACACCAATATTTCATACATACTCCTCCTCTCGTATGCATATAGTGTACAACCAGCACTTACAGCAAACCATAACAGTCCCCTATTGGTTTTCTAAAGCAACCCTGACACTTTTCTTACACTAAAATCTTTTGATACCCCACAATATCTAAGTATTGCCCGAACTTAAGGCCTACTTCTTTATAATGAGCGCAGCGAAAATAGCCGTTTCGTTCTACTAGGCGAATGCTTTTTTCGTTTTCGCCGCAAATCGTAGCTACCAGCACATGAATCCCTTGCTTTCGGGCATATTGTTCCAAATGCTGCAGGCCCAAACTTCCCAGTCCGCCCCCAATGCAGCCTGGCTTCAAATACACCGTCACTTCCGCCGTCGTATCGTAGGCTTCTCTTTTTTTGTGCTGCGTCAACAACACATAGCCGCAAAGTTCTTCCTCGCGAAAAATAACAAAGGTTTTATATTTTTCATTTTCAAAGAATACAATATCTCGCATATCCTTCCGTGTCAGCGGCCGCGCATGGAACGTCGCCGTCGTATTGAGCACATAGTGCAAATAAATTTCTAGCACCGCATCCAAGTACTCTTCCTGCATTTCTCGAAAAACAACCTCCGTCATTTCCGTTACCTCTCCTCCACCTTGTTTTTATACTACCTTTCTGGACACATTGCCGGATTCCTTCTCTCAAACATTTCCAGCAGGAACTAGCCGCATCTGACGCGAAATGCTATACACTATTATGCACAAACAGGAGGAACCATTATGCCGCAGTTGATATTCAAAGGCCTTCCCGGGAAAGACGTCCAAGCCTTCAGCACCGCCTTGATCGATGAACTAGAGAAAATCATCGATTGCCCTCGAGATTACTTTACTTTGGAAGTTCCGGCTTCAACCTATTATTTTGACGGACAGCAAACCGCTGTATCACCGTTAGTGCAAGTCAATTGGTTTGATCGCGGTCAAGACGTGCAAGACCGTACAGCCGAGGCGATTACCCGGCATATCCGCCTGGCCGGATACACCCAAGTCGATGTTTTCTTTATCCCCTTGCAAGAGCTTCGGTACTATGAAAACGGCGTTCATTTCTAGAAATGAGTATATGAGTAACCAAAGGATGCAACTGAGAACTACGGTCATATTTTTATCAATAAAGGACCGCACTCGAGATGTGCGGTCCTTTATTAATTAGCTCTTTTATTATTCTAAACATTCTGCTTCGCAGCCCTCTGACACTCCCGCAGGTCACTCCGGCATCCCGACTCTCCCGTTCACCGCAGCAGCGGCAGACTGCCTGTCAGCTTGTTCACCTTTTTCTTAGGGCCGTACATGCAGACGCCCAAATAAAACAGTTCTTCCGCAGATAGTTGCGCTAAACTCCGTATATATTGCTCATAGTTCAGGCAACGCTGGGCTGCTTCACTAAAATCAATCGCCGCCACTTCTACAAAAGCCGGTTCAAACATAGCCTCGCGAATTTCTTTTACTTGCTCTCGGCTCGCACTCAAAATCGGAATGGTATGCGCCGTAATGCCCAAATGCAAGTTTCCATCGGCATCAGTAATGTCGCCGCCGACAATATCCTCCTGATAGATTTTGCTGAGGCTAATGCCCAGCACCGCTGCCGTGTTAGCCACTAGGCCCAACGGCAAATCACGATTAATTACCATGACAAGTTTCACGTTATCGCTCCTCTTTTTCTTTCATCTTAACGCGAAACAATTTCTCTGTATTGTAAAATATTGATTTTTTACAAATGATTATTCCCCGCAGCATCTTGTGATTACTATGTTAAAACAAGTTTACACTAACAATACTTTCGGAGGCCTATAATGCACACTAATTCCACCAGAATCATTTATAAACGAAAACCCCTCACCCAAGCCTTAACCGGCATCTGGAGTCATCCGCTAACCCTAGTGGAAGCGCCAATGGGTTATGGAAAAACCACCGCCGTTAAAGAATTTTTAAAAACAAGTAAGGCAAACGTATTTTGGCAAACGCTAGCCGGCGCCTCAGCCAACAGCTTTTGGCGCGGATTTTGCCGCTTGCTAAAACCAATAAACGAGCATTGTGCCAATGCCCTTACTGAGCTTGGAATCCCTGCCGACAACGCCTTTATGGATGCGGCGTTGGAACTGCTCGAAGTCATCGATTTTTCTTCAGAAACATGTCTTGTATTTGACGATTACCATTTACTAACGTCTCCCCCTATTGATCGATTTATCGAACGATTAATTAAACTAGCTCCGCAGCACCTACATATTGTCATCATCTCGCGGACCACGTTCGGAGAAAACACAACAGAACTGGTATTGAAGGGGTTTTGCCAAGTTATCGGTAAAAGCAGTTTGGAATTTACACGCGATGAAATTGTTGAGTACTACAAGCTATGTGGTATATGTCTCACTCCTATCGAAACAACTGAACTATATTCTTATACGGAAGGCTGGATCAGCGCTCTTTATCTAAGCCTACTAAACTTTGAACACGAAAGAAAAATTGATAGACAATCAAGTTTATCTGAGTTAATTGAAAAAGCCGTATACCGTTACTACCCTTCAGAGGCAAAAGACTTTTTGCTGGCTATCTGCATTTTTGACAGTTTTACCTTAGAGCAAGCAAAAGCAATGTGGCCGCATGGAAATGCAGAAGCACAGCTGCACTACCTTATGAAAAACAACTCTTTTATCAAATTCAACTACTATAATCAAACCTATCATACACATACTATTTTTACTGCTTACCTTCGAGAACAACTGCTGCGCCAAGGAGCAGACCACTACCGAGAGATACAACAGATGGCCGGCAGTTGGTATGCAAGCGATGACAACTATATCCAAGCTATGGAATGCTTTTATCAAGCTCTCGCTTTCAAGCAATTGTTAATAACGTTTGTAAAAGATAATGGGCACAGCGTCAATCCCGAAACCAAAGACCAAATCATACAATATTTCTCAGACTGCCCAGAAGAAACAAAAAAAGAAAATCCTACCGCTTGTGTGCTCTATGCTAGAAAATTATTTTTGCTAAATGAAAAAGAAATATATGCCGTAGAATGCCAAAAAGCCTTAGGATATCTTGAAACAATTTGTGATGAAACAGCTAGAAATCATTTACTAGGCGAACTAGAATTAAGCAAAAGTTTTTCAAAATATAATGACTTGCAAGGAATGGTCGAACATCAAACTAAAGCCTATGCACTGCTAAACGGACCATCTCGTCTCTTTGACCACCAAAACTATTTCACCTTTGGCACTCCTTCTGTTCTATATATGTTTTACCGTCAGAGCGGCGCAGCTGAGCAAACTACAACGATGTTGACCACCTACATGCCTCGGTATTGCTTGATGACGACCAATCACGGAGCTGGGGCAGAGTATGTAATGCAGGCGGAACAACACTTTTATCAAGGAGATTTTGAGAATGCCGCAATTACCATTCATAAAGCCGAATTCCCTGCGCGCTCCGGTCAGCAAATAGCGATCTTGCTGTGCATTCTGTTTTTACAAATCCGGTTGGCTTTTGTTAACGGCAATCCGACAGCCGTGCAACAGTTATTACAGCAGTTGCGCGAGGAAGTAGAAGTGTGCGGTCAATACCAGCTCGTTCACGCCTTAGATATGTGCGAAGGCTTTATCTATGCCCAACTCAAACAACCGGAAAAAATCCCTGTTTGGATTGCCGAAGGCAACCTGCAAGAAAGTCGCCTGTACTTTCTCAGCCATGCTTTTTTCAATATTATTTATGGCCAAGCACTTCTCTTGAACGGTGACTATTTAAAACTGCTAGGTCTGTCCGAGCACTTCCTCAATACAGCCCGTATCTTCCCCAACCTGCTTAGTCAAATATACATCCATATCTACGAGGCCATTGCTTATTATGATCTGCGCCGCTACCAAGAAGCGCAGGCCGCGCTCCGCAACGCACTAGCGATTGCAAAACCGGATCGATTTATTATGCCATTTGTAGAAAACGGAGAAAAGATTTTCCCTATTCTTAGCGCTTTTGAAAAAGAAGAAAATTACACTTCACTTATTGCGAACATAAAAGAAACACACACAGCTTTCTTTCCTAATTTAACCGTTGTACAAACAGCATTGCGCGATACTGTCACTAAACTCACAGCGCGTGAACAAGAAATTGCCGAATTGGTCACTGTCGGAATGTCCAACAAAGCCATTGGTAAAGAATTGTTTATCGAAGAAAGCACCGTGAAAAAAACGCTGCAAAACATTTATGCCAAGCTAGGCATTAATGGCCGCACCATGCTGGCTCGCCTAATGTTAAAAAGAAAAGCCTAACAGACATAGCTTAGAAAAATTTCTTTATAGGAAAGAACTAAAAGGAGCGACTCAATATACTACTGAGTCGCTCCTTTTAAATTCCCTTTTGATATTTTTCCGGCGTAATACCTGTATAGCTTTTAAAGGTTTTACTGAAATGGCTCTGGTCATAGAAACCCGCTTCCAGTGCCACCTCTGCTAGTTCTTTACGTTTCCCTAATTCTCGTTTGGCAAAATTAATGCGCAGCACCATCTGATACATATGCGGGGGGATTTTGAAAGCTTCTTTAAAAATCCGCAACAGGTGAAACTTATTCAAGCCTGAAACCGCCCCCAACTCTTCCAAGGTAACCTTGGCCTCAAAATGGTTTTGCAAATACTCTTTAACCTGCTTCAAGCGCAGCCGTTCCTCGCCAGGCCGTTGCAGCCACATTTTCTTATTTCCCTGCTGCAATTCGTCAAACAGGTCGATCAACACCGCCTCTTTAGCCAGCGGCGTCTCCGTCCCCTGCAGCCGCTGCAATCTCCGTTCCAAACGCTGCACCGCCCTAGACGAAACCGGCTTTAATATCGGCTGCGCCCATACGGTTCCAGGCCGCTCCGCTGCCAACGCGTGCACCCAAGCTTCCGTCACAAACAACATGCGGTAATTCCACGTTCCTGACTCCAAAGGTTTACAGGCGTGCATGCATCCCGGAGGCAATAAGAGCATTGTCTGTGGTGCAATATCTTCATGGCTGCCTTCACACCAAAACGAACTTCCCCCGGCAACAACAAGTCCTAAAGAATATTCCTCATGGGCGTGCTTTTTATAGGAAAGGCCGTACTCCTGACACAGTTTCAGCTCAAAAAAAGGCAGAGCCTCTTCTCGATAAAACCCAATCCCAGCCATGCTTTTATGCCTCCTTCCATCAGCCTGTTCCCTCTTGGCCAGAAGCCTTATTTGCGCAAAAGCCGGCAGATATTTTCTCCCAGCGCCAATTCTAGCACTTGTTGGCTAGGTGCCAACATCTCTAAACTGTGCCGAGCAACCACAGGCGATGTATAGGGAGCATCAGAAGCAAACAGCACTCTTTCCGGTAGCTCCTTCATTGCATACAGCAGTGCCATCGTGGTATATGCTGCCGACAAATCCAAATGTACCTGCGGCATACGCTTCACCGCTTGCAATGTTTCCAACCAATGCACGCCTCCTAAATGGCCCACAATCAACGGAACTTCTTGATACTGAGCCGCCAATTCCAGTAGTTTCCTGATATCCTGAGCCTGTAAAGGGAAAAAAGCATGCACCCACAACGGCAAACCGCCAGCTTCGCGAGAAGCTTGGAAAATCGGTTCCAGCAGCGCTACTTGGCCAAGCCCCGGCGTCAACTCCCCTATACCGCAGAAGCCGCGCGCTATAATCTGCGCTTCTATCCAACGAAGACTTTCCGCATCGCCAAGCCCCAAAGGTATCGAACCGAAGCCCCAATACGTATCTGGATACTTCTTTACTACTTCTTCCAATTCAATCAAGGACTGCTTTCTGGTTTCCTGTGAATCTCCTTGCCCCTCCAGCAGTTGATAAAGTGACTTTAGTTCTTCTTCCAATTCCTTCAGCGTCTTTGACTTCTCCGGGTGTACCCGCGACGTGAATAATATGGTTCGATCCACACCCGCTTCAACCATCAATTCTTGCTGCCGCTCTTGGGGCAGCATGACATGTGCATGACTGTCAACAACCATTTCTACCACTCCTTGTCCTTACCGGACGTTGGCAGCGTTTTCAAACTGGCTGATTCGCTCTTGCAGGCGAGCCTGCAAGGTTTGCAACATCTTGAGCTGTCGTTCAACTTCAGCCAGCTTTCCCTGATACAACCGGTAAGCTTCTTTACATAGAGGGCGGTTCGTTGTGGCTTCTTGCGGGCACTCGAGTACCATAACTATTGCTTCCGTAGAAAGTCCCAGCCCCAAATACAGCTGAATGGTCTTAACTGTACCGATATCCGGCTCCGCATAATCTCGATAGCCGTTTTCTAGGCGCTGCGGCGCCAGCAAACCTTTTTCTTCGTAATGGCGCAAAGAGCGAATACTCGCCCCGGTTCTACGCGACAATTCTCGAATCAACACAGCAGCCACGTCCTTTCCCTCACTAAGAGCTTACACCCTGACATTAGTGTGATCGTCAAGAAGGATTTTCAGCACATGCAAAAGAGCTGCGGAAAACTTTTCATAAGTCTTCCGCAGCTTTGATAATTTATTCCTGCGACATAGAAAGTGAACGATGAGCCAGCCCCACCGCTACTTCGTTAAGATGCAGCACCCCGACGCCCAAATAGACAGCCACGCAAACATGCTCCCCATAGCGAGCTACACCAATTTTTCCGCCCACATTTAAGCCTACAGCTTTAGGCGTAATCTGCTCCAGCGCCGCATGCGTCGCACCAGCTACCGCGCCTTCGCCCACATGACTGGCTTCAATCAAGCCTTGGCGCTGCGCCGCCACTACGGCGCGCTCAATCATCTTTTTGACAGAACTTAAGTACTCGCCGCCAAAATCGACAGCTACGGCCAGAATTCCGCGGGTTTGCAGCCTCTGCCGCATATCCTGTTCTTCCTGCCGGTCCGTACTAATGGCCATAGCTAAGGCAGCTCGACCAACATCAAGACTGGTAAGTTCCATTCGATTCTTCCTCCTGCAGGACCACCGTCCGAATCGGCTGCTTGTCCACTACAGCCACAATAAAGAAGGTTACGAGACAAACCAGCCATTCCATGTATATGGGATGCGCAAAAACCTGTACCACCGGAAAGGCCTGCCACACAAACAACGTCACGATGCCCGCCAACGTCGTATAAAATGCCGAATTCTTCCGGCATAAGCCAGGCGCGAACATCGTAAAGAGAAAAATCAGCGTAAACGCCGTGGTCAAGCTCAGACCGATCAGCATGGTTTTCACAATACCCACCGCATTAAAGGCAAACCACAAAGTAACGGCGCCCAAGAATAAAATAGCGTAGCGGTTGAGCAACGTATATTTCTTGTCGCTTACATTAGGGTTGATGAAGCGTTTATAGATATCCTGGGAAAACAACGTGCCTGCTGCCAGTAAAATGTGGCAGGCAGTCGCCACATCCGCAGCCCACAGAGCCGCCAAGGTCAAACCGGAAACCACCGGATCCAAACTCATAATCATGTAAGGCAGCGCCAAGGTCGCCTTCATCTCTGGATGCGCCGCCCGGGCGGCCACGCCCATAATCGCGCAGGCAAAACCAATGGGGAACATCAGCAAAGCGCCCCAAAGAAAGCCTTTTTTCGCCGCAGCGCCATCTTTTGCCGCACAAGCTACCTGTACCGGTCCCTGGGCCGTAATAGCCTGGGTCATCATTACCACGAACCAGCCGATAACCGTAGCCAACCCCAGGCCGCCTACGGGACCAAACCAATCGACTCCCGGTGGCAGTGAAGCGGCAATCTCGCCAATACCGCCTTGATTATTAACAATAGTGATTGTGCTAATCAGCACGCCTACATAAATCAGAGAAACGCTGAGAATGTTGGACAATCCGGACGACCACAACCCGCCCAGAATGGTCGTCCCAATAAATACAGCTGCGCTGGTGACCATACCGCCTTGGAAAGAAAAAATATCTGGCAGCAATGAAGACAAAATGGCACCGCCTGCCAAATACTGCAACGAGGTAATAACCAATTGAATGGTCAGCATGCCCAATACAGCAATGACCCGGCCTTTTTTATCGTAATATCGTTCAAACAGTTCGGGAACCGTAGTGCAGTTAAGCTCCCGATATTTTTTAGCCGCTACAAACGCCATCATCACCGCGCCTGCCGCCCACGCTCCATTATACCAACCAGCAGCAATGCCCGATTGGAACGCATTTTCCGCCACACCAATAGTGGCCGCTGCGCCAATCGCCGTCCCGGCGATATTCGCCGCCACCAACGGCGTAGTCAGTTTACGTCCGGCAAATAAAAAGCCGCTGCTGTTGCCAGCCCGCCGCTTTACGTAAATACTAATAGCAAATAAAACACAAATATACAGTACTATGATCCAAAATTGAATTGTCATCCTACCCATCCTACCTTTCTACACGTTCAACTACCTACTGTTTTTGCTGAAGCCTCTCCGCAACATCACTCTAGTGATTCTTGCCAGAGCCTTCCCTACCGACGCTGCCATACAGCGTCACTACACTACCCAATTATGATAGCAGTGCCGGGTTTCCTCTGTCAACCGCCAAACCCGGCACTAATACGCCTTCCCTATGACTTATGCCCCAAAGTCAGCTTAGCAACTACGGCATCTCCCACTTCCTGTGTCTTGCCGCTGCCACCCAAGTCCGGCGTCAAGCACCGCTTCTCTTGCAGCACATTTTCAATGGCCTGCAGCACCCTTCGTCCCCACTCTTCATGCCCAAAAAAGTCCAGCATCTGGCTGACAGACCAAATGGAAGCCAGAGGATTCGCAATGCTGTGTCCGGCAATATCCGGTGCCGAGCCATGGATGGGTTCAAACATGGACGGATACGCCCGCTCCGGATTTAGATTAGCTCCTGCCGCTAGGCCCATGCCGCCGGTAATGGCGGCGCCAAGATCGGTCAGAATATCCCCGAACAAATTGGACGTAACTACGACTTGGAAGCGTCCCGGATCTTTAACAAAAAACATGCTCGCCGCATCAACCAAATACGAATAAGTTTTAACTTCCGGATACTCCCGGCCCACTTCTGCAAAAACCTGATCCCAAAAAACCATGGAGTAATTGAGGGCGTTGCCTTTGCTGATGCTGGTAAGGGTCTTGCCGGTCTTGCGAGCCAATTCATACGCATAGCGAATCACGCGTTCCGTTCCTTTGCGTGAAAACACGCCGGTCTGCAATACCACTTCTTCCGGCTTGCCCTTGAACAACCAATCACCAGCGCCAGCGTATTCGCCCTCACTGTTTTCACGCACTACCATCATATCAATTTCGCCAGCCCTTACCCCAGCCAAAGGGCATGGCGCGCCCTTCAGCAACTGTATCGGACGCAAATTAATATATTGATCAAAGCCTTTGCGAATTTTTAGCAGTAATTCCCAAAGCGAAATATGATCGGGAACTCCCGGAAAGCCCACGGCCCCAAGATAAATAGCGTCAAAGCTTTTCAAACGTTCCATCCCATCTTCGTCCATCATTTTTCCATGCTTCAAATAATACTCGCAGCCCCAAGGAAACGTTTCAAATTCAAACGAGAACGTCCCGGCCATCGCGGCCACCGCTTGGAGCACCTTGATTCCTTCCGCTAAAACCTCCGGACCGACGCCATCCCCGGGAATCACCGCAATTTTGTAAGTTATCATATTGTTCACTCCTTCTTCATTTCCGGCACAACTGCTGCGTAACACGCGTTAAACCCCAAACAAATGAGCTACAAGTCCGGGCAACTGCTTGAACGACTTCACCTCGAAGCTGCCGCACATTTCACTGTCGTCACAACCCCGTTTAAACTGTATCGTCTTCATGCCCGCCCGCATAGCCGGGATAAGATTCTTCTGGCGATCATCAATAAAGACGCTGTTCTCTGGTCGACACTGCAGACGCCGCAGCAACAGTTCATAAATAGCCTTATCCGGTTTACGCAGTCCTACATCGCCACTGATGACGATTTCCTCAAAGTATTGGTTTAAATCATATTTTTCCCGCAAATACGCCGACCATTCGCTGATATCGTTAGACAACAACGCCAAATGGTACTCCTTTTGCAGTTTTTGCGCCACTGCCGGAAAATCCGCATCCAGGGTGAGCTGGTGTTCCAAATAGTCTTGCTCAATCTGCGGATAAGCCTCGCCCAAGCCCAAGGTTTTCCAAAAATCACAGGAAGCTACTTTCCCCAAGCTAGCTTCCAAATAGGCCTGGTTAATTTCATCGCAAGTCAGCGACGGCGCAACCTTCTGTACATACGGCACCAGCAACTCATTGGTATCGTCTCCGACGGTAAAGATGACTCCCATGACGTCAAAAACAAGCCATTCTCTCATTGCTTTCGCCTCCTTGGGTTATTCTATTATTCTTGCAGACGGCAAATTCCTGCCTCTACCGCCGCCAAACCTCAAAACTCAGAATAACAGAGAAAGTTTAACAAGAATAGCTGGAGGAGCGCGACAGCAGCAACAAAAAAACGCCTCCCGAAAAATTAAAATGGACCCAGTAAAGTGGACACTAAAAAAAGTCCCTTTACTGGGTCTGTTTTTGTATACTGAAATAAATGGTCATATGATTATAGAGACTTTCGAAAGGAGTGCGGACATGTCTAAAATCATATTCACAGATGAACAGGTTGCGTTCTTGAAGGAAAATCAGTATGTTAAAGCTATTTCAGAGAAGAGCATCACCTATACTGACGAATATAAACGGCACTTCGTATCAGAAAGCCTTAAGGGGAAGCATGCGAAGCAAATCTTTCAAGAAGCCAGCTTCCCAATAGAAATACTAGGCGAAATACGCATTAAGGCTTTCGCCAAGAAATGGCGTAAACGTTACCGTGAAGAAGGAATACTTTCCCTCGAAGATACCAGAAAAAACAGTTCAGGACGACCTAGTAAGGCAGAAAGAACACCTCAGCAAGAGATAGAGCAACTGAAGGAACGGATTGCCCTGCTTGAACAGGAAAAAGAATTGCTAAAAAAAGCAGATTGGAGCGAAAGGAGGCGAGGAAGCGCGGAAAAATCAAGTGACAGTTTTGCACTGCTCCATATGCTAAAAAGCAACGGGTTCTATAATGGCACCATTCAGGACGGCTGTGAGTTGTTGGGTATTTCCCGATCCGGATATTACAGTTATTTGCAGAAAACCCCAATCCGGCAGGCTCGTGAAAAAGCGGACTTGCAATGGAAAGCAAGTATCCAGGAGGCCTATGAGTACCGCGGCTACAAGAAAGGTTCTCGAAGTATTGTGATGTATTTTCAAAACTGTAAAGGAATCACAGTCAACCGTAAGAAAGTACAGCGGTTGATGCGTAAATTTGACATAGTCTGTCCGATCCGAAAGGCTAACCCGTACCGACGGATTGCAAAAGCAACGATGGAGCACAGCGTTGTTCCCAACATACTGCAACGCCAGTTTGACCAAGGTGTAGCCGGTAAAGTTCTTCTCACGGATATCACGTATCTGCCGGGAAGAGATGGTTTTCTCGGATACCTCTCCACCATCAAGGATGGGGCAACCAAAGAAATTCTGGCTCACTATGTGTCTGACAACCTGAAACTAGATATCTCTTTACAAACAATCGAGATTCTCATGCATAACAATAAGGACTCGCTACAAAAGGACGCCTTCATTCACTCCGATCAAGGCGTACACTACACCAGTTTTGATTTCAGGAAGAAACTGCGAGAGTTCGAACTGGGGCAGTCCATGTCAAGGCGTGGGAACTGCTGGGACAATGCTCCACAAGAATCCTTCTTTGGGCACCTAAAAGATGAAATACCTTACCAAGTCTGCGCAAATCTGGCAGACTTGAGACGAATCGTTGATGATTATATTCAATACTATAATGAAGAACGGGGGCAGTGGAAACTAAAGAAGCTGCCTCCGGCAAAATACCGAGAGCAGCTTCTTCAATTAGTTGCATAGGCTTTTTTTAAACTGTCCTTGATTTTGGGTCCATTTTAAATAATTCGGGAGGCGTTTTTCATTAGTCTATTTGCGCCAAGTAAGTTTGCGCGTCAATTTTACAACAACCACATAGAGCACTGGAATCAAGAATACGCCCAGCATAGTTGCTGCCAGCATACCGCCTACAACCGCCGTACCCATGGCGTTTCTAGCGCCAGCGCCTGCACCGGTAGCAATCATCAAAGGAACGCAGCCTAGAATGAACGCCATCGACGTCATCAAAATCGGCCGCAAACGAAGCTTCGCCGCTTCAATGGCCGCCTCTACCGGATCAACGCCCTTGTCCACGCGCACCTTGGCAAATTCTACAATCAAAATAGCATTTTTGGCTGCCAAACCAATGAGCATAACTAAGCCGATTTGCATGTAAATACTATTTTCCAAGCTACGCGCCCATTGGAACAATCCAGAGCCAAAAATTGCTGTAGGCACGGAGAGCAGCACCGCAAACGGAATGCTCCAGCTCTCATACAACGCCGCCAAACATAAGAAAGCAAAGAGAATGGCTGCTCCGAAAATATAACCCGCTCTGCCACCAGACAATTTTTCGTCGCGGCTTTGGTCAGCCCATTCATAACTGTACGTATTGGGCAAGGTTCCCTTCGCCACTTCCTCCAGCGCCGTCATGGCTTGACCGCTGCTATAACCAGGTGCCGGGCTGGCACCGATTTGAATAGCACGGTTACCATTGAAGCGTTTAATCGCTGTCGGTCCGCTGATAGGCACCGGCTTGACCAAGGTAGCCAACGGCACCATAGCGTTCGTATTGCTGCGCACAAAGAAATATCGAATGTCATTCGCATCGGAACGATACTGTGGTTCCGCCTGCATTACTACCTTCCAGGTGCGGCCAAATCTGGTAAAGTCATTGACCTGCAAGCCTCCCAAGAAAGCTTGCAAGGTATTAAATACATCGTCAACTTTCACACCCAATTTTTCCGCTTTTTCTCGGTCTACTTCATAGCGGAAAGCTGGCGTATCGCTACGGAACGTAGAGTATACCCCCGTCAATTCCGGCCGCTTACGCGCTTCGCCAAGGAACTTTTTCGATACATCGGTCATTTCTTCTACATTACCGCCGCCGCGATCTTGCAGCATAAAGGTCATAGCGCCCGTAGAGCCGCCCCCAGGCAATGCTGGCGCGTTAAACGCCATAACCGTAGCTTCAGGAATGCGCGCGGTCCTCATGTAAACTTGACGAATAATACTGTCTACATACCGTTCTTTATCCGGGCGTTCGCCCCAGGTATCCAAAGCTACAACCAAAAGGCCAGCATTTGGTTTCAGAGCTCCTGCCAGAATATCGTAGCCGGTAATAACCAAGGTATCTCTTACGCCGGGGATGCCTTTTACAACATCCGCCACTTGATTGCCCACCTGCCGAGTACGGTTCATGGAGGCCGCTTCTGGCAGACTGATCGTCGCCAAGAAATAGCCTTGGTCTTCATTCGGTACAAAGGTTGTCGGCAACATCTTAAAGAAAGTCAGCGCCAAGACAACAATTACCAACAACCCAACCAAGGAAAGCTTGCTATACCGGATAACTTTGCGCACCGTTTTCCCATAGCGCCCGGTCATAGCGTCAAACTTTTCATTAAAGGCATCGAAGAACCGCCCTAAACGCCCTTCATGAGCGTTGGGATCATGCGGTTTAAGAACCAGCGAGCATAACGCCGGCGTCAGCGTCAAAGCCACTAACGCCGAAAGGCCCATTGACACCGCAATAGTCAAAGCAAACTGTTTGTACAGTACACCGGCGGTACCACCAAAGAAAGCAACCGGTATAAATACGGAAGCCAACACAAAGGCAATAGCTACAACCGGGCCAGATACTTCCTCCATAGCCCGATAGGCCGCATCTTTCGGTGACATACCATTATGGCGCATATGATGCTCTACCGCTTCTACCACAACAATGGCATCATCAACAACCAAGCCAATAGCCAGCACCATGGCGAACATCGTTAACGTGTTAATGTTAAAACCGAGAAGAATAAACGCTCCGAAAGTACCAATCAACGATACCGGCACCGCCAGCATCGGAATAAGCGTAGCCCGCCAGCTTTGCAAAAAGATAAATACAATCAGCAAGACCAGCAGTAGTGCTTCTACAAAAGTCTTAACTACTTCAACCATCGATTCATCAATAAAGCGGGTATTATCCGAAACGATATGATATTCCAAATCGGTTGGGAAGCGTTTGGAGTTGGTCTCCAACACCTTCTTAACCTCAGTAACCGTATCCAACGCATTTGCGTCTGGAGTTAATTGGATAGCCAGTGTTACCGAGTCACGCTGGTTTAAATCACTGGTAAACTGATAGTTTTTCGCCGCCAGTTCAACCCTAGCTACATCACTGACTCGCACAAAGGAGCCGTCCGGTTTCGCCCGGACAATGATCCGCGAAAATTCACTTTCCTCCTGCAATTGCCCCTGTACTCGCGCTGAGTACTGGAACTCCTGGCCTTTAGGAGAAGGAAGCTGGCCGATAGTGCCAGCCGGGGCCTGTACATTTTGTTCCTTAATCGCATCGCCCACATCATCCGCAGTAATACCTAGGCGGGCCATCTTGTCCGGCTGCAGCCATATGCGCATGCCAAACTCTGGACCGTATTCATTCACACCGCCAACGCCTTTAACGCGTTTCAAATCATCCACAAGATAGATGTTGGCATAGTTTTTCAAAAACAGAGAGTCATAGGTATTTTTTGGCGACCAAAGAGACAGCCACATAACCGTATCCGGTGACTGCTTCTGTACGGTAATTCCGGAATTTTGCACGGCAGCCGGAATTTTCGCCGTAGCCTGGGACACACGGTTTTGCACTTGCACGGTCGCCATATCCGGGTTGACGCCCAACTCAAATTTCACATTCAATGAGTATTGACCATTATCATCGCTGGTGGAACGCATGTCCACCATATTTTCCACGCCATTGACCTGCTGCTCAATAGCTTGACCAACGGCCTGCTCCACCACTTCCGCATTCGCGCCGACATAGCTGGCGCTGACATTGACCACCGGGGCCGTTATCTGCGGATACTGCGCAATAGGCAGCTGCGTAATGGAAACAAGTCCGGCAATCGTAATGAAAATCGACAGAACGATAGCAAATATCGGTCTATCAATAAAGAACTTGGCCATCAAGCCACCTCCTTACTTCTGATTCGCGTCAGCCAAGTCCGCTAGAGTAATTGTTTGCACATCCACAGGCGTACCTGGCTGTGCTTTTTGAAAGCCTTCTACAACCACTATATCCTGTTCCGTCAAACCTTCATCCACCATCCAAAGTTTTTGACCGATGCGCGCACCCATCTTCACCGGGCGCATTTCCGCCTTCCCTTCTGCATTCACAATCGTGAGGAAGGTTTTACCCAGCACTTCCTGCACCGCCCGCTGCGGTACCAAGAGCGCCCCTACGCGCGTTTCCGCTACAGCTACAACCCGAGCGAACATACCTGGCACTAACATGCGGTCAGGATTAGCGAATAATGCTTTAATCGTCAGCGCGCCTGTATCCGATCCCAAACCACGATCAATTTGATCTACCGTTCCTTCCAATGGATACTCACTGCCATCACTCAAGATAAGCCGCAACTTACGCTCTGTTGTTGCAGCACCGCCGCCCATGCGGATGAATTTCAAGTAATCGTTTTCGCCAATGCTAAAGCGTACCCGCACCGGATCCGTTGAAGAAATAGTAGCCAGCACTGTCGAGCCGGCAGTGGCATAGTTACCAATACTTAAATCCTTCGTATCAATACGACCATCAAACGGTGCGACAATAGTCGTATCGTCCACATCATTATTGGCTTTTTGCAAAAGAGCCCGCTGCGCATCTACTTGAGCTGCCGCCTGACGTTCTTCCGCCACCGCATTATCTAAAACCTGTTGGGCAATCGCCTGCTGTCCTGCCAATTGCTCATACCGAGCTACGTCGCGCCGAGTTCGACTCAACGATGCTTCAGCCTGTGCTAGTTGCGCCTGCACATTCAACGAATTAGCTTCATACTGGCGCCGGTCAATAACAAACAACGGCTGACCACGATACACTGTCGTACCGCCGTCTACCAGCTTTCCGATAATATTGCCACTTACCTGCGCTTTAATCTGCACTTCTTGCTTAGCTTCCACTTCACCTACAAACTCATAGGAAACCGGCGTATCTTGCTTAATAACCTTCATGGCCTTTACAGCCACCGCCTGTCCTTGTGGAGCCTGCTGCTTGCCGTTACAACCGGCCAAAAGCAATCCGCTCAACAAAAGCGCCATGACGCAAGCCATTCTTTTCTTTCCTACAGAATTACCCCATGGTTTAAATAGCATAAATAAATGCCCTCCATTTCTTAACAGTTAATATAATTATGTAAATATGGCATGGTGTTATTTTTCAGGAATTACATATTAATAAACTACTTATTCTTTGTTTCCTAAAAAATACCTTTAAGAAAGCACTGCTTTTTTTGGACCAATCAGTCAGTTTCAGTATTATACAGTATAACTTCTTTTCAATAAACACACAATCTATTTTTATGGAGAATAACACTTTCATCACTCCACTTATCCAATATTTTTAATTATTATATCCCAGCCGTCATTGTGCATACCAAGTACTCCCATATGTCTATTTTGAAAATTCAGCATTTATTTCCTATCTCTATTTTTCTTTGCAGGAAATATTCCCTAAATAAGGAAATACTTTAAGAAGGAACTATTACGCATACTACTTACTGGTGCTTATAAATATGAATTGCCTGTTTTTCTATTCGCACCTTAGCATTTTTTCTCAACTGCCCCAAAGCAGCCTTATTATAATGCCTTCCAAGTCACATGCATAATGAAACTATCTCGACTGAACAATCAGTTGTGATAAATAAAAACCAGGAGGAAACAAGCATGCTTGAAGGATTATGGTCAGTCGAATTTGAAACAGCTACAGGTTATGACGGAGCCGGAGTCGTAGTATTTGAAACAACAAAAATTTTCGGTGGAAGCGACAATTATTACTACCTTGGAAATTATCAAGTCGAACGAGACGGCAAAATAAAAATAGAGACGGAAATCATTCATTACGCCGGAGCCAAGACTTCCATCTTCGGCAAACTGGATCGCTATGTTGTACTTTGGGAAGGATATTTATCAGGAAAAACATCTGTTTTCAAAGGTTGCCTACACGATGATCCCCTCAATAAAGTTAACATTAGACTCATCAAACGAGCCGAACTTCCTTAATGCGTCTGATCCCCCCTGAATTTCTAAAGGAGGAATCGTTTATGGCATGGATCTACTTGGTTATTGCAGGATTATTCGAAATCGGCTGGCCTCTCGGTTTAAAAATGGCGCAAACCATGGAAGGAAAACAATTTACAGGCATTGCCATAGCGGTAATCGCAATGGGACTTAGCGGTTTTTTCCTATTTACGGCGCAAAAGGACATTCCCATGGGCACAGCCTATGCCGTCTGGACCGGCATAGGGGCTGCAGGTACATTTATATTGGGGATTATACTATATAACGATCCCATCGGGATTTTACGGGTCGCATCGGTGCTCCTCATCATTGCCGGCGTCATCGGTTTGAAATTAGCACATTAAAACTTCGTTTCTTTATGGCCGATAATGAAATTCTCAAACTAGCGTACACTCGCCAATAACAAACAGGCTTGCAGCCATACCAGCTGCAAGCCTGTTTTTATTTTCATTTCCCTTTTTAGCAGCGTCCAGCTACGCGAGGCGCTTCCAGCCTAGCTGCTACCGGACAGTCTTTGCCTAAGAGAGGACGTACATATTCCAGAAAAGCAGGGGTAATATCGTTGCCTGCTTCATTAATAAAGGAATCCGGCATGTAACGCGTCTTTCCTGCCAACTCAACCAATGGCGTCAGGCGATACACAACCGCATACTCGCCCACTCGGTGAATAGTCACGGATCCATTCATTTCCTGCCCAAATGCAGCAAACTGAACTGCTTTTTCCCCTGCTTCCCGCGCTTCTGCCGCATCGACGGAAGACACGCAGCCCAAGAACGACCGCTGTAAGTATCCGAAGGTGTCGCAACGCACGCGGGAAATACCCAGCCCTTCTTTAAGCTTTTTCGATAGACAGTCGCCTAATGCGCCAGTTCCGGACAACGTGGCGTTACCATGAGCGTCCCGCTCCACATCGTCAACAAGGCTCAATAAAAGAGGCTGTCCTGATTTGTCGCAAATCCCCTCAGAAACGGCCACTACGCAAAAGCCATATTGTTCATGTACGCGTCGTATATCTGCCATAAAAGTTTCTAATGAAAAAGAACGTTCCGGCAAATATACCAAATGCGGGCCATCACCTTCATAGCGCCGCGCAGCAGCAGCGGCTGCTGTTAAAAAACCGGCGTGCCGCCCCATGACAATACCGACATACACGCCGCCTAATGCCCGCATATCCAATGACAAACCCGCAAAGGCCTGCGCCACAAAGCGGGCAGCCGAAGCATAACCGGGAGTATGGTCGGTAACAAGCAAATCATTATCAATGGTTTTCGGCACATGAATCGCTTTGAGAGGATACTTCTCCCGCGCTGCTTCTTCACTGATAATCAGCAGCGCATCTGACGAATCATTGCCTCCTATATAGAAGAAATAACGAATGTCATGGGCTTTCATGACGGCAAACATCTTCTTGCAAAAATCCGCCTTCGGCTTTACACGCGTAGAACCCAAGGCTGCCGAAGGAGTTGCCGCCACCGCTTCCAAATTGGCCTCCGTTACTTGCGACAGATCGACAAATTCTTCTTTCGCCACACCTTCCACACCGTGCAACGCGCCGTAAATCCGGCTTTCCGGACTTAACCGCCGCACTTCCCGGACAATGCCGGCTAGACTTTGATTGATTACCGCCGTTGGCCCCCCGCCCTGTGCAATCAAAACATTGCCCTTCATCGTCATAACCTCACTCCTTTTACTCTATACTCTGAAGACTATACCAGCACAGCTAGCGCAAAACAAGCGACCTCTTCCTCCCCACGCAGCAACCGACCAGCTCAAGAATTCGTTTGTTCTTTCTCAAACCCACGCCAATGAATCCATCTGACATTTCCGCCAATTTAATCTTGATTAAATGTTGATTTTGTACTACATTGATGAGGTCGAGGTTTCACTTGTTTTTTATTTTCATTTTTAAATCAAAGGAGAAAACAACATGAATACACGCAATGGTATGTTCGGTGAATTTGGAGGGCAGTACGTACCCGACTTTTTACTGCCCGCTCTGGAAGAAGTAGCTGCTGCTTACGAAAAAATCCGCCAAACGGAATCGTTCCAAGCGGAATTCGCTAACTATCTGCGCCAATATGTCGGCCGCCCCTCTCTCTTGTATGCCGCGGAAAACCTCTCGCGTCATCTTGGTGGCGCCACGATCTATCTCAAGCGTGAAGACTTAAACCATACAGGCTCCCATAAAATCAACAACGCCCTCGGCCAAGCCCTCTTGGCCCGCAGCATGGGTAAAAAGCACTTAATCGCCGAGACTGGCGCCGGCCAACACGGCGTAGCCACTGCTACTGTCGCCGCTTTATTCGGCATGCAATGCACCGTTTTCATGGGCGAAGAAGACGTAGCGCGTCAAGAATTAAACGTATTCCGCATGCGCGCCCTCGGCGCCGAAGTCGTTTCCGTCACCCGGGGCACGCGCACCCTCAAAGACGCTGTCGATGCAGCCTTGGAATATTGGGTAGAACATTTGACCGATACTTTTTATCTTCTGGGCTCCGCCGTCGGTCCGCATCCATATCCTTTGATGGTTCGCGACTTCCAGGAAATCATCGGACGTGAAGCCCGGCAGCAGATGTTGGAAACCGCAGGCCGCCTGCCGGACAGCATCGTCGCCTGCGTCGGCGGCGGCAGCAACGCCATCGGTCTTTTTGCCGCTTTCTTAGAGGACCAATCCGTAAAAATCTACGGCGCCGAAGCCGCCGGTAAAGGCGTAAATACGCCCGACCACGCCGCTACGCTTACTTTAGGCCGCCCCGGCGTCCTGCACGGCTTCCGCAGCTATGTCCTGCAAGATGAAAAAGACGAAGTTCTCCCAGTCTATTCCATTTCCGCCGGTCTAGACTACCCCGGCGTAGGACCGGAACACGCCCATCTTAAAGACATCGGCCGCGTCAACTACCAAGCCGTCACCGACCAGGAAGCGCTGGATGCTTTCTTCCTCCTGAGTCGCACCGAAGGCATCATCCCCGCCCTAGAAAGTTCCCACGCTCTGGCTCTGGCCTGCAAACTCGCCAAAGAACACGGCCCAGAGCACTTGCTTCTTGTCAACCTCTCCGGCCGCGGCGACAAAGACGCCGCCCAAGTAGCTGCCATTACAGGGATGTGATAGAACAGACCCGACGGAAGGTCCGGAACACAGAGTAACTGAGTAACAGAGGAAAACAGAGAATATCTTTTTATTATTTATAGGGAGCCTGTGATTTCATGAGGGCTTCGCCGAGGCGAAGAATATTTTCACCAGGAAAGAAAGAAAACGCAGGCATAGCGGGGCTATGCCGAGTATTTCTGACGACGCCTGGCGGAAAGAGGCTCGTCTCGGCGGAGATGCTCATAAATCATAGGTGACCACTAAGGAAGCGCCAGGCTGTCTCGGAAACGATGATGTTCTGGCGCGATATTTTTTTTAAATCAAAAAGACCAACAAGCTCCTGCGGCTTCGCCTCTTCCAACGAGGGAAGCAACCCGGCCAGCCACGCCAATAAACCAATAATCTTTTCCGCCCTTACACCACCTTCTCGTAACGCGGCTACAGCTAGAGCGCCGTGTCGCTTGGACAGCCGCACTCCCTTTGCATCCACTAAAAGCGGCACATGAGAAAACGTGGGCGCTTCATAGCCCAGCAAGCGATATAAATACAACTGCCTCGGTGTGGAGGAAAGCAAATCAGCACCGCGCAACACATGCGTGATGCCCATCAGCGCATCATCTACCACGACTGCTAACTGATAGGCATGGACGCCATCAGATCGACGAACGACAAAGTCGCCGCACTCTTGCCGTAAGTTTTGCCGTACCAAACCATATACGCCGTCTTCAAAAACAAGATCTTCCGCCGGCACTTTTAGCCGCAATGACGGCTTCTTAGTAAACTTATTCTCCGCTACCCCCTCAACGCAAGTTCCCGGATAAATGCGCTCGCCATCTTCGCCATGCGGCGCAGATGCTGCCAACTCCGCTCGCGTGCAATAGCACGGATAAATCAGCTCCTGCCGTCGCAGCCGCTGCAGTGCTTCTTCGTACAAACCACGGCGTGCATCTTGCTCATAAGGTCCATAAGCGCCCTCCAAGCCGCCGCCTTCGTCCCAATCAAGTCCCAGCCAGCGCAAATCCGCTTCTAAACCCTGCACGTACTCCTCCCGGGAACGTTCCGGGTCCAAATCCTCCATACGCAGCACCAATTGCCCTTTCCCGGCGCGCACTTGCAACCAGGCCAGAAGCGCCGTCCAGGCATTGCCCAAATGCATCTGACCGGTAGGGCTTGGGGCAAAACGCCCTCGCATTATTTTTATCAAAACTACTTCTCCCCATCCGCCATCATTATATTGAAGAAAAAGATTCGCGCCAGCCTCATTGCAATCCTGCCACTTGGCAAGAAAAACCGCTGCGCAAGTTGGGGATCCACAAAGCAAAGCAACAGCAAAAAGCACATATCTCTTTTCGCAATGAACACCCAGCTTGTTTAATGTCGTCTTTCGGACACTTCTCTCTATTTTATAGTTCTTTTTATATATTTTTGTTTCAAAATATCGATTTCACTCTTGACGCACACATAAACCCATGGTATTCTCTTTATAAATTAAATAGTCATTTTACCACTTATCAAGAGAGGCTGAGGGACTGGCCCGATGACGCCCGGCAACCGGCAGGAAACTGCAGTGGTGCCAATTCCAGCAGGCTAACCGCCTGGGAGATAAGGGGAGGGCATTTGTTTGCACCCCTTTTCTCTGTAGAGAAGAGGTTTTTTTATTTTACGGAAGTTGACAGGAGGTGCCGTCATGGAGCAAAAAGAATTTATTTTTTCACCCGAACAAATCCATAGTCAAGAAGAGCATGTGTTGGTGTTTTTGAGTGACGGCTCGGTAGTCACTTGCACCAGTCGCAGCGGCGACAGCTCCTTTCTTCCGACAAGCCAGACCTAATGGAAACAGTACTTTTCAACTTAATAATGTAAGTTCTCTTATCACGAGAGGCTGAGGGACTGGCCCGATGACGCCCGGCAACCTGCAGAAAACTGCATTGGTGCCAATTCCAGCAGGCAATACGCTTGAAAGATGAGAGACGCACGGCAGGCCCGTTCGTCTCGGGGCCTGTTTTTTTATTTTCCGGAGGTGACCTTCATGAATCCAAGCACGCCAAAGCCTCCCTGTGAGCAGTCCTCGCAGGAAGAAGAAATTGTTATCGTCATCCGCGGCGGCAGTATTGTTAGCTTTACGAAACGCTTAATAGAAAAAAAATAGTATAGCAAGGAGTGACTATCATGCATATTTCTTCACAGCTTGTTCAAATCGGCTGCAAAGCCGATCCGCGCACCGGCTCGTTGAGCACCCCGATTTACCAAACCGCGTCCTTCGGCCACCCTGCTTTGGGAGAAAGCACCGGCTATGATTACACCCGCAGCGGCAATCCCACACGCCAAGCCCTCGAAGAAGGATTGGCTCGCCTCGAAGGAGGAGCCGGCGCCTGTGCGTTCTCTTCCGGTTTGGCAGCGATTACTACGCTTTTAATGCTCTACAAGCAAGGCGATCATTTAATTGTCGTCGAAGACTGTTACGGCGGCACTTATCGCCTTTTTGAACAAGTGCTGTCGCGCTTTGGCCTGACTGCTTCCTACGTTGACGCCACCACTCTTGATGCCATCGGGCAGGCCTTGCGCCCGGAAACAAAAGCTGTCTTCATTGAAACACCCACCAATCCCCTCCTGCGTATTGTCGATTTGCGGGCCTTGGCTTCGTTTTGTCGCAATAATAAACTACAGCTTATTGTCGATAATACCTTTTTGACTCCCTACTTTCAACGTCCTTTGGAACTTGGCGCCGACCTTGTCGTACATAGCGGCACTAAGTATCTTGCAGGACACAACGACTTGCTGTGCGGCGTCATTGTCGCTAAAGAACCGGATGTGGCCGAGAAAATAAAGTTCCTGCAAAACGCTACTGGCGCCATTCTCAGCCCCAGCGACAGTTGGCTCCTCATCCGCAGCTTGAAAACACTAGCGCTGCGCATGGAAAAGCACAACTCCAACGCGCTCACTATTTCTCGTTGGCTGCTAGAGCACCCCAAAGTCAGCCGTGTCTTCTATCCTGGCTTGCCCTTGCACAACGGCCATACGATTCACGAAGGCCAAGCCAGCGGTTACGGCGGCATGGTTTCTTTTGAAGTAAATGACCCGACTCTAGTACCCCAAATATTAGCCAAAGTCCAGCTCATCCAATTTGCCGAAAGCTTGGGAGGCGTTGAAACGCTGATTACCTTCCCCGCCGTGCAAACCCACGCGGACATTCCCGCCGCCGACCGTGAACGCCTTGGCATCTCTGACTGCCTGCTGCGTCTATCCGTCGGCATTGAAGACGCCGACGACCTCATCGCAGACCTGGAGCAAGCTTTAGGGAACCACTGATTTATTCACATCTCACGCCAAAGTAGCTCTTTTTGCGCCAAGCATTGTCAGAAAGCCTCGACAGAGCGCCGCTATTTCTACGTTTTCTTCCTCACTTGGCGCAAAAATTTCTTACTTTAGCGGAGCGTTCATTAAACCACTGGCTCCCTTGAATATGGGATATACCAAAAGAAAAGAGCCGTCAAATCATTCAGCGGCTCCTCAAGGAGGATTATCTATGCATGATTTTGCTACCCGCCTGTTGGCTCCCGGCCTGCCGGCTAACGAACGCCTAGGGGCCAGCAGCGTCCCTGTATTTCAAACTTCCACCTTTGACCAACGTTATGAAGAAAACGCGCCCTTTGAATACTCCCGCAGCGGCAATCCTACAAGGCAGGCGCTGGAAACGGTAGCCGCCGACCTAGAAGGAGGCAGCCAAGCTTTTGCTTTCGCCTCCGGCATCGCCGCCGTCAGCGCTTCTCTGCTGCTCTTTTCTCAAGGCGATCACATCTTGGCCGCCAGAGATATCTATGGCGGCACGCATCGCGTATTGACCCGTCTCTGCCCACGCTGGGGCATTGAGCATTCCTTCATTGACCCTAATGACCAAGCACAGTTGGAAGCGTCTTTGCGCCCCACTACCAAAGCTCTTTATTTAGAAACCCCTTCCAATCCGCTGCTGGCAATCACCGACCTAAAAGCGGCTTGCGCCTGGGCGAAAAAGCATGAGCTGCTGGTCATTGTCGACAACACCTTTATGACCCCTTTCCTGCAGCGACCATTAGAGTTAGGCGCCGATATTGTTGTGCACTCGGCCACCAAATTTATCGCGGGGCACAGCGATGTCATCGCCGGCTTGGTCATCGTCAAAGACAAGGCGTTGGCCAAAGATGTCTACCTTTTGCAAAACGGCCTAGGGGCTGTGCTGGGCCCACAAGACAGCTGGCTGACCTTGCGCGGCCTGCGCACGCTGCAAGTTCGCCTGGAAGCAGCGCAAAAATCGGCCGCCTATATCGCTGCTGAACTGCAAGGCTGGTCGGAAATAAAAGCCGTCTATTACCCCGGCTTAGCCGCTCATCCTGGCCGCAGCATTCATGAAGGACAAGCTGATGGCCCTGGCGCAGTGCTTTCTTTTGATTTGGTAAACTTCAAACTAACTCAACGCCTCTTATCCCAAGTGAAACTGCCAGCCGTCGCGGTCAGCCTTGGCGGCGTAGAAAGCATTCTCTCCCATCCTGCCACCATGTCCCACGCCGCCATCCCCGCAGCGGAACGACAAAAGTTGGGCATTGCGGATTCCTTGGTTCGCCTGTCCGTAGGTTTGGAAAACCCGGATGATTTACTGCAAGATTTGCGCCAAGCGCTCCAATCAGTCTAGTCCCTCTCTTTACAAAACCACGTTGACAAACCAGCTTTTACCAAGTAAAATATAAACATAATTTTATAGCACTTAGTTGACTGGACATCCAGAGACTGAGACGCAAAACGCGTCCCAGTCTCTTTTTTTATTTACTTTGCTGTCTTTCAACACTGTTTTCCTCTGTTACTCTGTGTTCTTCATTTATAAGGAGGTACTTTGACTACCAAACTTATCGCCTGCGAAGTCATGCGCCGGGAATTAGAAGCGCTATCTGCCCAACACAACTTTGAATGCTCGTTCGTTTCCATGGATTTTCACCTTTATCCGCAAAAACTGCATCGAGAACTGCAGCGTTTACTTGATGAAAGTGTCGGTTACGAGCAAGTCCTGCTCTCCTTTGGTCTTTGCGGCGGCGCCGCCAAAGGCTTGCATGCCGCACACTGCCCGCTGATTATCCCCAGAGTGCATGATTGTCTGGCTCTTTTGCTTGGTTCCCGCCAACGATTGACGCAATTGCAGCAAGAAGAAAAAGGGACCTTTTACCTCACCGACGGCTGGCTGATCACAGAGCGGAATATCCTTGCTGATCACAAACGCCACTGCGAGCGCCATGGAGAACAAAAAGCCAAACGCTTGCTGGCTCGCATGTTTGAAAGCTACACCCGCGTGCTTTTCGTTCATACTGGAAATTCTTCGGAAGATAACAGCCTTGCTGTTTCCCAGCACATCGCCGAACTTCTTGGCCTTCAGCATTTGGAAACCAACGGGTCTGACTCTTATTTACAAGCCTTACTACAAGGTCCCTGGCCGGAAGAAGACTTTCTGCACGTACCTCAAGGAAGTTTTGTGGAAGAAGATGATTTTTTTACGGGCTCATTGCTGCCGACTTGTCGTCGGACAGCTCAGGCTATATGAAGCATTATTGAAATGGAGGAACTGTTATGACTACTGCTGTCGCCGAAAAATCTCTGACGTCTCTGGAACGTGTCGCTCTATCCCTGCAACGAAAGGAAGTCGATCGCGTTCCCGCCACACCGCTTTTTTGCGGCGCTTCGCACCGGGTACTGGGCATCACCTACGATCGCTGGTCCACCGATGCAGACTTGGCTGTTAAAAGCTTGTTAGCTTCCCAAGAATTAATTGACTTTGACGCTTTTGTTACTTTAGTCGACTTATCTGTTGAAGCGGCCGACTTCGGTCAAAAAATCATTTATCCTAAAAACAGCACGGCTTATCCTGATTTTGAAGACCAATACCTAAAAAGCGCGGACGAATACGGCAAAATCAAAGCCATTGACGCTCGCAGCGCGCCGCGCATGAAACATGTTATTGATATTTGCGCCGGCCTTTCCAAAGCCAAAGGCAACGAAGTGGCTATCCTCGGCTTCATTTACGGTCCCTTAGGCGTTCTTTCGCAAATTCGCGGCCATAAAGAACTCTTTAAAGACTTGATCCGCCATCCCCAAGAAGTGTTGGGCGCTGTAGAAGAAATCACCCAAACGCTGATTGAGTATGCCGTAGCGCAAGTCGAAGCCGGCGCTCATTCCGTTTGCATCGACCCGCTGTACTCTTCACCGACCATCCTTAGTAAAAAGCAGTGGGAAACCTTTGAAGGCCCTTATTGCAAACGTATTGCCGACGCTATCCGCCAAGCTGGAGGCATCGTCACAGTACATAACTGCGGCAATGGTGTTTATTTTGACGAAGTCATCCACTGGATGGATCCAGCAGCTATCTCTGTCGCCTATCCGGCCTACGGTTCGGCCAACTGGGAAGAGCACGCCAAAAACTGGGGACAAAAAACCGTCACCATCGGTTATTCTCATCCTGCCAACACAGGTCTTGTTATGACCCAAGACGAAATTCTAGAAGACTGCCGCAACCAAATCGAGTTGTTCCGCAAGCACGATGCAGGCTTTATTCTCGCCACCGGCTGCGAATTTCCTCCTAATGGCAACCTCTTGAGCGTCATCGCCATGGTCGAGGCCGCCAAACGCTACGGCAAATCACGTTAAAATGAATAAGAAAACCGGAGCGACCAGAAGAAAACAAGCTTTTTTTCAGTCGTAAAAATTATACTTTCCACCATAGTAAAAAGCAGTCAATTTCAAGCACATTGAAACTGACTGCTTTTTCTTTATTTAATTCCCAAGATATCCCGTACTACTTCTCCAGCCAAAATCAAACCTGCTACCGAAGGCATAAAAGCAATACTGCCTGGAATCTGGCGCCGCACGGTGCATTTTCGAGTCGTCCCCTTAGGGCAAATACAGTGCGAGTGGCAGCTTGCCCCTTCTTCCGCCAAATACCGCGGAACCTCTTCCGAGTATACGACTTTCAGCTTTTTGACGCCCCTCACGCGCAATTCCTTACGCATGACTCGCGCCAAAGGACAGACCGAGGTTTCAAAAATGTCCGCCACTTTGAATTTTGCAGGGTCCAGCTTGTTGCCAGTTCCCATACAGCTGATAATCGGCACGCCCAGCGCCTGCGCCTGAACCACCAGGTCCAATTTTGCCGTCACTGTATCAATAGCATCGACTATATAATCATACTCTTTGTTCAACAAGTTATCTGCAGACCCTGGCAAGTAGAATTCCTGCCAAGTATGCACCTGCGCCTCTGGATTAATTGCCAAAATCCGTTTCTTCATCACCTCTACTTTCGGAAGACCGATTGTATCCTGAGTAGCGTGAATCTGGCGGTTGATATTCGTCTTACAAACCGCATCGTCATCAATCAGCGAAAACGTCCCTACGCCACTTCGAGCCAGCGCCTCCACCACAAAACTCCCCACGCCGCCGATACCAAAAACAGCCACATGGGCTTGACGCAGAAGCTCTACGCCCGCTTGCCCAATAAGCAATTCAGTTCTAGAAAACTCGTGCAACATATCGTTTCCTCACTTTTCCATCACTCAAAGGGCTGTCTCCCAGATCGAGACAGCCCTTTCATTATATCTTATTTATATTCCTTACGGTCAGCCAATCACAGCAGCGGCAATGTGTCAGCCGCATGCGCCATGACGCTCACCGAGAAGTCCTTGCGCTCCAGCAACTGTTCCGCCTTTTCTAGCGCCTCCTCGGGCGTTTCCACCACCAAAAAGCCGGCCTTCTCAAAGAAGCTTCTGTTTTGCGGCAAAGAAACCACAATCAGTGATACCGCAGCTGCAATGGCGCCAATTTTCAACGCCGAAAAGCCAGGCACCGTAAACCCTTCTCTAAGAATTGCTTCGCGCTGCGCAACGTCGTATTGAAACCAATCGCTAAACTCTTGAGGTTCCTGAATATCGCGACACTCCAAAAAGAAAACGATCACGCCTCTTTCTTTTACCGCTTGAAACGCATTCGCAATGGTTTTCGTAGCCTGATATAGATTAATGTCTTTAGGATACCCTCCGGCGGAGGCAACCACTAAGTCCGTTTTTTCTCGTATAGGAACGCCGAAACCCTTAACAACTTCTCGGCAGCCCTCTTCCCACGCTTGCCGCCAGTGTCCCGCAACAAAACGTGCGAATTTTCCTTCCGGCGTAAAAACGGCATTCAATAAAAAAGACGGCTTCACCATCTCGCCAATTTCCAGTTGATCCAGATTCATGGCATTCGCTTCAATGCTTCCAGCATACGCCTCTGGGTGAATGCCGCCGCCCGCATCTGGGTGCAGACAAAGGCGATGATTCGCCTGAATACTGTTGTAAGCAGATACGCCAGGCATGATGGCTTTTCGTCCACCACCAAAGCCAGCCATAATATGGTAGACAATACCGCCGGTAACAATCACCTTGTCTGCATTTGCTACACGTTTATGAATGGACACCGGCGTTCCTCGGGACGTAGTTCCGAAAAAAATGAAATCCTCTTCCTTTTGCGCTTGGCTTTGGCAAACAGCAACTCGCTTTACCACTTCTCGTCCGAAAACCAATTCATTTTCTTCGTCCGTCTGCTGACGATGTGCGCCCAAGGCAACAACAAGAGTGATATTTTCATCGGCTACGCCATAACGATTGAGTTCATCCAGAAGAACCGGAAGAAACAGATCGAACCGCACCCACCTGCGTGTGACGTCGCTGACAATAATGACAACGCTCTCGCCTGATCTTATTAGCTCATTCAAAGGAGGGCTGGCAATCGGATACTGAAGAGCCTGCCGAACCGCCTCTGCTATATCAACAACAGGAACCGCCTTTTTGCCGCACACCTCGTTAACGACTTGCGCGCTAGGCAACGATACGCTTACGCTACTCTCCCCAAAAGGAAACTCATACTTTACCGCCGTTGACTTACTCACTTAAAAACCTCCATAGCAACGTCCTGCCATAACTATAGCCTCACTATTGCCGACCATCCTTAGAGCATTTTTTTCCTGTTTTCGCCAACGCAGCCAAAGTAACCCTACCTTTAAAAGTTTCATCCTAACGCCTCCTTCAGAAAATCATGCCGCCTCACGCTAAGGCCTGCTCTAAATCAGCAAGCAAATCGTCTGCATTTTCCAAGCCCACCGACAAACGCAACAACCCTTCCGGCGTAGTGCTTTGCGGTCCTTCCACAGAGGCGCGGTGCTCAATGAGGCTTTCCACGCCGCCCAAGCTGGTCGCCCGAGAAATGATACGCACCCGCGCAGTCACATCCAGCGCTTTCTCCTTACCTCCCGTCACTTCAAAGGACAGCATCCCGCCAAAAAGGCTCATCTGCTTTTTCGCCGTCTCATAGCCCGGATGAGACGGTAGTCCAGGATAGTAAACACGCTCCACTTTCGGATGATTTTCTAAAAACTGCGCCACCGCCATAGCCCCTTCGCAGTGATTGCGTATGCGACACGGCAATGTCTGCAGCCCACGTTGCACTAGCCAGCAGTCAAAAGGCGACGGAACCGCTCCGCCGATTTGTTGTACTAACCGCAGACGCTTGAAGTAGTCATTTTCGGTTTTGCTAACCACTACGCCGCCAAGAACATCACTGTGTCCGCCGAAATATTTCGTCGTCGAATGCACCACAAGATCCGCGCCTAAGTCTAAGGGACGCTGCAAAATGGGCGTCGCCCACGTATTGTCGCAAGCGCAAAGAATACCCGCCTCATGTGCGATTTTGGCAACCGCTGCAATATCCGTAATTTTAAGAGTAGGATTGGACGGCGTCTCTAGAAAAATAAGTTTTGTATTCTTCTGCAACGCCTGCGCAACACGCTCTGGATCTGTCGTATCCACAAAGGATGCTTCCAGTTTCCATGGACCGAAAATCTCTTTCAGCATTTTCGTAGTTCCATGGTATAAGTCCCTAGAAGCAATGACATGATCTCCGGCGGACAGCGATTGAAAGAGAGCCATAATCGCAGCCAATCCAGAGGAAAATGCCGCTGCCACTTCGCCGTTTTCCAATACGGCAACGCTTTGTTCCAGGCTTTTTCGATTGGGATTGTCTAAACGACTATATACATAGCCCCGGGGATAGGTGCCGTCGCCGTCGCGTTCATAGGTAGTCGCCAAGTAAAGAGGCGGCACAACAGCGCCGGTAGCTAAATCCGTTTCGTGCCCTAAATGAATAGCTTTGGTTTCTATTTTCATCTTGCTTTCCTCATTTCTTTTTTGTCTAATACAGGCGTTTCCCATCTGAGCCATGGGTGCGCAGATGCACCCACCGCTTATAGCGCGGATCCTCCGGATTGCGGGAAATGGCTTCTTTTTCTTCTAAATATAACTTCGTATCTTTGGAGTTGAAAATGTCCCGGTCCTTGCCGATGGGGCATACTTTAATGCAAATACCACAAGGATAACGCTTCTCTTTGCGCAACTGCGCATGATGCTTGGCACAGGCCGTTTTATCCATATCGGCAATAATACGATCCTCCCGGGTCGTAAACGCCTGGGAGGGACAGACGCGCTGACACACGCCGCACTTGACACAAAGGTCCTTCTCCACTACGGCATCCGGTGCTAGTTCCAGACTGGTAAAGACCGAAACATAGCGAACACGGGGACCATACTTTTCGTTCAACAACACATGACTGTAGCCAATCGTTCCCAAACCGGCATATTTACCGGCAAATACATGACTGAATGCTGCCAGCGGTTTGCGCACCAAAATTTCAATATCGCCATAGGCATCTCTTGGTAAGAAAATGGCGCCATGTCCATTTTCCGTGAGATGCACCGCCAAGCGGTACGCAATCTGGTCCAACAGAATATTGCTCGTAGTATACAGTTCCACATAGTTGATAGATGGCGTCGATTCCACTATCGGCAGCAAAACAGGCACGCCCAAAACGATAACCGATTTGGCTTCCGGCCAGATCGCTGCAGGCCGGTAAGCTTCCTCGACTTCACCATATTCATCCCAGCGCGATACTGGAGCCACACCTACCAGCGTAGCGCCCAGACCTTGGGCATATTTTAAAATGCTTTGCTTGGTGATTTTCATCTTTTCTCTCCTTATGGGTAGTAAGAAAGACCGCCTGCGCGGTCTTTCCATTTCTTTACCAAGTAGGCACAAAAGATCCTTTATATTTTTCTTCAATCCATTTTTTCACTTCCGGCGAATGGTACGCTTTTAGCAAACGTTGGAATACCGGATCGTCTTTGTCTTTGGTACGCACCACGATCAAGTTGGCGTAGGGAGAATTGCTATCTTCCAGGGCAATAGAGTCTTTCGTCGGAATCAGCCCCGCTACGATGGCATAGTTCGTGTTGATAGCGGCCGCATCCAAGTCTACCAAGGAGTGGGGAATTTGCGCCGCATCGAGTTCGCTGATTTTAACATGCTTCGGATTTTCCACAATATCCGCCACAGTCGCCTTAATGCCCACACCTTGTTTCAATTTAATTACGCCGGCTTTTTCCAAAAGCGCTAAGGCGCGGCCGCTATTGGCCGGATCGTTGGGAATACCGATAGCAGCTCCGTCTTTAAGTTCGGAAATTTGCTTAATGCTTTTCGAGTAAATACCCATGGGGAAAATAACAGTTTTGCCTGCCGCAACAAATTCATACTTTCTGTCTTTAATCTGATTGTCCAACCAAGGTTGATGCTGGTAGCTGTTGGCGTCAATATCACCTTGACTCAAAGCAATATTCGGCGTCATGTAGTCGTTAAATTCAACAATTTGGATCTCCAAGCCGTCTTTGGCAGCCACTTTCTTAACTTCCTCCATGATTTCCGCATGAGGCCCCGCCGATACCCCCACTTTGATCGTCTTTTTCTCTGGCGGTGCATTATCTTTTGCTGCTCCGCCGCAACCGGCCAACAGTAGCGCCACCAATCCTAAAGCCAGCCATAATACTGTTAGTTTTCTCATTTCAAATTCCTCCTAATGCTATTTTTTATTCACTT
The DNA here is from genome assembly GCF_963676855.1 of uncultured Anaeromusa sp. Taxonomy (NCBI): domain Bacteria; kingdom Bacillati; phylum Bacillota; class Negativicutes; order Selenomonadales; family Sporomusaceae; genus Anaeromusa; species uncultured Anaeromusa sp. The sequence continues at coordinate 3,463,530 of NZ_OY781460.1, forward strand.
TGCGAGAAAGGGAATCTCCGAATATCTGAACCGCCTGCACCATAATAATCAAAATCACAACCGTTGCCGCCATTACATCTGGGCGAAAACGCTGATAACCAAAGCGAATGGCTAAGTCGCCCAAACCACCGCCGCCAATCACACCGGCCATCGCAGAAAAGCCAATAAGCGACACCACCGTAATGGTCAGCCCAGAAACTACTGCAGGCAGCGCTTCCGGCAGCAAAACCTTGCGAATGATCTCCCACGGCGATGCCCCCATTGACTGGGCCGCCTCAATCAAACCGTAATCAACCTCCCTTAGCGCGCCTTCTATCAACCGCCCCACAAAAGGAATGGCTGCCAGGGTCAACGGCACAATCGCCGCTACCGTACCGATGGAAGTGCCCACAAGAAGACGGGTCAAAGGAATGATCGCCACCATAAGAATAATGAACGGGACCGAGCGCGTTGCGTTGACAATGGCTCCGAGAATCCGATTTAAAAGCAGATTTTCTAAAATATGCCCCTTATCGGTTGTCAACAAAAGCACGCCCAGCGGAATGCCTAACAAGGCGGCAATGGCCGCTGAAACAGCAACCATTTGAACCGTCTGCCACAAGCTAAGCAGCAAGGCCTCAACGATTTGCGGCGACATAACCCAACACCTCCGTCTTTACATCCTGCGTTTCCAAATACGGTAGAATTTTAGCCAACCGTTCTTGACTGCCTGCAAGAGATACAATCATAATCCCGAAAGGAACCCCTTGAATATAATGAACATTGCCAAACAGAATGCTTGCTTCCACGTCAAGCTGCCGTACCAAGCGAGCAATAACCGGCTCGTTGGCTGACTCGCCCAAAAAAGTCAGGCGCACAACCATTTCGCTGTGCAGGAACGGCTCTGGTGAAAGCGGCCGCGCAGCCCATGCTTCTTCTGGCAAATTCGTGCTAATGACCGAGCTGATGAACGCCTTGGCGGTTGCTGACTGAGGAGCGGTAAATACATTAAGAACTTGTCCTTGTTCGATGATCTGACCGTTCTCAATCACCGCTACATGATGGCAAATTTCTTTGATAACCTGCATTTCATGCGTAATCAGTACAATGGTCAGCTTCAATTTCCGGTTAATGTCCTGGAGCAATTGCAAAATCGACTTGGTTGTCTGCGGGTCTAGAGCCGACGTCGCCTCGTCGCACAAAAGCACCTTGGGGTTATTGGCCAACGCCCGGGCAATGCCTACGCGTTGTTTTTGACCGCCGCTCAGTTGAGCCGGATAGTGGTTGCGCTTATCACTCAGACCTACAAGTTCCAGCAACGGCACAACCGCCGCTTCAATTTCTCTTTGACTCTTCCCCTCCAGTTCCAAGGGAAAGGCGATATTCTCATACACGGTCCGCGAAGACAACAAATTAAAATGCTGAAAAATCATGCCCATTTTCTTGCGGACGTTCCGCAATTCGTCAGTTGACAGAGTCGTCAGTTCTTGCCCGTCTACGACAACAGAGCCTTCCGTTGGCCGTTCCAGCATGTTAATGCAGCGAATGAGCGTACTTTTGCCAGCTCCACTCAGACCAATAACGCCGAATATTTCTCCTTTTTCCACTTCCAAGTTGACACCCTGGAGCGCGTGAACCTCTTTGGCGCCAGCATACGTTTTCTTTATGTCTGTAAGCTTAATCAACATTATCACCCCAAATCCAAAATGAGTTGCATTGGCCTGCGCCAATTTCAACAAACAAAAAAGGCCAAGATCCCTTTCGCTTACGCGAAAAGATTCTTAGCCTTCAGTATGTCTGATCAGCTTTGTCTTCAATTTGAATATGAGTGTACCATCATTACCTAGCTCCTGTCAAGTGTCGCCTACACAACAAAAGACGATTTCACCATCAGTTACACAACTGCAAAGCGCGACCATCTTCATTTTGAAGTTAGGTCGCGCTTTTACAGTATTTCTTCACTCCGTTTTTCAAGGAATATCAATCAATGGTCTCACTTCTGTAACATCAAAAAGAACGGCGGCCTGCAACTGCGCGGCAGCTTCGGCGCCGATTTTCTCGGCAATTTTTTCTCGTGTCGAAACAAGAAGTTCTCCCTCTTCTTGAATAGCGCGCACCCGAAGGTAAAGCCGCCAGCCTTTAGTAGCGAAAGTCACAGGAGACTCGCTCAAAACTAAGTAAGCAGCTTTAGGATTTTCCTGCAAATTTTTCAAAGTCCGGCTATTACCCAACACCACTGAAAAAGAACCGTCCGGCAAAATTCCCGCCGTGCCAAAGTAAGCTTCATTCGGCTGTCCCTTGCCGTCCGCCGTAGCCAGCACCCCTATTTTACCAAATTGGTTTACCACGTCGATCACTTGTTGCGCTAATACTGTCATCTTTTATTCCTCCATTCATAACTTTCCTATCTTTATACAAAGCAACTTTTTAAGCCACCGTTCAGCCCTTGCCCCCTAAAATATTTTTCTCTACTACCTTTGACAATACCGCTTTCATGGCAAAAGGCGTTTCAAAAATACGAATTTTTTGCCCCGCCAACTGCTTTATTGCACCCAATCCTATTTTCGCAGCGAAAAGAGCGTCGCAATCCTGCAAAACCGCCGTTTTTCTTGCTATTTCGTCCGCATTATGCGTCAAAAGACCAGCCGCTTTGCGCACTTCTACCAGGGAATACCCGCTATCGTCTAAGTCATAAATATAAAACTGATACGCTTGGCCAAAATGCAGATCAATCTGTTCTCCGTCCGAACTGGCAACCGCCACCCTCTGCCCCATGGTTTCTCTCCTTTTACCGGTACGTATCCAGCACCCGGTCATAAATGTCTTCAATGACCCGCAGCCCGCCTCGATACCCCGCATAGCCGCAGTTTAAAGTAAGCCGGTAAAACACCGGCGGACTAACAATCAGCAAATCGGCGCCTATATCCTTAGCTAAATCTCGGTCCCAACCGCTGCCTAGAATAAGTGCTCGCTTCGTATGTTCATCTTTTCGTATTTCTTCTTGCACCGCACCACCATCATTCAAAAAATAAACGTCTGCTGCACGAGCGTCCGAGATATGAAGAAATTCCTTGCGGATGTCTTCTTGAAATTCTTCCGGCGTATTGTCGACAACAAACTGCTTCGCCGGCAAAATCCCCAGTTCGTTCAAAAGGTACTTGCCAAAACCAACGGCATAGGAAGCATCTAAAATCGTATAGAACCGCCGCGGCAGGCCATAACGAAATTCCAGCATAAACTCCGCCGTTCGTTCCAGATGCATGTAAAATTTTTCTTCTTCAACTGCAATAAAAGCATCGGCTTGTTGCGCGTCCACATCTAGCTGTTCCGCTACTTGGCGCAAAAATTTAGTCGTTTCCCTGCCTCCGATCGGCAGATATGGAAAATGCACATACGGCGTGCCGTACTTCTCCTGCAAATACTTGGCGCTCCCCAAACCCGCCCAAGCTCCCACAACGATATTGGCTTGCGCCTTGGGAATAGTCTTCCATTCCGCAATCCCCCCGGAACCGGCGCCAAAAAGAATATTCACCTGTAAGCCTAGGCCTTCAAGAATTCGCTTAATTTCTTCTAAATTGCCGTGCCAATAGGGATCTTGGTCCGGCAAGCTGGCAAAGACATTAACCAGACCTTGTTCCTTGGTTTTATCGGCGCAGCGCACATCGACGTATTGGTCGATAATGGCGTTGACAACCAGCTCATGGCTGACATAGTTGCTGCTTTTAAAACCACCTGTCTCCACATAAACAAGCGGCTTTCCTTGCCGTTGATACTCGCCCACAACGCTGCCGACATCGTCACCGACAATATCTGACGTGCAACCTGTGAGCACTACATATAAATCAGCATCAATTACTTGCAAAGCGCCGTCAATGACGCTGCGCAACTTACCTTCACCACCATAGACAATCTCGGTTTCGCTAGCATTGGTGCAAGGAATAGTACTTCCTCCGGCATAGCCCTCCCCTTGCCCAATAAAACGGCATATTTTCACGCTGCACCCTGGCCCCGCATGAACGACAGGAACCGCTCTTTTAATGGCGACCACTGATTGCTGCGCTCCTAGGGCGCACGAATAGCGCGGCTGTTCAATAAACGTCGACATGCAGCTCACCTCCCAGAAAATGAAATGGGTCTTGCTGCAGCCACCAATCTGTATACGGAATGGTGCTGTGTTTAGCCAAGTTCGTAACAAATTCCTTGTTGTCAAAGATTTCTGAAATTCGTTCCGCATAATTCAAAAGTCCTTGATAGCCAAAGCTGAATTGTTCATCTCCCACCAGCAATGTCGGAATCCCCAATTTGGCGCCCCAGATCGTCATACCGCCGTGGCGGGCAATAAAAATATCCGGCCGCACTCGATTTAAAATATTCATCAGCTCATACGCCTGTTTGCTGCATACGTTGTATCGCCCTATATCGCCGTACGTCTGCACCGTATGCGCCAACGCATCCGATTCTTTCGTGCCATTGTCATAAAGTGGATCGTGATGGAAAATCGCAACGCCGGTTACATCCAAGCCCAATTCCCGCAAAAGAGAAATCAAAGAATGGCCGTGTGCCGCGCCAGCCGTCAAGTACGCCCGTTTGCCTTGGAAAAGCTTGCGGTAGCGCTCCAGCTCCGGCAGCACTCTTGCATGCTCTTTCTGAATTAATGTTTCTATTTCCGCCTCACGGTCTAACACTCTCCCTAATTCGCGCAACCACTTGTCTGTCGCAGCAATTCCGTACGCCGGTGCGGCTTTGATTTCCGGTACGCCGTACACCTGCTCTAACGCAGCCCCCAGATAACTGCCCAACGTCGGGCAAACCTGGATGGTCGCCGCCGCTTCGGAAATCGTTTCTAACTGCGCCACTGTAGAAAAAGGCAATATGTACTGCGCTTCATACCCCAAAGGCTCAAGAATCTCATCAAAAACATGGCTGCCCCAGAAGTTAATGACATTGACTTTATTTGTTTTTCCCTTGGACGCTTTCACTATTTTGCGGACTACCGCGTGATAGGCCGAATCAAAGCCGCTGGTCCAAATCTTTGATTTGAAACCTTCACAAAAGCAGGCCACAACTGGAATGCCCAATTCTTCGGTCAGCTCATCCGCTACACCGCCTACATCGTCGCCAATAATGCCGGATGCACAGGAAGTGGTAATGAAAACAGCCTTAGGATGCACCCTCTCATAAGCCGCCCGAACCGTCGCCGCCAGCTTTTCCGTCGCGCCAAAAACCGTGTCGTTTTCTTCAATATTGGTATTGAAATAGCGTCCAATCTTCGGCTGCAGTTTTCGTTCCATCTGGCCTACGCGGTAAACAAAATTGTAATTGAAAAAATCCCCAGCACAGCCTACAGGCGCATGATTTACCACTACGGCATCTTGAATCATGGACAGTTGGCAAAGAGCATTGCCCGAACCGCAGCCCATACACTGACTGAAACTCCGGCCGCTATCCTGTAAAGTTCCCGCATGCCCGCACCGCACTAATTCCGCCGCGCTGCCTTGATAGCCCGTAATAGAACCCAAGCGAATTTCACGAATCGGCACCTCTGCAGCATCCAAATCGATTTTCCCCATCTGCTACTCCTCCTAGCTTCTGTGTTTTAGGCAAACAGGTCCGAATGACGCGGCAAAACGCCGCGTCATTCTTGACCTATACTGCTTTAGAATGCAGGCACTACCGCTACGCCGTATTTATCTTGAATGAATTTCTTCACATCCGGTGACAGCAAGTATTCGGCAATTTTCTTAATCTCCGGCCGATTTTCATCGCCTTTACGGACCGCAAGAATATTAGCGTACGGAGAATCCGCCTCTTCTCTGAAGAGAGCTGATTTCGGGTCGATTTTTGCTTCCAAAATCCGATTCGTATTAATGACCGCGCCATCCACATCAGGCAAAGCGCGTGTCAATTGGCCCGGATCTACTTCAATAAACTTCAGATGTTTTGGATTTTCTACAATATCCTTCGGGGTTCCGGCATACTGGGTCACGCCAGGTTTCAGCTTAATTAAGCCGTTCTTTTCCAACAGAATCAACCCGCGATATTCGTTGGAAGGGTTGTTGGAAATAGCAATCTGCGCCCCGTCCTTCAATTCGGCTATATTCTTTATTTTTTGCGAATAAAAGCCAATCGGCTCGACATGCACCTTGGCAACGGAAACAAAGTCATAGCCCTTTTCTTTGGCCACCGAATCAAGATACGGAATATGTTGGAAATAGTTTGCGTCAATTTGCTTGTCCTTCAAAGATGGATTCAATTGGTCTTCATTGTCAGGCACGATGACTTCCAGATTAATGCCTTCCTGCTTTAGCTTAGGCTTAATAAAATTCAAAATCTCCGCATGCGGCACAGAGGCGGCTCCCACTTTAACGGTTATTTCCGCTTTTCCCGTTCCTTTAGCATCCTCTTTCTTAGCGCCGCCGCATCCTCCTACAATCCCCACGGCCAACGATAGCGACAACGCGGCTACTACTAGCTTCCACCGACGACTTTGCAACATATCCGACACTCCTCTTAATCAAATTTATACCGTTTGCGATTAATGCGCCTGGCTGCTAAGTCACCTCCCCACTGGATTGCTTGTACAAGAATCACCAAAATCACAATCGTCGTCAACATGACATCATCCCGGAATCGCAAATAGCCGAAACGAATGGCCAAGCTGCCAAGCCCTCCGGCGCCAATGGCTCCGGCAATCGCTGTAAAGCCGATGATGGCGATAATGGCAATCGTAACCCCGCGAATCAGCGACGGCAGTGCTTCCGGTATCAAAACCCGGATAATGATTGTCCAAGGAGTCGCACCTACCGCCAAAGCTGCTTCAATCTTCCCTATCTGCACTTCTTGCAGACAATTTTCAATAATCCGGGCTAAAAACGGAGCGGCGCCAATGGAAATAGGCACAATCGCCGCATTGGTTCCCAGCGTCGTTCCCACAAGCAGCCTAGACAAAGGCAAGAGAACCACAATAAGAATAATAGAAGGAAACGACCTAACAATATTGATCACCGTGTCAAACACCTTATTAAAGCGAGGCGCTTCCAGCACATGCCCTTTTTGCGAAACTACCAGAAGAACCCCTAATGGCAAGCCAATGAGCGCTGCGAAAAACGTGGATAGCAGCACCATATACAAGGTTTCGCCAGAGCCGACCAACAACAAATCTAACAAATCATCGCTCAAATCCCTTCCCCCTCTCGAAAGATGCGTTTAGCCTGAAAGCCTTCTAAGATATTGATAAAGCTTTTTGCGGTATCGCTTTCGGGATTAAAGAAAAACTTTTCTACGGTTCCTTTTTCTACAATCTGCCCGCGTTCCATCACCGCCATATTGTTGCAAATATGCTTCAACACATCCAGTTCATGGGTGATCAGTACGATGGTCAGTCCTAGCTTCTCATTGATGCTTTTCAACAACTCTAGGATGGAATAGGTTGTCTGCGGATCCAGCGCTGACGTAGCTTCATCGCTCAAAAGCACTGTCGGCTCATTCGATAGGGCTCTTGCAATGCCGACGCGCTGCTTTTGGCCGCCGCTCAATTGCAAAGGATATGCATTCGCCTTATCCTGCAGCCCAACCAACTCAAGAATTTCCTCCACGCGGGCCCGGATTTGCGCTTTGGGGTAGCCCGAAACTTCTAATGGAAAGGCGACATTTTCAAAGACCGTTTTAGCGTCAAGCAAGTTAAACTGCTGAAAAATCATGCCGATTTTTCTCCGGGCCAGCCGCAGCTGCCCCTTGTCTAGAGCGGTAATTTCCTGACCATCAATGATTATTGACCCTGAATCCGGCTCCTCTAACCGGTTTAGGCAACGCACCAAGGTAGACTTGCCAGCACCGCTGAAACCGATAATGCCAAAGATGTCTCCTGCTTCAATCTCCAAGCTTACATCCTGCAATGCCTGTACTTTGGCTTGCGGCGTGCTATATACTTTGCTTACATTTTTAACGGCAATCATAGTTCCGCTCCTTCGCTTCCTGATTTTTCAACAGAAAAAGCCGCTGATACACCCCCTTAAAGGATGAAGCAGCAGCCTTTGTTTTTACAATCAGCTGACGATTTCATTGTTATAAAATGATTCCGTTTTCACGACGCAGAAGCTCAGGCCGCGCTCTTTTGCCACTGCCGTCCTATGGCAAAAAAAGTCTGCAGATTTTCTAGAGGCACCCGAGCCGGCACGTCGCAGCCGGGCATCAAGACAAAGCGCGGCCAATTTCCCGCTTCTTGTAAAATTCTGGTGGTCTCACGAGCAATACTATCGGGAGTCCCTTCCCGCAGCAGCACCGGATTCAAATTGCCTGCCAACGCGGTACGTCCAGCCAATTCATGGGCGGCTTTACTCAAATCCACCTTGAAGTCTACCGAAAGCAAATCCACGCCCAAGTCCGGCGCTAATCCTACACGGTCCTGTATATTGCCGCAAATATGCAGGGCAATCAGCGCGCCGTCTTGTTTCAGCCGAGCAATCAGCTTCTGCAGATACGGCGCTACGAATTCGTCAAAATGCCTGCGGGAGATCAAATCTCCCGACGCCGTAGGTTCGGCAATAGAAATCAGTTTAGCGCCCCGAACAATAGCTGGCGCCAGATACTGATAGCAGAGTTCGGTAATAAAATCCAAAAGCGCCCTAATTCCCGCCTTATCTTTATAAAGACCGCCCAGCAAATTTTCAACGCCATAAAACTGTCCCGCCAACGTAAACGGTCCCCAACTGGAAGTACCAATCAGATACTCAGCACCGCTGCGCTGATTCACTTCCTGAATCATTTGGCGCACGGAAACAATCCAGGGATGCTTGTCCAACAAAGAAACCTCCGCCTTGTCCAAATCAGCCAGGCTGGCAAAAGCCGATTGTATAATGTCGATGTTGCCGTGTTCGCGAAATTTTAGTTTGCCGCCAAACACATGCACCGGTAGATTATGATACCCGGATCCGGGCCAGATGATGTCCGATTGCACCGTTTGATTTACCTCCTCCAGAACCGGCGCTGCCAATTCCGGCTTTTCCAGGACATCTTTCAAATCCAAACCTTTTTGCAAAAACGACCAGGTCCCGCCGGACAGCAATGCCACCGGCAGCCGCCCCGACGGCTGCGCTTCTGTTGGTTGAATCACCGACAAAATCGTTTTACGCGAACTCATAACAACTCCTCCTTCGCCTTTTGCTTTTTCCCCCGCAAGCTAACACAACTGCCAATTCGCCTACCAGTTGTTATTTCAAGATAGTATTTTATAGTACTCTAATACAATAGCAAGACTAAATCCAAGCAGCGCCAACAACAACCATGGCGGCCGCATATTCTTTATTTTTCGCATCGTCAGTCCCGCCGCACCGGCCGCCAACGCAGCAAATAGGCCTGCAAGGCATTGTAAAAGACTAACAATACTGAAACTACAGCGCCAATGACCACAATGCCAGCCACCACGCGAGGGTAATCGGCAAAATCGGCAAAGTTTTTTACGTACCACCCTAAGCCGCTGGTAGCGCCGATCATTTCAGCAGCAGTAAGCAGAATAAAGGACATAACCAAGCTAATCATGCCTCCGGCAAAAATTTGCGGCAACGCTCCCGGCAGCAAAATGCGCCAAAGCATCGTCACCTGACTAACTCCTAAAGTACGCGCTGAATAAAGAAGTCCTCTTTCCACACCCCTTACGCCAATAACCGTATTTAAGAAGAGCGGCCAAAAAGCGCCGATGAAAATAATGAAAATGGAGGCCCCCTGAAAGGTCGGCAGCAAGGCAATAGCATAAGGTATGTATACAATGGGAGGTACTGGGCCCAGAAGATTCATTAACGGCTCTGATACTTCATACAGTCTGCGGTACCATCCCACCACCAAGCCTAAAGGAATAGCCGTAATTACCGCTAACAAGCCTCCTCCTATCAGCAAGACAAAGGAACTGCGCAGGCTTTCCAGAAAGAGCGCCCGATCCTCCCACAACAGTCCGGCCACTGTCTCTGGCGAGGGATACAGCAAGGTGTCAAGATTGCCAAATTGCGTAAACCCTTTCCACAACGCCAAAATAATAACCACTAAAACCACTCGGTCTTTTGTTTTGCGCGTCATATGCCGCTCCCTCCTTCTACGGTTGTGAGTTCATCGAGCAAATCATTTTGCAACAAAGCCAGCAATTCATTACGCAAAGCAATGTACGATTTATCTCTTGTTAAATGATAGCGATTGCGGGGTCGTTCGTAGGGAACTTCGACTTCCTTGAGTACCTTTCCAGGACCAGGCGTAAAAACAATAACCCGATCAGCCAAGTAAATGGCTTCTTCAATATCATGTGTCACAATGACAATGGTTTTCTTTTCCGCCCCTTCCTGCCACAAACGCAGTAGCAAGTCCTGCAAACGAATACGATTGCGGGCATCGACGGCGCCAAAGGGTTCGTCAAGAAGGTATACCGGCGCGCCAAGAGCAAAGGCTCTGGCAATGGCTACACGCTGCCGCATACCGCCGGAAAGAGAACTCGGATATTGGTGAGCCGCCTCAGCAATACCAACTTGATTCAAAAAATCCTTAGCCTTCTTTTTATCTTTAATGCCAACCTGTTCTAAGGCAAAACGAATGTTTTCCTCTGCCGTCATCCAGGGAAATAGAGAGTATTCTTGAAAAACAACGGCCCGGTCGAGACCAGGGCCTGTAATCGGCTCTCCACGCAATTTAATACTTCCAGCGTTTGCTTGAGTCAGACCCGCTAGCAAAGAAAGCGTGGTGCTTTTGCCGCAGCCGCTGGGACCGACAATCGCCACTAGTTCTCCTGGCGCCACATGAAAAGAAACATCTTCCAACGCCAACGCTTCCGTGTTTTTATCATAACGCAATGATACATTCTCCAACTGCAGCACAATCGGCCCCTCCTTTTCAGCATGGCCCGGTTCGAATTTTGACCGAGTCGGACCATGCTTTTTCCATAGAATCACCCAGGCAATACATCTTTATTGATCATTGACAGCATAGTCTTTTTCCAGTTGCAAATAGGTCTTGTTGTTCGGCTCTTTCGCCAACAATTCTTTTAGCGCCTGATGATAAATTTCCGCATTGACAAACTTGGCAATATCAATATCGCTTTGAATATAGCCAGCTGTTTTCATCGCCGCCCAAAAAGCGGTAAAACGTTTTTTATCCGGATCCGGAATACTTTGGATATGACCGCTATAGGTTGCTTTCTTAATCAATTCCTTGTCTAATTTTACGTATTTGCTGATGATGTCTACCGTCTCATCCTGATGGTTTAGATAGTAGTCATAGGCGCGGATATGAGCCCGGCTTAAGCGCACATACGCATCTGGATTACTCTGCACCTTATCCGCCAACGCCACTACGCGGCAGCAAGTATGACCCGCCATATACTCGGACGACCATTCCACGATCTGCATACCTTGCTTTTCCGCCATTTCCGAAAAAGGAACCCATATATTTCCTGCATCAACACTGCCCTTTTTCACTGCTTCCAGCACAGCCGTAGGATTATCAAACTCTTGAATATTTACTTGCGTTTTCCAATCAATCCCTGCTTTCGTCATAGCAGAGCGCCACACAGCATCACCGGTAGCCAGGCGCACTGTCGCCACTTTGGCGCCGACAAAGCCCTGAATGTTTTTAAAGCGTTCCGCATTTTCCGGTTTGGCAATAATAGCATGCCCTTCGCTTTGCATGCCGCCAATCACCGTAAAAGGAGTTCCTTTGGCAATGAAGGTCTGAGGACCTGCTGTACCAAAAGCCCCTACGTCTAATTTGCCGCTTTTGATAGCGTTCAGCCCTTCACCGCCATTGGTGAATTGAAACATAGAAACATCCAAGCCCTCTTGCTCATAAAATCCTTTTTCTTTTGCCACAAAGAAAAGCACATCTCCTATGGCCGGCAAATACCCAATATTTAATTTGATTTTTTCACCACTTGGCGCTGCGTCACTGCCGCTTTTTTGACTACCGCAGCCGCTGATAAGAAGTGCCATCGCCACCAAGGCTAGGATCACCAGACGAATTTGTTTCATGCTAATTTCTCCTCTTCTCTTTGGTATTGCCCATGTCTCCGTACCGCTTCCATAAACGCTTGAAGATTTTCTTCCGGCGAAGTAAGGGGCAATACGCAGCCCAGTTGTACAATATACCCTTTAGGATTGTCTTTCGCCTGCGCTAGGCCTTTAATAACGTCGGCTTCAACATCCTGCGGCGTGCCCAAATACATGGCCTCGGTAGGACGCACATTGCCGGCAATCGTAACACGCCCGCCTACTAGCTGCTTCATCAAGGACAAGTCCAATCCGTCTTGCACACTCAAGGCCCCCGCGCCCGTGTTCGCCATATCTTGCCAAATCTTCGCCGTATTGCCGCAAATATGCAAGGTCGGCGCTGCGCCTCCGATGGTCCGAATGGCTTGAATCAAATCTCGAGAATAAGGAAAGGCGTATTCGCGGTAATGCTTCGGCGAAATCAAATTTCCTGAAGCTACCGGATCAGAAATGCTGACTAGCGCCCCTAGCGAGTGAATTTTACGAATCAACGGCAGCGTACTTGCCAACGCAAAGCGCAAAATCCGATGAGCAAACTCCGGCGCATAGTATAAATCTTTCATAAAGTCCTCTACGCCACGCAAGGTGGCTGCGGTGCTAAAAGGAGCGCGAATTCCGACAGAGACCGGCACTTCCCCGCCAACTTCGCCTACCAATAGTTCCGCCGCTTCAAAAGCAGCCTGCAAGTAGGGATCGTCCAGCCGTTCCAATGGGCTCAGACGTTCTAAATCGTCCGGTCCGGCAATCAACCGATCCGTTATGTACGGGGCGGCTTCTTCCGGATAGACAACGGTCTCGCCTAACGCACGCAACGTAGCAACCCTGATGGATAAGCCTACTTCGTCATAGCCGTATTTGCGGTAAGCTGTTAGCTGAGATTCCGCCATTTTTTTTGCGGAGCGATGGTATTCGGCAACAGAAATTCCCGCAACCTTGGCTGCAAAGGGGCCAATAAAAGGATCGCACGGAACCCGGTCATACGGTTTTCCCGCGCGCATCGCCGCCAAGCGTTCTTTCGGCGTCAGCCATTCCTTAAAGCCTTGATAAACCATTAAATTCCACCTCTTTTCTGCAAGAAAGGCTAAAGAAACCCTTCTGCAAAGTTTCTTTAGCCTTCGGTGTTTCCGATCAGCTTATTTATTTTTCCTCGTCAAACAAACGCTTATAGTAAAACCCGCTGGTGTAAAGAGGCGCCGCCGGGTTATGCCCAGTAACGCGGTCTTTGGTAATCAGGCTTGTCACAGGAGCTTTGGAGTATTTGATAAACAACGAATCATGGCCCACGCACAAACCGTTAATGACATTCAAATCCGTCTTTTGACGGTTCAATATTTTGGCCTGCAATACAGGATTACAAATACCTTCAAAGCAACCCTTGGCCACTTTTAGCTCTTCAGGAATACCAATTTCCGTCTTGTCCACAGAGCCGACCTTACATAGTACGCTGTAGCTTTCTAGTCCTTTCGCTTCAAGAATGCGGCAAAACACCTTGGTTTCCTGAATCAGGCCGACACAGCTGGCAATGCCAATTTTCTTAGCGCCGATGCGTTTAGCAAACTGGATAATCTCTTCCACGCGAGTCAGTCGCCCGTAATAGGTCCCTTCGATTTCCGCGGCCGCCCGGGCCATTTTGGCAGTCAAACCATTCCCTTGATACAGCTTCACCGCTTCCGCCAAGTCTTCCTCATTCCCCTGAGTTGTCAGGCAAAATGGTGGAAAGTCTTTTTCTTGCCGAAAACAATTATAAACGCCGCAGTCGCTGCAGCTTAAGCTTTCTTTTTTGGTCATGCTTCTACTCCTTGCCAGCTAAAATTCATACGCAACCATTAGAACCCTAGAACCGTTTTGACGTGAGATGTGGGTAAAGCAGCGGCTCCTTAAAAGGCCAGGCACTGCACAAAGAGGCGGTCAAAATCCTTGGTTGTCGCCAGTTCCAGCACTTGCGCGCCTTCCACCACTTGCGCCATATCCGAGCGTAAGTCCTCATTCAAAAGCAAGGCTTGTCCGCCTGTTTTTGACGTATTGCCCAAAAATTCAATCTTCCCGGCTGTTTCCGGCGGTAAAAGCCCGATATCCAGCAGACTCTCCGGATTCAAATGATAGCCGAAAGAGCCGGCAATCAGCACCTTGTCTACATCGGCTGCAGCCACTCCGCAACCATTTAGGAGTGCTTCAATCCCCGCCCGCACAGCCCCTTTAGCCAGTTGCACCTGCCGTACATCTTTCTGCGATAAATGAACGCCGCTCGCCACCTGAAAAGCAAGTTTCCCATCCACTTCGATTAAACTGTCTTGCAACGCAGCCGCCGCTTTGCCGCCAGAAAGTTTGCCATTACCGCCAATGGCTTTGTGCCGCACCAATTGGCCGACAATATCCAAGAGACCGCTGCCGCAAATGCCTACTGGAGGCTGCTTGCCAATGGTCAGCGCCACAGGACCGTCCTCGGTTACGGTGAATTTTTCGACGGCCCCCGGCGCGGCCCGCATGCCGCAGGAAATATTCATGCCTTCAAACGCCGGCCCGGCTGCGGTAGACGTGGCAATCAGCTTGCCGTCAGCAGCCAGCACCATCTCTCCATTGGTGCCAATATCTACGAAAAGAGTAATTCCTTGGCGCTCTGCCAAACCTGCTGCCAAAACGCCGGAGGTAATATCCGCCCCTACATAGGCCGACAAAACCGGCGGCAAATACACTTGGGCAAAAGAAGACGCTTCAAGCCCCAACGCCGCCGCTTGGTAGTAGCAGTCCCCTTCCACTATGGGCGTATAAGGGAATTTCCCTAAAGAAGCTGGAGTTTCTTTTACCGCCAAGTGCAGCATGCACGTATTGCCGCTGAAAATGAATTCATAAATACTCTGCCGCAAAACGCTCGCCTTAGCGGCTACTTGCTGCGTCATTTCATTTAAGATATCAATAAATTGACCATGCAAGAGCTCTAAGCCTTCGTCTTCCGAAGCCAGCCGAATGCGCGAAAGCACGTCTTGTGCATGATGACTTTGGGGATTGAGAGCCGACGTAGCAGCAAGCTCACGGCCGCTTTGCAAGTCAAACAAGGCTGTTACAAGAGTGGTTGTGCCAATATCCACAACCACTCCATACAGTTCGTTAGAAGTATTGCCTGCTTCTATGCCTAATAAAGCTTCCCCCGCCCAAATCTGCGTAAAATCTTCTGCGGCAACATATTCCTTGCGCAGGCGGCTTTTTACATCAACTGATAAAGCATGCCCTTCTTGCAGGATCTGCACTTGACTGCCGTCCTTGCCTTCGGGAATGACGATATGCATCCCTTCTGCCGACTCAGTATGGCAAGCCAGCACTTCTCGGGCTGTTTCTCCCTCCTGCTGCACATGCACTTTGCACTTGCCGCAGGTCCCATTGCCATTGCAAGGAGAAGGCAACAGCAGGCCTTCCCGGCGTGCTACCGCCAACAACGTATCTCCATCTTGAAACGATACTGTATGTTCTTTTCCTTGGTGCTGAAAAACGACCTGCCCCATTAGGCGCCTCCTTTCACCGCAGCTGTCATGGCTTGAATATGAGCCAGCTTGGTTGCCGTACCCAAACCGCAAGCCGGCGCAATAATATCAATGCCTTCTTCCACCAGTACAGACGCCCGTTTCGCCACACGTTCCGCAGGGCCAAATTCCAACAAATAGGTGCTGAGATTTCCCATCACTGTCAGTTGTGGCAGCTCTTCCTTGAGTTTGCGCAAATCCACCAGCGCATCCGTACTGATAGCGTTGGCGCGAAGTGCCGGCAAGTGTTTTTTCACAGGCCCCAAATCACCGCAGATATGAACGATAACCGGCGCACCGGCCTCATGCACCGCGTCGATGACACGATTCAAGTAAGGAATAGCATAATCCGCAAACATTTTGGGTCCAAGAATTTCACCGGTTGCTGTTGGATCACTGATAGCAATCACATCGGCGCCCTGCTGTACCATTTTTTGCGCAAAAGCAATCAGCAATCGGCATACATACTCCAGCACCCGATGAGCCGCTTCCGGATCCTTGCGCAAGTCTTTTAAAAAAGCAATAGGATCTACTAACGATGCCGCCGTGCTGATGGGTCCTGATAAATTGCCGATTACCGGCAGCTCCGGGAAACGTCGGGCCAAAAGACCTACCGCTTCATTTACTACCGCCGCTCGGCCATCTTCGACCATTTCCGCCGTATTTAAAAAGCAGACTTGCTGAGAGCGTCCATAAAGCTCTCTAGTAATTTTCGGTTCGCAAATCAAGGAACCATAGGTTACCTCGCTGCCCAAGGCTTCGGCTTCCACTGTCAGGCAGAAGGGCAGGCCCAAATTTTCAAAGCCGCTTTGTGCCGCCACATCGGCAGCCAAGGCCGCCATCAAGGCTGCATCACTATGAGCTTCGGGAAAAGCGTGTCCGCTTTCTTCCATGATTTCTACAATGGCCGCATTCATCATCCCGCCGGGACAAATAACAGGCGGCCGATCCACTTCTTGTTTGTTCAACACTTTTAAGAGCCGCTCTTTAGGCGTCAATGCCCCCATGTCGGTACACCTCGCATTACAAATTCTTTCGCGGATCTCCCAGTTCCCTCACTGCGTCCAGCATCGCGTCAATATTAGCAAAAGGAGTCTCTGTAGGCAGACTACAGCCGGAAGCCACAATCAACCCTTTAGGGCTATCTCCCGCCTGCGCCACGCACTCGCGCACCGCCTGACGAACCTCCTCTACCGTACCTTGCAGCATAACCTCCGACGGCTTGACATTGCCCATCAGGCGCGCCCGATTTCCTACCAGCTGTTTGGCCTCTAACAAACTGGCGGCATTGTCAATGCTCAAACAGTCCGCACCGGCATCGCACATTTTACTCCATATTTTCGACGTCTTGCCGCAAATGTGCAGCGTAACTCCCTTGCCACGGGAATGACAATAATCAATCAACGGTTTCAAATAAGGCAGGGAAAATTCTTCGAACTGTTTAGGACTGATAATCGTCCCTGACGACATAGCATCAGTCAAACTGGGAATACCGCCCTTATCAATGACGGCTTTCGCATACGCCAAAGAGCTTTCCAGGGAAATCTCACACAAACGATGCACTGCGTCTGGGTTCTTGCCCACAAGACGCACTAGTTGCTCCGGACCTACCAAGAAGGAAGCATTCGTAAAAGGCCCCGTCACAGCACCGGTTACCGGCACTTCCTTGCCGACTGCTTCTACAGCCCGCTCGATGGCCTCCAAGTGCTGCGGCAGCTGCCCGTCTCGATAGGGGTCCGCTGGACGCAAACGATCTATTTCGCTGATATCGTTAATAGCAGGTTCTTTTAAGTAAGCCGTTTCGTCTTCCGGATAATGAACCTGCGCTCCCATAGCTTCGGCCATGGTATACAGGTCGGTAAAAATACGGATAACATCATATCCAAAACGATGATACGCCGCCACTTGCGCGTTAGCAATCAATTTACCGTTGTTGCGAAGCTCCGATACTTTGACGCCAATAACCCTGGCGGCTGTATTGCCTACAATGGGTACGCAAGGAAGGCGGTCAATGGACCGCCCCTGATTATACGCCTGCAGCCGTTCTAACGGCGTCAGGAGATCTTTAGACATTTACGCTGCGCCTCCCACAAGCTGGTCGGCCAGTCGCACGGCTTCCGCCGCGTTGTCCGCATAGGCGTCAGCACCAATTTTATCAGCAAAGGACTGAGAAATAGGAGCGCCGCCAATCAGAAATTTATATTCCTGACGAATATTGGCTGCATCCAGTTGTCGGACGATTTCATTCAGCCCCTCCATCGTGGTAGTCATCAACGTAGAGGCGGCAATGATTTTTGCGCCAATTTCTTGCGCTTTGGCAATAAATTTTGCCGGAGGCACATCGCGTCCCAAATCAACAACATTATAGCCGGCGCTTTCCAGCATGATTTTCACTAAGTTCTTGCCGATGTCATGAGTGTCGCCTTCAATAACGCCCAAAACAACACCATGCTGCACATCGGTCGCTTCTTTTTTAATACGAGGCTTCAACACATCCACCCCGGCATACATGGCATCCGAGCAAAGAAGCAGCTCCGGAATAAAATACTCTTCTTCTTCAAAAAGCTGCCCGGCCCGTTCCATGCCCACCGACAATCCTTGCCCAATTCCCTCGTACGCGTCAAAACCTTTAGCCACATACTCCTTAGCCAACGCCGCGGCCTTTTCCTCTTCCATCTCCACAACCGCGTCAGCCAACGCTGCCAAAAGCTGTTCTTTTTCTGCCGACATGCTCATCGTCCTTTCTTACTATGTAATGACCCAACATTTTAATACTCAGCAGAGAAAGCCTTTCAACTTTCTCATTTTTCGCACCTGAATCATTAAGGAGCCACTGCTTTAATGAACACTCCGAAAATGCGAGAAATTTTTCCGTCAGCCGCGAAAGAAAACACAGGCATAGTGGTGCTATGCCGCGGCTTTCTGACAAAGGCTGGCGGAAAAAGATCCGCGTTTGCGCGAGATGTGAATAAAGCTGTGGTTCCGTAGCCTTAATCTTGGAATACCGGCGTGCTCAAATAGCGTTCCCCGTTATCCGGCAGAATCGCGACAATGCGTTTACCTTTGTTCTCCGGACGTTTCGCCAGTTGCAGCGCTGCATACGCCGCTGCACCGGAGGAAATGCCGATCAAAAGCCCTTCTTCCACTGCCAGGCGCTTCGCCGTAGCAAAAGCATCTTCATTTTTCACCTGGTAAATTTCATCAATGACTTCCGCTTTAAAGACATCTGGCACAAAACCAGCGCCAATCCCCTGGATTTTATGCGGTCCAGGCTGGCCTCCGGACAGGACCGGCGAAGAGGCTGGCTCTACCGCCACGACTTGGATATTGGGGTTTAACTCTTTCAAGGCTTCGCCGGTACCAGTCACGGTCCCGCCCGTTCCTACGCCAGCGATCAGAATGTCCACCTTGCCGTCCGTGTCATCCCAAATTTCCTTGGCCGTAGTTTCCCGGTGAATCTGCGGATTGGCTGGGTTTTGAAATTGCTGGGGAATAAAGGAGTTGGGAATCTCCGCTGCCAGCTCTTCGGCTTTACGCACAGCGCCCTTCATGCCTTCAGCGCCAGGAGTCAAAACCAGTTCCGCGCCATAGGCTTTGAGCAAGTTGCGCCGTTCAATGCTCATCGTGTCCGGCATGGCCAAAATGATGCGATAGCCTTTAGCTGCCGCCACAAAGGCCAGGGCAATGCCGGTATTGCCGCTGGTAGGCTCAATGATGACGCTGCCTTTTTTCAATAACCCCTGTTCTTCCGCCGCCTGGATCATGCTGAAACCGATACGGTCTTTGACGCTGCCGCCGGGATTGAAGAACTCCAGCTTCACCAATACCTCCGCCTGCGTATCCGCTTCCTTCTGCTGCAGACGCAAAAGCGGCGTACCTCCAATCAGTTCAGTCAACGTATTTGCAATCTTACTCATGCTTATTCCCTCCAATTTCTTTTATAGCCTTTTCATTTACTTTGAAACCATTGTTTTAACGACCGGCTACAATCGCATTCAGCAAATCTTCTACTAAGTGCAAGCCGCCTGCATAACCACTGTAGCCCCGATCCAGGACCGCCCGGTTCGCCACAGGAAAGCTGACGCTCAAATGCCCTGCGTTTAGGTCTGCCGCCAACTCTCTTTCAAAGGAACTGCCCACGACAAAAGCGGGGTTAGGGCCGTGAACATACGGTCCGGTTTTCTGCGTGCGCTGTTTCCAGACATCGCGCACCTCTTTGCGGATGGTGCTGGTATTGCCCGAAAAAATCACCTCCGGCGCCACATCTCCCGCTGCTCCCGCAATGCGCTGTTGGAGAAATTCCTTTTGCTCGTCCTTCAGCACGTCAGTCACCGCCACGGCCTCTACAATCCAGCCCAAATCCTGCGTCAAAAACTGCGTAAGCGACGCAGCATAATTGCCGTCGCCAACAACCGCCGCATACCGCTGCAATTCCATATCAACAAAGCAGTCCGCCAAGGGCTCCAAAATGTGATAGAACCGTTTTTGTTCGTCCGCAATGACCGCTTCCGCTTTTTTAGAAAGTCGGAGTTGCTTGGCAACTTGCCGCAAAAAATCGGCGCTTGCAGTCGGACCAATCGGCAGGGGTAACGCCAGGTATGGCGTGCCATGAAGTTCCTGCGCTTTTTGTGCTGCTTCCACGCCAACCGTATCGGATACGACAATATTCAGAGCTGCTTGACCAGCTCGACTGATACGTTCTAAGTTGTCTTCCACGGTAAAGAAAGTATTGACTTCGAGTCCCAGCTTGCCCAGAAGGTCTCGTAAACCCTGCAAATTCCCTCGCCAAAAAACGTCAAATGTAGGAGGCAGCCCCCAAAGATTAACCAGGCGTTTTTCTTTTTCTCCTTCGGTCTTAGCGTACTGCGTCAGCAAGCTTTCCACTACGAGCTCGTAGCCGCGATAGGAGTTGCCCTTGAATCCGCCCGTCTCCGCCTGAATGACCGGTGCGCCTTGAGCGGCGAAAGAGTTCACTACCGAGGCTACGTCATCGCCAATAATGTCTGCCACGCAGCTGCTGAGCACCACATACAAATCGCCGTCCATTACGTCCAGCGTATTACGCAGTTGTTCCTCCAGCCGCTCTGTACCGCCAAAAACCACCTCGCGCTCTTGCAGGTTGGAGCCGGGCAAACTCAAGCCGCCGCAATAGCCGCCTACCTGCAAGCCGCAGCCGCCCGCCTGAGTCCAAGCCAGATTACCAGCGCAGCCGGAAGGTCCGTGCAAAACAGGTATCGCTTTAGGCAAGGCCGTTACCGCCGCTACTGCTCCTCCTAGAGAGCAAGTAAAACGGGGCCTCTCAATCCATGCCGCCATTAGTCCTCGCCCCCTTCTGGCTGCCGCAAGTAGAAGAACGGCGGCTGTTCGTACCAACTGTCGCGATACGGCAGCCGCAGATTGTCCCGCAGCTTATAATTGAAATTTGGATTGCGCAATTGCCGGTATACCCGCCGCGCCAATTGGAAAGCCCCTTGATATCCCATAAATTGCAAGCCTACTTGATAAATAGCGGTAGTCGCTACACCCAGCTTGGCTGCGGTACTATTGGCGCTCATATGCCCCAAAAACAAGTCCGGTTGAATGCGACGAATGAGATTGGCTTCCTCATATGGCTGGCAGTTGGCAATATTGAGCGTAAAATCATCTTTTGTTATGGCCGCCAGCTTCTCATATTCGCTTTCAGCAAATTCATCATGATGATAGGCACGCACTGCCACTACTTCCAGGCCCAGTTCCGCCAATAAAATCGCTGTAGACAGCGCCCGGAACTCTCCGGCGCTGACAAATACTTTTTTTCCTGCAAAATGTTCCTGCAATGGCTTAAGAGCTTCAAACAGGGCCGCTTCTTCCGCCGCAATCAGCGCTTCTGTTTCCTCCTGCAACCCGAAGTGGCCGCCAATGCTGCGCAGCCACTCACCGGTGTTGCGGATGCCGATGGGCATATGCTGTAGCTGGTAAGGAACGCCATAGGTTTCCTTTAGATGCTGCAGCAGGTAATCATCATGGGTCGGGCAGGTACTGATAGACAAGGACGCCTGCTTCATTCTCTGAAATGACTCCGGCTTCGTAAAGACCGGAAAAAAATTAGCCTCCAAATCCAAGGCGTTCAAAAGGCGCTCCAGCTCAACTTCATCCACTCGCCCCATGGAGCCGACGTTCATGACATTAATGGTTGGTCGCTTAGGCGGAGATGCCTCCGTTTCTTCTTCCGCCGGCAGCAACACTCTGGCAATATCGTGATAGACCGCATCATACGCGGTAGCCCAGATCTTGGTCTTAAAGCCTTCGCAATGCACCGCCAGTAATTTCGCTTCTACCTGCGGCTGCAGCTGGTTGATGACTCCGTGGATATCGTCGCCGATAATTCCCGGTACGCAACCAGCCACAACAAAAATCACTTTGGGAGCTAAACGCTCATCAATATCGGTAATAGCTTGGGCCAGATTCTCCTCGCCGCCGCCGATAATCTCGGTCTCCCCCAAAGCGGTGGAAGCCCAGGTACCGTTGCGGGGAACTCCCCAGCGTTGCGCATGACCGGAACGAACGCCGGCATTGCCTCCGTGCGCCGAAGAGCCGCAGCCCACTGCGCCATGCAGTAAAACCACACTGTCCGGAATCGTATTCATAATGCCCATGGCCGGCAGTAATAGGCAGATGGAATTTTGGCTAAAAGATCGTTCTCCGTCCGTCTGGCAGCAGCGCAGTTTCCGCACGGTCTGTCCGAAACCACCGCCGCCGGCGATTCTGGCGCAAAGCCGGTCTTCTCGCCGCGGCGGCTCCTTTTCTTCCAAATAGCTCATCTTGCGTCTCTCCTATTTCATATGCTTTGCGCCGCACCGCGCACTTCGCCAGTTTCCAAAGCCACTAGATTATCCGCCCAGCTGGCGGCCCAATCCCGCAATTCTTGTACTTCTAAGGGCGACGGCACCTTGGATTCCTCATGCCGTTCAATGCGCTCAGCCAAAGCGCTGTATACGCCGGCCTGCTCAGATGCCGGGAAAGCTTCAATCGTGGTTTTGCCCTGCAGCTCGCTTTGCGTTACCGTAACAGACCGCGGTACATAGCCGATAATCTGCGTCTTGGTGCGTTCGGCAAAATCGTCAATAATGTCTTTGGCATACGGTGCACTGATAGAATTGGCGATAATGCCGCCCAAAAGAGCGCCCCGAGAAGTAGAATACTTTTTGATGCCCTTAAATAAATTATTAGCAGCATATACCGCCATAAAGTCCGCCGACGACACCGTAAAGACATGTTCAGCGATTCCTTCGCGAATCGGCACAGCAAAACCGCCGCACACCACATCGCCCAACACATCATAAATAACATAATCGAGGTCCAAGTCTTCAAATACCTTGAGACTCTTGAGCTGCTGCACCGCTGAAATAATACCTCGCCCTGCGCAGCCTACGCCCGGAGCCGGCCCGCCGGCTTCAACGCAGTAAACGCCATGAAATCCTTCAAAGACAATATCTTTGGGCTGCAGCGTTTTTCCTTCCCTCATCGTATCCAATACGGTCGGTATGTACGTGCCGCCCCGTAGCGTATTCGTTGAATCACTCTTAGGATCGCAGCCTACCTGCATAACCTTATAGCCTGCCACCGCTAAGGCGGCGCTGATATTAGAAGTCGTCGTCGACTTGCCGATGCCGCCTTTGCCGTAAATAGCGATTTGTTTGATTTTTTTATCAGCCAATGGTCTGCCTCCTTTTTACTTGTACCATTTTGATTTAAACTAATGCGCACAAGCCAATGCGCTCTAGTTGCTGCTGTAGGGAGCACCAAGATCGCTGCGCGAAAATGGTGCGGATCCCCTGACTCTTTGCTTGTTCTTTAATGTGTTTGGCTGTACCGTGATTAACAAAATCCACCAGTACCACGACTAAGGAGGTGTCGCGCGAAATCTCAAAGCGCTTGCGGTCCGCTGTTTTGCGACCACAGATGTGCTCAACCTCTTTAATTCCATAGTCTTCCAGATACTTAAGCATATTTCCTAAATGGTCCGCGCCTACAATCATTACCGACATATTGTCTCCTCCTTTTCTCGTAGTACTAGAAAATCAAGCTAAAGGAAAGGCCGGCAAACAGGCGCTTTAGCGCTCTGTTTGCCGGCCTTCCGCTTTCGGATCAGCCCTTTATCATTTTGTCTTACTAAACTATCGCTTACTGCTGGGCAGCGGCAAAACCGCGTTCCAAATCTGCCAAGAGATCTTCTACGTCTTCAATGCCTATAGAGAGACGGATCATATCATCCGGCGCTCCTGCAGCGGCGCGCTCTGCGGCGTTTAGCTGGGAATGAGTCGTGCTGGCCGGATGAATAACCAACGATTTTGCATCGCCAACATTGGCCAACAACGAGAAGAGCTGCAGCGAATCGATAAACGCTTTGCCTTCTTTCAAACCGCCTTTAATGCCGAAGGTCAAGATAGCGCCAGCGCCTTTAGGGAGATATTTTTTCGCCAGTTCATGCTGCGAATCCCCTTCTAGCCCTGGATAATTGACCCAGGAAACTTGCGGATGCTTCGCCAAGTATTGCGCTACTTGCAGTGCATTGTCCGCATGACGGCGCAAACGCAAATGGATGGTTTCCAAACCTTGCAGGAATAAAAAGCTATTGAACGGGCTGACCGTAGCGCCCAAATCACGCAAAACCTGCACCCGCAAACGCAAAATGTACGCCAGAGGCGTCAAATCGCCAAGGTCTTTAGTGTAGCGCAGGCCATTGTAGCTGGCGTCTGGCTCGCTCAAGTTGGGAAATTTACCGGTATCCCAGTTGAATTTACCGCTATCGATCACAATACCGCCCATGGACGTGCCATGACCGCCGATAAATTTGGTTGCCGAATGAATGACAATATCAGCTCCATGAGTGATTGGCTGCAACAGATACGGAGCAAAGGTATTATCGACAATCAACGGGATGCCGTTTGCATGGGCAATGGCCGCTACCGCTTCAATATCCAGAACGTTAATCTGCGGATTGCCGATGGTCTCCGCATAGATGGCTTTGGTATTAGGTCCAATGGCTTTGCGGAAATTTTCCGGATCGCTGGGATCAACAAAGTTTACCTTTACGCCTAATTTAGGCAGCGTATGGGCAAACATATTATGTGTGCCCCCATAGAGACTCGACGAGCTGACAATGTCGTCTCCCGCTTGGGCGATGTTGAAAATTGCACTGCTGATCGCCGCATGGCCGGAAGCAAAAGCTACGGCAGCCGCCCCGCCTTCCAGAGCTGCCACCCGTTTTTCAAACACATCGGTTGTCGGGTTCATAATCCGTGTATAAATATTTCCGAACTCTTTCAAACCGAACAAATTGGCCGCATGATCACTGTCATGAAACACATAGGATGTCGTCTGATAAATAGGAACCGCCCGCGAACCGGTGGTCGGATCCGGTTCCTGACCTCCATGGACTACTAAAGTATCTGTACGCAAGTTTGTTGGCAAACTCATTGGACAACACTCCTTCTTTTTCAGTCTTCCCAACCTGAAATTAATAAAGGCCAAGGAAACGCACCTTCTGGAACGTTCCCCTGGCCTTCAGTTATCTGATCAGTCAGGAATCATGTTTCTAAAATTATGTTCTTATAGTAGCACAGAGCGCGTCCTACGTCAAACATATTTTTCAAAAACATAGATTCCGCCTTTGATTTTAAAGGAAATTGTAAGCAACTGCCTTAAAGCGACAGCCGCTGCTGCATCCGCGCCGCCAGCGAATGATCGTGTGTGGCCAAAAGTAAACTTCCGTTCCATTGACGTACCGCGAAAAGTTCCTCCAGCACCAGCTGAGCCGTATCCTCATCCAAGTCACTGGTAGGCTCGTCAGCCACCAAAAGAGCCGGCTGCAGCAGCAAGGCTCTGGCTAACGCGACCCGCCGCCGCTGCCCTTGGCTAAGCTGTTCCGGATAATAAGCAAGCCTAGCCCCTAATCCCAGCCGCCGCAGCAGTTCTTCGCCCCTCTTCCGGTTGTCTGTCTCTTTCTTATCCGCCAACCAGGCTGCAAGCTCCACATTCTCTAGCGCCGTCAACGCTGATACTAAATTCGCCTGTTGAAAAAGATAACCAAAGTGCGCGCGCCGCAAGGCGGCTTTGCCTTTTTCATCACTTTGGGCTACTTCCTTCCCCTGCCATAAAATTTGTCCCTCCGACGAAGACTGCAACAAGGACGCGATACCCAGCAGCGTTGTTTTCCCCCTACCGGACGGCCCTGTTACCGCCAGCGTTTGTCCTGGCTCCAAACAAAAGGATATCCCCTGCAGCACCGCTTCGCCGCCAAAAGTCTTCCCGATTCCCACTAATTCCAACATAGAGAACTCCTTATGAATGCAATATCGTTTCCGCCTTGGTTTGCCCGCAGCGCCAGGCAGGAAATGCCGCCGCCCCAAGACCCGCCAGCATGGTTCCCGGCACCACTAAAGCAGCTGTTTGCAGCAACCACGCCCCACTGGGCAAGACAACCGGTACGCTTTGCGCTGCAAACAGCGTTTCCAGCAGCCAACCTCCTAAAAACGCACCGCCCGCCATGCCCGCCGTCGCCGCCAAAAAGGTTAGCACGGCAGCTTCCGCCAAGACCATGGCCGCCACACGTTCCGCTGAGGCTCCTAGGGCAATATACAACGCCCATTCAGTGCGGCGTTCCCGGATAAAACTGTAAAACCGCAGGAATAACTGTCCTAACGCCGCCAAAGCCACGAGCAGCGCCACGCCGCCCAAAGCCTCCGTCATAACTCCTGCAGCCTTCTCTACGCGTTTTTTGCTTTCTCCTGCCGCCAACACCTGTACCGGCCCCAGTTGCTCCAGTTCTTGCCGCACTTGCCACACATCCGCCTCCGGTTTTAGCCGAATCAGTAAGGCTGAGACCAGCGTACCCGGCGATCCGTTCTCTTGCCATAAAGACTGCAATTCCGGACTTCCCGTCGCCAAAGCTCTGGCTTCGGCCAGCGAAATGAACAACGAATTATCCAAAGCAGTTCCGGTTTCTGGAAGAACGCTCCTAATTTTAAAAAACCGCCCCAGTACGGCCAGTTCCTGCGTTTGCACCGCGGAAATTCCGGCGCCAACAACAATTTCATCGTCTTGAGCTGCTGCTGTTCCTTCCTTTGTCCAGGAAGATACAATCCAATCCGTATGAGAATCATAGCCGATAAGCTGTTTAGGGCTGTCCAAGTCGCAGCAATTTTTCTCCAGCGTCTGCAGGAAAAACTGCGCGGTCACCGCCTGCACACCGGTCACCTGACGCGCCTGCGCTTCAAGAGAAGCATCCATGTAAGCAGGGACCGTTTCGCCGCCGAAAAGCAGTGCCTCCGGCTGCCTCACCTGCACAGCCCGGGGAATCAAGACTAAATCCGCCCCTAATCGCTGCGCGGAAATCTCCAGCCCAGACTTCACTCCCTCCGTCAACACCACGGTCGCCACAAGCAAGGCCACCGACAAAGCCAGCGATACCGCTAAAGCAACCGCCTGCCAACGCCGATGGCGTAAACCGCGCCAAAGCCACAGTTTCAAGAAAAAAACCTCCTTTGGCGCTGCCAAAACACGGCTATTTTCTCCAGGGCGTCCTCAATAAAGTCTGCCACTACATAAGGTTCTATGCCCCGCTCCAACAACGCATCCGCCGCACCCGGCCCGATGCGGCTGGCCAACACCATTTGGCAGTCAGACAAGGCCGCCACTTTCTCGCTCAACAAAGATGGCTGGTGCTGCTGTTGACTGCAAATCCCCTGCGTCTGCCGCACTTCCTCCAACACAAATTTTTGCAGCTGCGCATCTAACGCATAAATCTGAAATTGCTGAGCCCGCCCGAAATGCTGATTGATAAAAACGCCGTCGCTGCTGGCGATCGCCACCTTCCGCGCCATAGTGCTTCCCCCTTACAAAAATTCAGCCATGCGAAAATGTTTCGACGCGGCTGGTATACAGTTGATCTGCAAAATCTTCGCCGCCGGGAATACCGCAAGCGTCGGCCCGGCAGCGCCGGCAATGACGAAACACTGGCAAATGAGTTTCCGCCGCCGCCCGAGCTGCTTCAATTTCGTCGCACGTAGGCTCGCGCCAATCCTTAAACTCGTTCTGCGGCAGCAACGGGATCACATTGAAAAACGAGGCGCCGCTTTGGGCAGCCACTTTGGCAATTTCACCAATATGCTTGTCGTTGACGCCAGGCACCAATACCGCATTGACCTTGACGCTCATTCCGAGGCGCACAGCCCGGCGGATACCGGCTATTTGCGCGTAAATCAGCCGTTTCGCTCCCCATTCCTCAGTCAGTCGTTTTCCATTATAGAGAACAGAAGAGCAAATTCGCGGCAAAATCGCCTCATCTACAGCGTTCATAGTCACAGTTACGCTTTTGACGCCTGCTTCGGCCAAAGCCGCCGCCTTTTCCCATAGCAGCAGGCCGTTGGTACTGAGGCAGAAAATCAAATGCGGATACCGCTTCTGCAAAAGACGAAACGTTTCCAATGCATGAGGGCTGGCCAGAGCGTCGCCTGGCCCAGCCACGCCGATAACCGTCAGCTGCGGGCACAATTTCAACGCTTGTTCCACTTTTTCCGCCGCCTGCTCCGGCGTCAAAAGCTGCTGCGCCGTCCCGGGACGTTGACCTGTTTTGCAAATGCCCCGACTGCAGAAGCGACACTGAATATTGCACACCGGCGCCACCGGCAAATGCATACGCCCATATCGCTGATGCGCTTTGGCGCTCAAGCAAGGATGCCGCTCCTGCCATAGTTCACTGACTGGCGAGAGACTGCTGTTTTTCTTCATGCCGAGGCCTCCTTCTCCAAAACCCGTTCAGACTAGATGTTTCCCTTACTTAACGCCCGGAAGACGCTTAAACAACTTCTCCGAAAACTCTTTCTCATCTGTGCTGGCTTCCAACACACCAATGGCTTTCATTTCTTTGATGCCTAACTTGACTGCTGCCTCGCCGCCGTCCACGGAAGGAACATAGTTATAGGATTTCAAAAGCCGTGCAATCAAATCCGGATTGCCGGGAACGTATTTTTTCTCCACCATCATCTTCGCCACTTCATCCTGGTGCGTAGACACATAGGCGGCGCCCTTCATCAAAGCTCTGGTTACCGCAGCAGCCGCTTCCGGATCGGCTTTGAGCAATTTGCCGCTCACACTGGCTAAGCAGCAATATTCATCCTTATAAGGAGCATCACTAGCCGTATTAATGAGCTTTTTAGCTTTGCCCTTATCGACAATCATTTGCGCCATCGGGTCTGTCAGCGTAATCGCCGCCACTTCCCCCCGCTCCAGGGCCCCCTCCAATTCAGTCGCCGGATAGGCTCGCCACTGTACATCGTTTTTGGCGTCAAGTCCTGCCGCATGCAGTACGCGCATTGTGAAAATCATGGGGCTGTCGCCCATGCCATTGTTGCCGATAACTTTGCCCTTCAGATCGTTGATGCTCTTGATATCCGAGTTAACAGGAATCAATGTCTGAATGCAGCCGGTATGTATGCCGGCAGTAAAGCTGACATCAATACCTTGTTCTGCCGGTTTGGCCCACTTCATAACCATGCCGCTGGCTGAATCAATTTTCCCGGTAGCCATAGCTTCTTTCAGTGTTTCAAAATCCACCTTAACTAATTCCAAGTCTAAGCCTTCTTCTTTAAAAAAGCCCTGTTCCTTCGCGGCAAAAATAAAAGCTTCGCACGCTCCACCAGCATAACCGACCCGAATCTTTTTCAGTTCTCCCGATTTTTGCGCCGGCTTGGCCGCATCACTGCCGCATCCTGCCGCCAAAGCTACCAGCATTACGAGCGCCAACAGCGCCGCCAATCTTTTTTTCCACATGTTTTATTCCGCCTTTCTTTTTACAAGTAATAGTCTTCTTGCACCTCATGAGCCAAGTGCAATATCTCCAGCACCTCCGAACGCAACCGAAAAAAGTCCGGATGATTGCGCGCTCGCGGTCGCGCTAAATCCACAGAGACCACCTTTGTCACCTTACCCGGACGCGGCGTCATAACGACCACGCGATCACTCAAAAACAATGCTTCGTCGATATCATGCGTAACAAAGACCATCGTAGTCCGGCGCTCTCGCCAGATGCGTAAAATTTCATCCTGCATCTGCATACGCGTAAAAGCGTCCAACGCTCCCAACGGCTCATCCAAAAGTAACACTTTGGGCTGGTTGACTAACGCTCTGGCCAAAGAAGCTCGTTGCGCCATACCGCCGGACAATTGATAAGGGTACGCCGTCTCAAAGCCTTTTAACCCGACCAACTGGATAAACTCATCCACCTCCGGCTTATTTTTCCAATCAATCCCTCTGGCATGCAGACCCAACGCGACGTTCTCACGAATGGTCAGCCAAGGAAAGAGCGTCGGATCTTGAAATACCAACCCTCGCGTGTAATGAGGCTGGTTCACCACTTCGCCGTCCAACTCAATACGCCCGGAATCCGCTTGATCCAAACCGGCAATTAAGCGCAACAGTGTTGATTTGCCGCAACCGCTGGGTCCTAGGAGGGACACAAATTCACCAGCCTGAATATCCAGATTGACCTGCTGCAACGCCTGCACCTGCACTCCCGCCGGATTGGTGAAATGCCGGCCGATCTCGCGAATGCGCAGCGCCCCTACACCAACACTAGTCTCTCCTTGCAATAAAGTAGTAGCTGCCGTCACCATTTAATCAATCCTTTCTGCCATACCAGCACGCGATCTCGAAAACGGAAAAGCAAGGTGATAATGCCGGAAAACAAAATAGCCATAACCAAAAGAGCCGCATACACCTTGCCGTACTCCGCCCAGCCCTGTGCCCAGGTAATGAACCAGCCTAGCCCCGCTTTAACCCCCAGCATTTCACCGACAACCAGCGTGACAAACGCCATGCCCAACCCCATGAAAAGCCCCACAAAAATTGTGGGCAATGCCGCAGGGAGCGCCACATGGCGGATAAGATACCACTCGCTGGCGCCCAAACTGCGAGCCACTTCATAGTAGGACTTGTTGACGCTGGCCACACCAGACCAAGTCATGACAGTAATAGGGAACCAGCAAGACAAGGCCACCAAAAAAATACTGGCCGTAAAACTGCTGGGAAATACCACCATCGCTAAAGGAATCCAAGCAGTCGCCGGAATAGGACCGATGAAACGCAGCGCCGGATTCAGCCAGTAATGCGCCCGCGGCGACCAACCCATCAGCACGCCTGTGGGCAAGCCAACCAAAAGACCGATGCCATACCCCAGCACCAGCAGCCGCAGCGAGTACGCCGCACTAACCAGCAGTGTTTCCCACTCGCTGACCAATGCGGCCAACACTACCCTCGGCGAAGGAAAATATGGCAGCGGCAGTAACGCTAGTTTCAGCGTCACCACATCCCAAAACGCCAGCCCCCCTAAAAAGGCCGCGGCCAAGGGCGTTTTGCGCCGTACCGTCTCTTGCCAGGAGGCCTTGCGCCAAGCAGCCGCCAGGGACAGCGCGTATAGTACTGCAATCCCCTGCAACAAAATGATGAACGCTGCTTTGCCTTGAAAAACGGACTGCCTGTTAGGAACCAGAAAATGTTCACCTGCTAAAATGACTAACGCCACTAGCGGCCACCACAAGTCACGGTCACGCAGCACGGCACGCCAGCGGCTTTCCGTCGCTTCCGGCAGCGGAATTCCTTTGGAAACATGTACTTGCGACATAAGTATTCCTCCTTTTTTCATAAGAAAACCGACTAGGAAACATAGATTATACTTTCCTATACAGAAAAAGGCCGGTATAGGCGCTTCTTAATGCGTCTACACCGGCCTTTCGTTATTCGAATCAGCCATCGCTATTTTCTTTTCATAAGGACTCTAAATCATACGGCGTATCCTGATACATATAGTAATTGAGCCAGTTGGCGAAAAGCAAATGTGCCGCACTGCGCCAGGTAACTAGCGGTTTCTGCGCCGGATCGTCCTGGGGATAATAGTTGCGGGGTACTGCAATGTCCAACCCTTTGGCAACATCGCGCTCATACTCTTTATGCAAAGTCAGTGCGTCGTATTCTACATGGCCGGTCAAAAAAATCTGCCTCCCCGTAGCATCCGCTACAAGATAGACGCCAGACTCCACCGATTCTGCCAGGATGCGAAGCTCTCGCACCTGCTCCAGCGACTGTCTACAGATATCGGTATGCCGCGAATGAGGCACGTAAAAAACATCGTCTAAGCCGCGCAACAGCGGTTCTCGTTCCGTAGCCACGCAACGATGCGGAAAGACACCAAACATCTTATCCGGCAGATCCACTTTCGGCACGCCATAGTGATAGTACAACCCAGCCTGCG
Source organism: uncultured Anaeromusa sp. (assembly GCF_963676855.1). NCBI lineage: Bacteria > Bacillati > Bacillota > Negativicutes > Selenomonadales > Sporomusaceae > Anaeromusa > uncultured Anaeromusa sp. Next base: position 3,495,332 of record NZ_OY781460.1, read on the forward strand.
CTCCCCAGCAAATGTGCATGGTCGAGTATACATGGGTCTTTGACCATTCCATAATTTCACAAAGTTCCGGCCAGTACGCCACTTCCTCAAAAGGCATCTGTTCCACCGGAGCGCCGGTGATGATCATACCGTCATATTTGCGATTCTTTACATCTTGAAAGGTCTCATAGAATTTAACCAGATGCTCTTGCGACGTATTGTTTGGTTCATAGGATGCCGTATACAACAAATCAATTTCCACTTGCAGTGGTGTATTCCCCAAAAGACGCAGCAATTGGGTTTCTGTGATGATTTTCGTCGGCATTAGATTGAGCAACAGCAACTTCAACGGGCGGATATCCTGGGAATACGCCCGGTCCTCATCCATAATGAAAATATTTTCGCCTTCCAACACGCTACGCGCCGGCAGGCGATTGGGGATTTTAATCGGCATACAATCCTCCGTGCAAAAAAAGGTCAGAAAAGCAGTGCTTTTCCGACCTTCAGTATTTCTGATCAGTCAACTTAAACATTAGTTACAAAATATCATGATTTGCATTCTGTGTCAAGGCTAAACGACAACCTTATCCTTAACAATTTCCACTTTCCACTCCACCCCGGCTTCCCCAAGTCCCTTGCAAACCATGAATAGCCACCAAGCCCAAATCCGGCTCCCGATCCAGATCCAGATACATCCCTGCCGGTAATTCAATCAAGGGCCTCGGACTAAGGGAGTGCGGGAATTGACGAATCACGCCTTCCCTTCCGTCATCCAGCACAACCGTCGCCCCTAAAAGCAAATCCTTAAGACGATCCGCCATTTTCATGCAAATAGCAGGATTAAAACGTTCAAACATACCCTGCAGCAATTCTTCCAACGCCTCTAGCGGCGAATGAGCCTCACGATATGGTCTGGGCGAAACCATAGCATCATATACGTCCGCAATCGCCACCAGTTGTGCCAATGGCGAGATATCATCACCCTTGAGCCCTTCTGGATAGCCGCTGCCATCCAGACGCTCATGGTGATGCAGGGCCGCCCGGCACACCCGATCCGGCACACTGACTCCTAATAGCAATTGGTAACTGTGAAACGGATGGCAATGCATCACATGCTGTTCATGCGCCAAAAGCACGTCGTGCTTCTCTAAAATATGCTCCGGCACCCGGCTTTTTCCCATATCATGAAGCAGTCCGGCCGTTACGGCATCACGCACCATGGTTTCATCGTAGCTTTGCCAAATCGCCAACAAACCGCATAAAAGGCCCACATTCAAGCTATGATGTAAGAATGACTCCCGCCCCTGGCCAGCCATGCTTAAAAGTGAAAAAATATCGGGTTGATGCACAACAACCATCGTCTCTTCTGCCAGTAAATCTAAGCTTTCTTTTTCAACTACGCCGCCATAGCGTAGCTGCTGAAAGACTCCCTCCAACGTTCCTAACAAGCTTTGGTATGTTTCGCGGAACAACGTCTGCATAGCAAAATTCGCATCATTCGCAGCCGGAACATATACCACCACTGCGTCTTGTCCTCGCAAGCGCAATAGTTCTAAAATACGTTCCGTCAACAACGCTCCTTCCGCCAAAAAGGCGATTTTCTCACCTTCCAGGCAGATCGGTTCCGCCACAGCCATTCCCGGCTGCACCTCTTGCAAAGAAAGTCGGATTTTCTTCCTCTCTGCCATACTATTCCTCCCGCTTACTGTTTTTTCAAAGATAATTCAAAGCTATCACAGCCGGTTACAGGCGTCAAGATGGATTTTAGCCTTAACTTTCGCCTTTTTTCGCTCCGTTCACTTTATCAAACAAAATGTCTTTTTATCAAAATTCGACATTGCTTTTTTACATTTAGCTGTTAAAATGAAACTAAAAACACAAAAAGTTAGGAGCTTGCTATGACAGCTTCCATTGGTTCGCAAATAAAGGAACTGCGCCGCCGCCGCGGTCTTACACTGCGGGAAGTAGCGCAAAAGACAGGCTTATCTACGGGTTTTCTCTCTCAACTGGAAAGAGACCTCACCGATATTGCCGTAGACTCCCTGCGTAAAATCGCGGTAGCCCTCGATGTAGAACCTAGTTTATTTTTTAGCAGCCCTCCTCTTGGTAAAAAGCGTTTGCTACGCAGCTATGACCGTCAAACCGCCCATATCGAACCAGGCCGCTTCATCCATTATCATCTCACCAATCAAGCCGAGTCCAAGGCCATGCTGCCTCGCCTTGTAGAACTTCTTCCATTAAATAAAGAAGAAAGCATTTTGCCCTACAGCCATGACGGCGAGGAATTCATCTACGTTTTAGAAGGCGTGCTGACGCTTGTTCTTGACGGTGAACGCCAAGAGCTCTGCCCCGGCGACTCCGCTCACTACCCTTCTTCCTTGCCACACAATTGGGGCAACCTTACTAACAAATGCGTCCGCTTCCTCGTCGTTAGCCATCCGAATCCACACTAGGAAAAGAAAAGCCAAACAAGAGTAGAGGAAGTAAAGCGAGGGCTCAAAGAGGGTTACGGCGGCGTTGTATTTGAGACTTTTATTGAAGCAAGACGGTCCGCAGGATGAAAAAGCGGGCTAAGACGGATCACAGTTTCGCCTGTTTGAGCATAGCGAGTTAAGAAACTGCCGTCTTAGACAGCTTTTTCAAGGCACGCGTAAATCTTGTCTCAAATACAATGCCGCCGCCAATAAAAGCTATGTTCTGTGGGAGCGTTCATTAAACTTGTATCTTCTTGAATCATAATATACATGGTTATACGTACTGTGTTCGCCACTATATCTATTTTTTCAAGCCGAATACTCAAACGTGAAAATCACTCTCTTAATTTAGAAACGACCAAAACTCGGAGGTTTCTATGCTGCTATTTCAAATTCAACGCTTCTGCATCCACGACGGTCCGGGCATTCGCACAACCTTCTTTTTCAAAGGCTGTCCGCTGCGCTGTCTGTGGTGCCACAATCCAGAAAGCCAAGCATTTCAACCCCAACTGCTGCATGACGCAGAAAAATGCATTACCTGCGGATATTGCGAGAACGTCTGCCCTAACCAAGCGACACCGCGCGGACAACTGCAAAGAAGCAACTGCCAAGCTTGCGGCCTCTGCTGCGAAGAATGCCTGGGAGACGCCCGCCACTTGGCAGGCCGCCAGTACTCCTTGGCAGAGGCTTTGCAGCTGGCCCTGCGGGACGAAGCGTTTTACGCCTCCTCCGGCGGCGGCATTACTTTATCTGGCGGCGAACCGCTGGCGCAGCCGGAGGCAGCCCTCTCTTTAGCCAAAGCCGCCAACGCCCGCGGTCTTTCCGTCACCGTCGACACCTGCGGCCACGTGCCCTTCGAGCATCTCGCGGCCATTCTTCCCTATACGCAGCTCTTTCTTTACGATTTGAAGCATCCAGACGATGCCGAGCACCAACGCCTTACAGGCGTCGGCAACAAACTCATCTTGGAGAATCTGAGAAAACTGTCAGAAGCAGGCGCTTCTCTCTCGCTGCGTCTGCCCCTTGTGGCTGAACTCAATGACCGTTCCCAAGACCTTGCTGCCTGGCTGCCGCTGTTTAAAACCATTCAGCCGCAGCGCATCCATTTGCTTCCTTATCATAGCACCGGCGGCTCCAAATGCAGCCGCCTAGGTTATCCAGTTTTCAAGGGTCAGCCCCCATCAACTCCCATCCTAGAACATTGGCTTACTACCATTCAGAGCGCCGGCCACCCGGTGCAACAAGGAGGATAATACAATGAAACAAGAACGAGGCATGAACGAACGTATCCGCTCCCTGAGAAAAGAAAGCACCACCGCCGAACCTCGGCTTTCCCTGGAACGCAGCCGTTTGGTAACGGAAGCCTATCAAAAGCACGAGGGGCGTGTTCCTGTACCGATATTGCGCTCCCTGACGCTGCAGCACATTATGCTGCACAAAACCCTCTACCTGGGACCCGGCGAGCTGTTGGTAGGCGAAAAAGCAGAAGCGCCCCAGCAAGCGCCTTCTTTTCCCGAGCTTTGCTGCCACACCGAAGACGATCTCACCGTCATGGACCAACGAGAAATTGTGTATTTCCGCGTTGGCGAGGACGAAAAAAAGCTGCAAAAAGAACGAATTATTCCGTTTTGGAAAAATCGCGCCTTGCGCGGCAAGATCTTGGATTCTCTGCCGCAGGAATGGCACGATTGTTATGAAGCCGGCCTTTTCACAGAGTTTATGGAGCAGCGCGGTCCTGGGCACACCGTTGCCGACGGAAAAATGTATCAAAGCGGCCTTTTGGATGTCCAGAAACGAATTGATACCGCCTTGGCCTCACTAGACCCACTGACCGATTCTTCCTATCTAGATAAAAAAGCGCAGCTCACAGGGATGCGCATTGCCTGCGACGCCATGATGCTCTATGCCGCCCGCTATGCCGCCTTGGCACAGGAGCTAGCGGAAAAAGAAAGCGATCCGCAGCGGAAAAGCGAGCTACAAACCATTGCTGCCAACTGCCTCACCGTACCGGCGCATGCGCCGCAAACGTTCCATCAGGCGCTGCAGATGTATTGGTTTATGCACATCGGTGTAACGACAGAAATCAATCCCTGGGACGCTTACAGCCCTGGCCGCCTAGATCAGCACCTGATTCCCTTTTATCGTAAAGACCTGGCCGAAGGACGCCTGACGCGCGAACAAGCCAAAGAACTGCTGCAATGCTTCTGGATTAAATTCAATAATCAGCCCGCTCCTCCCAAAGTAGGCATTACCCTCAAAGAAAGCGGCACCTACACGGACTTTGCCAATCTCAACACCGGCGGCATCACTCCCGATGGCAACGACGGCGTTAACGAAGTATCCTATCTGATTTTAGAAACGATGGACGAGATGCGCCTGCTGCAGCCTAGTTCCAATGTGCAGATCAGCCGCCGCACACCGCAGGATTTCCTCAAAAAAGCCTGCGCCATTTCCCGCCAAGGTTGGGGCCAACCCGCTTTTTACAACACCGAAAGCATTGTGCAAGAACTGCTTAACGCCGGTAAATCCCTTGAAGACGCACGCCAAGGCGGCTCTAGCGGTTGCGTGGAGACAGGCGCTTTCGGCAAGGAAGCCTATATCCTAACCGGCTATCTCAACCTCCCCAAAATTCTGGAGCTCACCCTCTTTAACGGCATTGACCCGATGACCGACAAACGCCTAGGCCCAGCAACCGGTGAAGCAGCTTCTTTCAGCGATTTTGACTCTTTCTATCAAGCTTATGAAAAGCAACTGCACTATATGACAGATGTCAAAGTAAAAGGCAATCAAATCATCGAAGGCCTTTATGCCCGCTATATGCCTGTGCCCCTTCTCTCCTGCCTCGTAGACGACTGCATCACCAACGGCCAAGACTACAATGCAGGCGGCGCTCGCTACAACACCAGCTATATCCAAGGCGTCGGCATCGGTACCCTTACCGACAGCCTCGCCGCCATCGACACCTTGGTATACAAAGAGAAAAAATTCACCCTCCCCGAACTAGTTACGGCTCTGCACGATAATTTTGACGGCCATCTACGCCTGCACCATTTAGTGCGGGAAAAAGCCCCCCGCTACGGCAACGACGACGATGCCGCTGATGAGCTGATGCAGCAAGCCTTTCGTTCGTTCCACGACGAAGTCACCGGCCGCCCCAATGGCCGCGGTGGCAGCTACCGTGTCAACATGCTGCCTACCACCTGCCATGTGTACTTCGGCTCCGTCCTCGGCGCCAGCCCTAATGGTCGTTTGGCGCACAAGCCGGTATCTGAAGGCATTTCACCTGAAAAAAGTGCTGACCGCCTTGGGCCTACCGCCGTCATCCGCTCAGCGGCCAAGATGGATCAACTGCTCACTGGCGGGACCCTGCTCAATCAGAAATTTAATCCTACCGCCGTTGCAGGCGAAGCAGGGCTTGACCACATGGCCTCTCTTGTACGCGCCTACTTCTCCCTGGACGGCCATCACATTCAATTTAATGTCATTGATCGGGCCACACTCCTAGCCGCCCAGGAACACCCTGAAGACTACAAGGATCTCATCGTCCGCGTTGCCGGTTACAGTGACCACTTCCATAATCTTAGCCGGGAATTGCAGGATGAAATCATCGAACGCACAGAGCAGACGATCTCTTAAAAAGAATCGGTCGCATCTATTTAAGATGCGGCCAATTTCTTTTTCAAAATGCAGTTTGACTCCCTACATAACAGGCGATTTTTCGCGCTAAAAAAACCTGTTGCAACCTCTCCAGAACCTGCGGCGACGTCGCCGTCTCTTGGCGATGCGCATAAGGTTTCCCCAACTGTTCCCATTTGGAATCGCCTAACCGATGAAAAGGCAGCAAATTGATCTCATACAGGCCCAAAGAATCCATAAAGTCTGCTGTAGCGGTCATATTTTCCAGAGTGTCATTGAAGCCGGCAATCACCGGGATGCGCAACACCAAGCGCCCGTTCCAACCGCCCCGCCGCAACTTGGCAATATTAGAGAGAATCAGCTGATTACTTACACCAGTCCCTGCTTGATGGCGTTTGTCGTCCATGTGCTTCACGTCAATAAAGGCAAAATCAACAAAATTCATGGCCGCTAAAAACGCTTCCGTCGCTACATACGCCGTCGTTTCTATGGCGGTATGCAAGTTTTTTCTTTTGCAAGCATCCAGTAGTTCTTGTAAAAATCGGCCCTGAAAAAACGGTTCTCCGCCGCTGAAGGTAACCCCGCCGCCCGGACCCCAAAAATCCCGCTCTCGCTCCAGACGCTGCATCACTTCTTCTACACGATACCACTCGCCGCACTTACGCAAAGCCTCGGTCGGGCACGCTTCAGCGCAGGCAAATTCCATGCAAGTACGGCATTTTCCCCAATCCAGGCGAATACCATCCTCTTCAACGCTCACGCCATCACGAACACATTTTTTCAAGCAGCCGGCGCAGCCTTTAGCACGCACACATTTCCCCGGCGCATACATGACTTGCTGCTTCAACTCCCATGTCTCTGGATTAGCACACCAAGTACACTGTAGAAAGCAGCCCGCCAAAAAAACAGTAGTTCTACAACCCGGTCCGTCGTGAAGCGAGTAGCTTTGAATACTGGATATAAGGCCCTGCCGCTTACGTACTACTTCCTCCATCTACCGCTCCCCTTGCATCCCTATTTTTCGCTTACATAGCCTTCGCACAGCGCGGCATGATAGTGCTCATCCGTCCAGTATTCCTTGGATAATCCTTGGCACAAGCCGATTCCGTCGGCATTCGAATTTTTAAAGGCGGCGCATTGCCCGCAAGTGGGAATCTGCTCAAATTTCCCGCACACAGCCGCGTCAATTAATACCCGCTCCCTTGTCAGTCGGCAAATGCCTTTAGCCACGTCCACAAAAGCAAAGTTTTCGCAGTCACTATGTTTCTTTACTGTTTCCGCCACGCTTATATCACTCCCTCATATTCGGTTCTAGCTACAACTTCATCTTGAATCGGTTTGCTCAATTCGCACCAATATTGGGTAAAGCCAGCTACGCGAACCAATAGATCACGGTACCGCTCCGGATGCTGCTGCGCGTCTTTGAGCACTTTGGAATCCACCACATTGTACTGAATATGCTGGCCGCCTTTACGCAAATACGAACGCGTCAGCTCCAAAAGTTTTTTCGAACCTTCTACGCCAGCCACCGCAGTCGGATGAAGTTTCAGATTCAACTGGGAGCTTTGGGATTCCGTATGATCCCACACCGTAGCCGAGGAAAAAAGCGCATAGGGACCGTTTTTATCAGTTCCAGGATAGGCCGACATGGACGCATCGGAATAGGTTGTGCCAGACAGTCTTCCATCGGCGCTGGCCAAGGTAATAATACCTTGCGGCCCATGGTGTCCCGTCACAAACTGTGCCGCCTGCAATGGTTTGCCATACAGGGATTCGCACTGCTGCACCGCCTGGCACATCCAGCCTTCGTATTCAGCCAACAGTTCGTCTACAAAGGGATCGGCATTACCATGCTTGGGCGCGCGCAGGCAATCACGGTAAAGCTCATCGTAAGTCCCCACATTTTCACGTTTTTTCTGGTCGCTTAACGAAAAGCTTCCTGCTTCTTCGGCTTCATAAAAACCGAAGTTTTCTTTTAGCGCTTCCGTCAACTCTCCTAGTGTGTATTTTTTCTCCTCATACACCCATTTTTTAATGGCCGCCAGCGAATTAATCAGCGTACCCGTACCGCAATTTACCGTCAGCATCGTGCCATTATACCGATAGCCGGCCTGACCATTGTGATGCCCTTTACTCAGGCAGTCTGGCTTCATGAAGGAATTCAAAATGGACATATTATTTTTCCGGGCAATATCGTGCTGCAAATTTCCAAAACGTATCAACACAGCGCACGTTTGCTCATAATACGATTTAAACTGCGCAAACAGCTCTTCATAGGTCTGCAGTTTGCGGTTATGCGGTGGATACACTTGCAAACCCGCTTTGTGATCATACCCGTTAGTCAGCACATGTTCCAAGATCTTTGGCAGCGCCAACGAAGCTACGCCTCCTAACGTAGTCAAGCCAGCCCCTCCGGGAATATCGTAAAATTTTCCATTCAGTTCAATTTCTTGGTATCCTCCCGGCGCTACCGCTAGGCAGCCGCCAATAGCGATCGCTCTGGCCTCATTTACCGTCATACCTTCATTAGCAAATTGCTTCAACAGAATATCCATCGCGCCACGATTGTTAATCCAGGCGGGATACCCCACGCCAGTCTTATTGCATTCTACGCATTTCAGCAAAAATTCTTCCGGCAGTTTTTCATCATACAAGCAACTCAGCGTCGGCTGCGGCGTATTGCAGGTAATGCCTGCTTCTACGATTAGGTATTCCAGCCGATTTACGGCAGAACTACCGTCTTTTTTCAAGCCTCCGACCGCCACGTTATTGTAAGTGTTTCCTGAGTTAGCGCCGCCGACAATGTTGGGAGAAGCAAAGATGTCCAAGCAAGTCAGCTTTACACGATGCAGCTGCAGCAGCTCCAACACTTCCGCCTCCGTAGTCCGCCCTGCTGCAATATCTTGTTCGAACCAAGGATATAAAATCTGCCCCAAGCGTCCTGGGGTCACCCCGCAAATGGGATCTTCGTTGGATGAGGCGATATGCAGGGCATATACCAACTGAAACGCTTCGCGGAAGGTGCGCGGCTTATGATAAGCGATCCATTCCAAGCAAGCGGCAATTTCCGTATACTCCTGCTTTTGCTCCGCCGCCTCAGTGCATGCTTCTAGCTTTCTGGCCAGCTTGGCATGATTGAGAATCCAGGTTTGCAAGCCTTCAATGACAAGCTGTACTCCTTGGTAGTAATACAAGCGATCCATCCCTAAAATAGCGTCGCCGTCCGCCTTCCCGGCCACCTCTTCCTTCCGTTCCTGCGCCAGCTTCTTGACCCCTTCCAAGCCGTATTGCAGAGGGAAGTAGAAATTCATGGTTTCCCGTCCCTGCACCAAGGTGTACGCGCTATCATCAAAGGTAATCTTGGTCCCTAGCAGCTTTTGCTTCAAATCATAGTCTGGAACCAATGCTTCATATCGATGGATTACGTCTTCTACCGAACGATCACGCCAACTGCCAGCCAGTCGTTTTAAACTTGGCAGTTCCTCGCGACGCAGGCCAAACTTTCCGGCAACTGAGACAACTTCACCAAAATCACGCACCACATTGCCGCCGCCAGTTCCCATTATATTGTCGCCGCTGCTTGCCGCGCCAGTTCTTGCTTGCGTTCCTTCTTCATCCAGCAAAAACTGCTCTGATACCCACGGCATAGAAAAGGAACCACGGTAAAACTTACTTTTCTGCAGGACCAGTTTTTCCCCTGGAATAATATTGGGCGTCAAGTGAGAAAACGCGCTTTTCAATGCTTCCGCCCGGCGCACGGTAAGCACGTCTCCTTCCAGTTCATCCCAACGCCGGGTATACCAATACGTAAATTCAGTATCTACCGACGATAATGTGTCATAATACAAATCCAGCAATTTTTGAGTTCGCTCGGTGGGGGCTTTTTTCACTTCCCTTTCGGCAAAATCAAGGTCCCCTTTCCCTGACGGCGGCACCAAATGCAGAGGCAGCCCCCTTTCCCGTAGAATTTCCGTTAAGTCATGGTTAATCGCCATTTCTACAACCTCCTTAGCATTCTCTTGAACCAGCTACAGCAACCTTCTTCTCACTGACACCAACTAAAAAAACAGGCTAGCAGATGCGGATGCATCTCCTAGCCTGCAGTCAGTCTGCTCAGCTATTATTTTCAAATTCCCTTACACAGAGCATAGCATATTGCTCATTTTCTGTAAGTCGCCGTAACGACAAAAACACAAAATCCAGCACAAATGTCTGGACGCTGCTTTTCTTCCATGGTATACTTTAAAAAATCTTAATTGATACGATTCAGGCTGATTAGATAAACTAAAGGCCGAAAAACGCGTGCGTTTTTCGGCCTTTTTTCTTTTTCTTTACCAGTTATTTTACAAAGGAGGTATCCTCATGACCCCTTCGGAAGGAGCAAACAAAAATTACCGCTCCCTTTGGTCCCCGGAACAGTTGGAAACCTTCAAATCTCTTGCTCAGCTAATTTCTCTTAAAGCAAACACGCAGCTATGGGAAGAGAAAAATTCATCGTCTTTTATTTTTCTCATTGAGAGCGGCTATGTACGCCTTTATGATATGGCTCTTTCCGGAAAAATCACCACTATCGCCATTCGCGTTCCCGGAAACTTCATCGGCATTTCCAGCGCGTTAATCCATTACAACTGGCTTTTTGCAGAAACTATCGGCGCTTGCAAAGCCTGGAAACTAGACAACACTTCTTTTTTAAAGCTTCTTTATGCCGACTCCGCCTTAGCTGTTCAGATTTCCCGTGATCTTTGTCTGCGCTTGCATGACTCGCAAATGACCATTCTCAGCCTTTCCTCTTTAGAAATCAATGGCCGTGTCGCCAAAATTCTCCTCTATCTCGCCGAGTCTACAACCCCCGCCGTTCCAGTCTCTCAAGCAAGTACAGTATACGCCACCCATCAGGAAATCGCGCAAATGGCCGGCGCTTGCCGCCAAAGCACCACTACTGCCTTAGGACAATTGAAACGTCTGGGGCTAATTCGTCTTTTGCGCAAGCGCATCGAAATCACCAACCGCCGCAAACTAGAAGAACTAGTGGCTAACGGTTAAATACGATCTTCTTTTGCAACTTTTCCAATTTCTCTCATTCTTGACAAACAGCATCCGAGTATTATATATTCTCTTTATTGCTTTTCCTGGCTGATTAGACAACTAAAGGCCGGACCTATCGCAGAGTCGATAGGTCCGGCCTTTTTGTATTCTCGCGCCAGACTGCACTTTTCACATTGCTATTTGAAGAAAGGAAGCATTTTTATGAGCCAACAATCTGTTTTTACTTTTACGATTGAGGGTATGGCCTGCAATGGCTGCCGCAGCAAAGCCGAAAAAGCGCTTCAGGACGCACCAGGCGTCACCTTAGCCATCGTTGACCTTGCCAGTAAGCAAGCCCGTGTTGAAGGCCATGTTTCTTTACCCTTGCTGCGCCAACGAATTGAAGAGCTAGGATTTACTACTTCCGTCTAATCTACTTCATTGATTTAAGCAGGAGTGACCACTATGCAAAAACCGAAGAAACCTTTATTATACGGAGCCGCTTTGGCTGTCGCCCTAGCATGGATGGCTCCCGGCGCAGCTTTCGCAGCAGAAAACGCATCCCCCGAGGACACACCCCAGGAAAAAACCGAAACAAAAGAAAGTGAAGACGCCGCCAAAGAAGAAATCCCCTTAGCTCGCATCGAGGTCAAAGATACAAAAGAAAAGGAGCCGACGCCCTTACGCATCGGCCAGACGCCCCAGGCTGAAGGCATTACCAACTATGTCGTCACTCGCACAAGCACAGGCAGCAAAAGCGAGATCGCCTCCAAGGATTTGCCGCAGAGCATCTCCGTTGTCAGCCAGAAGCTGTTAGAAGAACAGCGCGTTAAAAATCCGGAACAGGCTCTCTCTAATGTAGCCGGCATCAGCAACGGCGGGGGCATTATGAACCCCTACGCCAACTTGCTGCCGATGTTCAACATTCGCGGCTTCCGAGCTAATTATTTTTATGTAGACGGTCTTTATGACATCAGCAGCACTACTGGAGGTTGGACAGGCAATCTAGAACGCATTGAAGTACTTAAAGGCCCCAGTTCCGTTCTCTACGGCAACAACACCCCCAGCGGCGTCATCAACTACATTACCAAAAAACCGCTGCCAGAAGAATCCTATACCATTGGTCAAGAATTTGGCTCCTGGGGTACTCGCACGACCGACCTAGATATGTCTTTGCCCTTAACAAAGGACAAGCGCTGGCTTTCCCGGACCATTCTCGAAACCGACGATACCAGCGCCTTTCAAGCTGGCGTACATAATAAGCATTTCAACGGCAGCATCATGATTCAGGGGCAGCCTAAAGAGGCTACCACGTATACCTTTGCCGCCTCCTTTCATAACTACGACGTCGCAGGCGGTTACATAGGCTCTTTGCCCACAACCGGCACCATCGCGCCGCCTTATGGCTTGGTGCCGTATAGCGCCAACTACTACAATCCCAACGTTCGCTCTACCTTCACCGCCCGCAGTCTTTCAGGCCGCGTGGACCACAAACTAAACCAAGACTGGACGCTCAGTTCCGCCTTGCGCTACAGCAACTCCAGTTATCACCAGAAATACCTGGGAGCGGAATCTTTCACCGATGCAACTAACACCAAAATCACCCAGGATTACATTAATGCTTTGCGCCTCACAGACAACCTCTCCTGGGACACCACTTTCAAAGGCGCTTTTCGTGCTTGGGGCGTGAAGCACAACACCGCTTTCGGCTATGAATGGTCCAAATATACTATGAACTGGCCTTATTCAGCACATATTTGGGATTATTCCAGCGTTGACGTCAACAACCCCAGCTGGGTGGCTCCTCCTGCGGTTGATCCGGCGGCGTCTTCTTCCAACTATACCCAGTTTCGTCATAATCTATACGTTTCCGACATGCTGGAACTGTCGCCCAAACTAAAGCTGACCGCCGGCATAAGCCATGCGTCCTACAACAATTCTTCTTCCACTCGCTCTTCCGGCACCACCTGGCGTCTGGGAAGCACCTATGAAGCCTCGCCTGGCGTCACCTGGTTTGCCGGCTACTCCACCGCTTTTGAGCCTAATTCTGCGCAGACGCCTAACGGCATCATCACGAATTTTGCGCCGCGCACCGGTGATCAACTGGAAGGAGGCCTCAAGGTAGGTCTCAGCAATAAAGCCAGCATTACTCTGGCCGCCTATAAAATCAACTACAAAAACATTCTTTACAACTTCGGCAGCAGCAGCAATCCAGACTACCGCCTTATCGGCGAGCAAGCCAGTACCGGCGTGGAGTTGGAAGGAAACTATGTAGTTAAGCCAGGTTGGAATATCCTAGCCGTCTACGCTCATAACCACGCCCGCACCATCAACGACAAAAACACGGCGCTCATCGGCAAGCTTACTACAGGTGTTCCCAGCAATACCTTCAAGCTATGGACCACCTATGAGATTCAGTCAGGTCGCTGGCAAGGTTTGGGCTTTGGCGGCGGCGTAACCTATGTAGGCAATCGCGCCTTTAACAGCGCCAATACGCTCTGGCTTGGCAGTTACAGCACCATCGACGCTCTCGTATACTACAAAAACAAAGACTGGACCTACTCTCTCAACGCCTACAACCTGGGGGATAAAAAATATTGGGTAGATGCTACCGGCGTCAGCGTGTACGCAGGACAGCCGCGCAGCTTCCTCTTCCGCATAGAAAGGAAGTTCAGCTAATGTCGTCCCCTTCTTATTATTGGGCTGCGCTGTTTTCTCTCGCCTTGCACGGCGTGCTGCTTGTTGTGCCTGCTGGCTCCGGCGCAGCTACACCCCCTCGTCTGGAAATTCCCTTGGAATTTCTTTGGGAAGCCCCTGTCGATCAAGCCAGCGGTGTAGCCCCCTCTGGTGCTGCACCGCCGCTGACAGCGCCGGTCTCCCCTTCACCTTCCACGCCTTCGGCGGCCGTAATGCATCCTTCCTTTGCTTCGGTACAAACTGCCGATCCTTCTGACCAAGTCACCGGCAGCCTTGCCGCCGCATCTGCAACAGGCAGTGCACCTGCCGCCCCCAGCCCTGCGACAGGCAGCGCTCCGGCAACACGGCGCACCGCGCCTTGCTGCCTTGCCAGCTTTCGCCCGCCTTATCCCAATCAAGCCCGGCAAAACGGTCAGGAAGGCTCTGTGATCATTCGCGTACATGTCGCCGCTGATGGCTCTGTTTCTTCCTTAGCTGTCCGCCGTAGCAGCGGCTACTCCTCTCTGGACGAAGCCGCTTTGAACGGAGTGCGGCAATGGCGCTTCGCGCCGGCCCGCCAAGGAGCTCAAGCCATAGACGGCTATTTCGATGTAGACGTCAGCTTTCAATTGGATTAAAGAAAGGAGACTCTTCTATGCTTGAACTCGTAGTTAAAGGCGGCTGGGCCATGGCGCCGCTACTGCTTTGCTCTTTGGCGTCGGTCACCGTTAGTGTAGAGCGCTATCTCTTTTTCAGCCGCCAGGCCGCACCGCAAACCGAAGCGCAGGCGCTGGCGTTGTTAAAGCAACAACAGTTCTCACAAGTCGAAACGCTTGGGCGCCAAAAATCCTCTCCTCTCCTGCGCGTGTTAGCCGCGGGCTTAGAGGAAAACAACCATGCCGCCAAAGCCATGGAAGCCGCCGCCTTGGCTGAAATCGCCCGCCTTAAACAAGGTCTGCCGATCCTCGACACCATTATCACCATCTCGCCGCTCCTAGGCCTGCTGGGCACCATTCTCGGCATGATCGACTCCTTCCAAATTATGGCTGGCCAAGGTCTCAGCCAGCCTCACGCGGTAACCGGCGGCGTAGCGGAAGCGCTTATCGCCACCGCAGCAGGCATCACCATTGCCGCCGCCTCCTTACTGCCCTACAATTATTTTCTGTCCCGGGTAGAAGCGGAAACCACTCGCCTTGAGCAGGCCGGCACGCTCCTGGAGCTTGCCCTGAGCGCCAAGGCGACAGAAGGAGTCGCACATGAAACTGCCAAGAAATACGCCTAAAAAAGCGCGTCTGGAAATCATTCCCATGATTGACACTATGTTTTTTCTCTTGGTTTTTTTCATGCTCGCCAGCCTTACCATGACGAACCAGCAATCCTTGCCGGTTCAACTGCCACAGGCCCAGGGGCTTGCAGCAACGGCTTCTCAGCGAGTCACCTTAACCCTGACCCGTGATAACAGCCTGTTTTACAATCAAGAGCCGCTAGCCTCGCCGCAAGAAGCACTGCAGCGACTGCAAAACCAAGCTCCCCCGCCCGCGGTCCTGCTCAACGCCGACCGCAGTGTCAGTCACGGCCAAGTAGTGGAGCTCTTAGACAGCCTGCGCCGGCAGGGTATCTCTAAAATTGCTATCGCCGTTACAGAGGGAAGTTAGCATGGCCCAAAAACAAACCGGCTTCCTTGCAAGCCTTTGGCGAATTTTGCACCCCTACTGGCATTCACCAGAAAAACGTTTCTTTTTCTTCTTTCTGTCACTGCTTATAGCCTTGAAGCTCAGCCATGTGTATGTGCTGGTTCGCTTCAATGAATGGCGCAACGTTTTTTACAACGCCTTGCAAAACCAAGACAAAAGCAGCTTTTTCAGCGCCTTAGGAGATTGGGGCGTTTTTACGGCCGTGTTTATGATTTTGTCGGTGTACGAGCTGTACTTGCAGCAGCGCCTGGAAATACGCTGGCGCACTTGGCTAACGGAAACGTATCTGCAGGATTGGTTGTCGCAGCAAGCCTACTATCTTTTGGAAATACTGGAACCGGATACCGACAACCCGGACCAACGGCTTAGCGAAGACATCCGCCTCTTTGTCACTTCGGTTCTAACACTCTCCCTGGACGGGCTGAAAGCCTTGGTAACACTGGCCTCATTCCTCGTTATCCTTTGGGATTTATCCGGAACGCTGGACATTCCCTGGGGCGAAAGCGTCTTCGCTCTGCCAGGCTACATGGTATGGGCTGCTATTGTTTACGCGCTGGCCGGCTCCTGGGTTACTGAACGCATCGGCCACAGCCTTGTCGGCCTCAACGTATCCCAGCAACACTATGAAGCCAACTTCCGCCGCGCTTTGCTGCGCGTACGCGAGCAAGGCGAAGGCATCGCGTTTTACCAAGGAGAAAAAAGCGAGAAAATCACTTTGCGCCAGGTTTTTCAAAACATTGTCAACAACTACCGTGCTTTGATTGGGCGACAAAAAAAATTGTCCTGGTTTACTTCTGGACACTGGCAGATTTCCATGTTCTTCCCCTATCTGGTAGCTTCCCCCCGCTTTTTCAGCGGCCACCTTTCCTTGGGAGGACTCCTTCAAACCACAGCCGCCTTCACGCAAGTGGAAAATGCGCTGTGCTTTTTTATTCATCACTATGCGGCTTTGGCAGAACTAAAAGCAGTTTGCCGGCGTTTGAGCGGCTTTCTCGACGCCTTGGAACAAGTGCAGACCTCCCCGGCAGCCACGGGCAAGCTACTGCGAGCCCTAGCCCCTGCCGATCAATTGCGGGTGCAGTCGCTTTGCCTCACCACTCCCTCGGGAGAGCCGCTGCTGCACAATCTCAACCTGCAGTTGCACGCAGGCGATCACCTGTTCATTACCGGCCCTTCCGGCTGCGGTAAAAGTACTCTTTTTAAAGCGTTGTCCGGCCTCTGGCCTTTCGGCCAGGGACAGCTTTCCCTGCCACCGGCGGAAACGCTTCTCTTCTTGCCGCAAAAGCCCTATCTACCTTCAGGCACACTGCGAACCGCTCTGGTATACCCGCAGTCCCAGAACAAATTCAGTGACACTCGGCTACGCGAAGTACTCCGCCAATGCCGGCTGGAAAACTGGGCGGCAGATCTAGAGGCAACCAATGTTTGGGAACAAACTCTCTCGCCGGGAGAACAGCAGCGCCTCGCTTTTGCCAGAGCCTTGCTGCTGCAACCGCGCTGGCTTTTTCTAGATGAAGCCACTTCCGCTTTAGACGCGGCCAGCGAAGAAGCTATGTACCGACTGCTGCAAACGCAACTGCCGCATACTACTTTGATCAGCATCAGCCACAGACAGGCGCTGGTCGCCTACCACCGCCTGCAATTGCAGCTTTCTCCCGCCGGGCAATGGCAATTAGCGGCCTAAGAATAAACCAAAGGGTTGCCGCAGTTTTGCGGCAACCCTTTGGTTTATCATATCAACGATTCGTTTTGGGATTAAATTCATTCGTATAAAAGTCTGTTGTTTTCCATTTCCCTTTTTCAATTTTCCCTTCCGCTTCTAGCCGTTCCACCCAATATTGAACCGCTTTATCCTGCACCACTTGGTCCGGATAGTAAGAATAGCCTTCTACCAACGCTACGTCCATGTCTAATTGTTTGGCTACCAATTTCCGCGCTTCATCCGGGTTCGCGTTTACCCAGTTAGCGGTTTTCCCTAAAACGCTGACAATCGTTTTTACAGCCTCCGGATGCGCTTTCATAAACTTGCCGTTGATAGAATACCCAGCCATGCCGCTGACGCCTTGATCAATATCCCAATCACTCCACAGGCGGCGCAGCTCCTTGGAGTTTTCCGCGCGTCCCGAATCCGGCGGATGAATAATCGCCACATCAATTAACCCTTGGCGCAACGACTGCTCCAGTTGGTCATTGGCAATAACAACCAGCTTCACTTTGTCTTCCAGCCCGTTATCCTGCAAGTATTTCTTAGTCACATATTCCGAGCAGGCGCCAAAACTGTTGACGCCGATCTTCTTGCCCACTAAGTCTTGAATGTTATAAATGCCGGAATCAGCGCGCACAAAATATTTCATATGCGGATATTTAGGCGTCGTTTCCGTACCGGCCGAGACAAACTTGATATCCGAACCGCCGGCAATAGCAGCAATGGCCAAGGGCACATGGCGCGTTCCCAAATCAATGGCTCCTGTCGCTACCGAGGGAATAACCTGCGGCGAGGCAACATGGCCGACGTATTTGGGTTTCACGCCGGTTCCTTCCCAATATCCCAGTTCTTCGGCAATATAGACCAAGTCAAAATTCGGGCTTTTCGGATACTTAAATTCCACAACTCCAGCTGCAGCGCCTGTTCCTTTTTCCGCTTGCGCCGCCGGTTTGGCGCTTTGCCCGCACCCTGCCGCCAAGGCGGCCATAAGCAGCAACCCTACGCAGCCCAGCAGCAAGCGCTTTGTTTTTCCAATCATTCTCTTCCTCCTCTAATTTCAAGAAACTAATGCAGTAGGTTCTACGATTATGCTGCCATTTTTCAAACGCACCACCTTATTCGCCCGGGCCGCCAGCACCGGATCGTGAGTCACAATAACAATGCCATGGCCCTCCTTCCTAGCGTCCAACAGACAATCCGCTACTTGTCCCGCCAGGACGGGATCCAAATCGTTAGTAGGCTCGTCCGCCAGTAAAATCGGAGGTTTTAGCAGCAACGCCCGGGCTAGCGATACCCTCCGCAATTGTCCCAAGCTGAGTTCTTGCGGTTTGTGCTGCAGGCGATGTCCTAAATTGAAACGTTCCAAGATCTCAATGGCCTTTTTTTGCCAAGATTCGCCTCGTTTTAAAAAGCGTGACGGCACCAGCACATTTTCCAACACCGACAACGAATTGATCAGCCTGGCCCGCTGAAATACAAAGCCGAAATACTGGCCGCGCAACTGCGCCAATTCTTGGGGCGAAAGTCCTTGCGTGCTCTTGCCGTTTACCAAAACAGTCCCCGCGGTAGGCGTCTGCAAAAGCCCCATGATGGAAAGCAGCGTCGTTTTGCCGCCGCCGGAGTCGCCCACAAT
Source organism: uncultured Anaeromusa sp. (assembly GCF_963676855.1). Lineage (NCBI taxonomy): Bacteria > Bacillati > Bacillota > Negativicutes > Selenomonadales > Sporomusaceae > Anaeromusa > uncultured Anaeromusa sp. The sequence goes on from NZ_OY781460.1 coordinate 3,514,154, forward strand.
GGCTAAGGCGTTGCCCTGGTCCAAGACTAGAGAGACTCCCTTCAGAATTGTGTCGTCGCCATAGGCCTTAACAATATTGCGCAATACAAGAAGCTCCGTCATGCTGCCCCCCCCTTTCTTCAGTCAAATTCACCTCGGGTCATGACGGCGCTTGGTTCTATCTTGCTGCCGTTATAAGCCGGAAGCCAGGCGGCCAACGCCCCTAAGGCGGTAAAAACCCCAACGAGAACGCCTGCCGTTAGCAAGAAAAAGCTCCAAGAAGGGGGTACAAACGGAAACGCCTGATAAGCCGTAAGTAACGTCAAACTCCCCTTATACCAAAGTCCGCCTAAACATAGCCCCAGCAGCGAACCTCCTAAGGAAACCGCCAACGCTTCTCCCGCCACAATCGCGGCAATATCTCTCCCAGAAGCGCCCAGGGCCAAATAAAGCCCCCATTCAGCCTGCCGTTCCCAAGTAAGCGTATAAAAGCGGGAAAACAAATGAAACAACGACAAGAGCGCAACCAGCCCTCCAAGACCGCCCAGCAAATAGACCAGCGCTGTAAACTGAGCCTGGATTTTCTTTTTGACTTCCGCCGCCACAATGGGCTGTACCAACGCGGTCTGACGAATATCAGCCAACAGCTTTTCTAAATCAGCGCCGTCTTCCACTTGCACAAGAATAGTAGAAACAAGGAGCTCCGGCGGCCCTTGCTTGACCCATACCGCTTGCAGCGAACCGCGTTTCGCCACCACTCGCCTAGCTTCATTCATGCTGACAAAAAGAGAATAATCCAGCGTCGTTCCTGTCTCTTCGGCGATAGCGACAATACGGTACCATTTCCCCAACACAGAAAGTTGATCCCCATCCCAAATAGGAACTTTGGCGCCTAAAATCATCTCATCGTCATTCAGCTGGCTTTTATGGGCTTGTTTCAACCAAGGGGTAATAATCCAGTCGCTTTCAGGGTCATAGCCAAGCATACGATTGTCATTGCCTATGTCATGGCAGTCCGCCGTCAAGGCATGCGTAAAAAACTGCGGCGTCGCCCGCTTGATTCCCGGGATAGCCCGAATGGCTTCGACCGTATCAGCCGGCATATAGGTGTTTTCCGTCGCACCGCCAAACAGCACCAGGCTCGGCTCCATCGTCACGCCCAGCGGCACCAACACCAAGTCGGCCCCCATGCGTTCTTTGGATAGCTGCATCCCCGAAGCAACCCCCTGATAAAGCGAAACCGCCGCAAACACAATACTCACGCCCATAGCAATGGAAAAAACAATGGCCGCTGCAGACAACTTACGGTGCAGCAGACTTTTCCAGATCAGAAACAGCATCATCCAGTCTCCCTGCAAGATTTTTTTGCTGTCTATAGGCCTGCCAAGCCGCCCAACCTCCGGTCAAAGCAAGCAACGAACCTCCTATATTGATAAAAAAAGCGGTTTTATGGCAGGCGCCCGATGCATGCGGGCAAAGTCCAATCGCCCAGGCTTGCGGCAGAACAACAACGGAAATCCCCAGCAAAACCAGAAGAAAGCCGCTCCACTGCCGCGCTTCCGCAGTACGCAAAACAAATAAACTGCCGGATACGATCAATGCCAATAAGCCGATAATAAATTCCGCTTGAAAGGTATAATGGCACACCATAGGTTTGCCGCCTGCCCCTAGACCTGTGCAAATGGGGAAAATTCTAGGCAAAACCAACAAAGCCGCACTGATTGCCACAGCTGCTCCCGCGACAAAATTAGACCGCGCCATACGTCCACCTCCCTTGCTCTTCAACCGCTTCCGTCAAAAAGGAAGTATGTCCATGTCCTTGCTGCGGAGCCTGCACCTCTGCGCCGCCTTGGCGAAAGGGCGCCCGGTTAAAGCCGCCAGCCAGGACCGCTACTCCCACTAAAAACACAACCAATGCTGCCAAAAAGAATTTTTGCAGCGTCATACAGCATCCTCTCCTCAAAATCAATTGCTTTTATCAATGATTACGCATTTTCCGTCGAACTGCGTTTCCAGCGTGTCAGCCGCGCTTCAATAAAGACCAGCAAATAATTCAAAGCCAGGCCAACCAACGCCAAGCAAACAATCGCGGCAAACATATTGGGCACTTTAAAGGTTTCCTGCGAGTAAAATACTAAAAATCCTAAGCCGGCTTCTGCGCCGATCATTTCCGCCGCTACCAGCGCCACTACCGAATGAGCGCCACCTAAGCGAATACCTGTCATGATCTCCGGCACCGCCGCAGGCAAAACCACTTTGAGAAAGATGAAGCTTTGGGATGCTCCCAGCGATTTGGCAGAATCAAGCAGAATTTTATCTACATTCTTTACGCCGTTAATGGTATTGAGCAAAATTGGCCACAAGGACGCCCAAAAAATAATAGTTACCTTGGACAACTCGCCGATACCAAAAAACAAGATAAAAACAGGAAACAAAGCCAGCGAAGGCAGCTGACGAAAGGTCTGCAGCACCGGATCCACCAAATACTCCAGCCGTTTGAACCACCCTAAAAAAATCCCCAAAGATGTGCCAAGAAGGATCGACAGGCCCAAGCCTAAAAAGGAACGCTGGATGCTGCTCTCTACATGCGGCCAAATAGCGCCTGATTTAACCAGCGACACCAAGGCTTGCAAGACCAGCGAGGGGGGACTGAAGAAGGTCTGATCCACCAAGCCAGCACGGGGTAAAAATTCCCAAAGAGCGAAAAAGACAACAAGCCCTATGCCTCGCCCTGAAAACCGTTTTATCGCCTTAGCCCACTTGTTCATGCAAAACCGCCCTTCCTTCCCCTGTTTGCTTTGTTTCAAAGGAAGCCGCCGCCACGCGACGCAAGCTCGGCTCTTGCGCCTGCAGCACTTCGTCTTTGAGCAGTTCCCATGCTTGATGCCGAATACCAGCAAAGGCCGCGGAATTTCTGAGTTCTTCGCTCCGCGGTCTTGCCAGAGGCACCTCAATAATTTCCTTAATCCGTCCCGGCCTGGCTGTCATTACCGCCACACGGTCCGATAGGAATACCGCTTCGTCAATACTATGCGTAACAAAGACAATGGTCTTATGCGTCTCTTCCCAAATGCGGAGCAGCTCATACTGCAGCACTTCCCTCGTCTGCGCATCCAATGCGGCAAATGGCTCATCCATCAACAGTACCTCCGGCTGATACGCCAGAGCTCTGGCAATGGCCACGCGCTGCTTCATGCCACCGGACAACTCATGCGGATAACGATGGGCAAATTCGCCAAGGCCCACAAGTTCGATATACTCCTTGGCTATCTCCCGGCGTTCTTTGCGCTTTACGCCGCGAATTTCCAAACCGGCTCCCACATTTTCCAGCACCGTCCGCCAAGGAAACAGTGCATAGGCCTGAAATACATAACCCAAATTGTTCCCCGCTCCGGTTACAGCCTGATCATCCACGAAAATTTCGCCGCTGCTTTGACTGTCCAAACCGCCGAGAATATTGAGGAAGGTTGACTTGCCACAACCGCTGGGACCTAGAATGGACAAAAATTCGCCCTCTTTTACCTCCAACTGAAAATCATCCAAAATCACCAAAGAATCGCTTTGATTTTCCTCATTTTTGACTTGAAAGAATTTGTTCACATTTTTCGCCGTGATTTTACTCATGCTGTTCCCTCCATTCAAAACACTACAATCCCTCGCCGCCGAAAGAACACTAGAGACCAGCCTTGAATAAGGCTGGTCTCTAGTGTTTCTAGTCAACCAACAGGTTTTCGTTATGAAGTTTTGGCAATATCTTCCTTGCTATCTTCCAAGACCCGCTTGCGACGAAAATACTCCATATACGCCGGCAAATAAGCCAGCTCTTCTTCCCAAGCCAGATATTGCGCTGATTGTTTCAGATCATATTCGGTCAAATGTACGTGCCAGTCATCCGGCACAATTCCGTCCAAACCGGCAACAAGCTCTTTCCCCGCCTTGCGCCAGGCAGGCGTGCCTCCCTCTAACGCAGCTACCCGGCTATAGCCTATTTTTTGCAAGGCTGCCGCCGCTAATACAGGCGAATAGGCATCCGCTGCCGTCACCACAACCAGACTGTCTGCCTCTTCAAGAATTGTGGCAATGCGCTTTTCCAGCCAACTGCGGGACAGCCAGCGCGCACCCGGTATATGACCCGCCGCAAAAGAACGGCTGTCGCTCACGTCCAGAACTACTGTCGCCGGCTCTTTTCGTTGCAAATTTCGCAAGGAAGCCACGCTCAGCGTGTCCACTTGCTTCACCGCTTCCGCGTAGCCAAGGGGCGCCCGTTCCAGCTGTCCAAACTCCAATGCGCGGCCTTCTTCCTGCCAAGACTTCATGCCCTTTTCGAGGACATACACTTGGTCAAAGCCCATCTGCTGATACCAATAAGCAGTGATCGCCGAGCGGGTTCCCTCATCGCAAACAAATACAATGCGAGCGTCTGGAACAGCTACCGTGTCATCTGCGTTTTGAATTGCCTGCCCTCCGGCCACCCATCTGGCGCCGGGAATATGGCCTTCTGTTTCATATTCTTCTCTTCTGCGCACATCCACTACATACAGCGTTTTAGCGGCAGCTTCTTGCTGCCAAGCGCGTAGCTGTTCCGCCGAGACCGAGGGAATACCTTCTTCGCGCACCAGGCGCTTAGCAAATTGTTCAGCCGCTGCTCTGCTTGCCGCCGAAGGCAGCGGTCCTTCCGCCACTTCTTTTTGCAGCGAAAAGCCTACCAGCTTCCAGCCTTTGGTGCCATTATCCAAATCATACACCTGAGCTATATTCATTTTCTTCAGCGTTGCGCAAGCAATATAACCTCGCGTACGACCGGCGCAAGTTGTCACGATTTTCTTGCCCGCCTGCACATAATCGGCTACCCGCAATGGCAATTCCACACCGGAAACAACTACAGCCCCCGGAATGCTTCCGGTTTTAGCCGCTTCCTCGTAAGGACGCACTTCAATGACTACAAAATCATCTCGCCCGCTGTCCATCCACCGCTTCAAATCCCGTGGCGTCAGCTTCGGTACTACGCGCCAATACTCGCCGACAATTTCTCCAAAAGCCTTACTCAACACATGAACGCCTCGTACAATCGGCAGTCCCTGACGCTGCCAGGCTTTCAAGCCTCCCTCTAGAATGCGCACCTGCGTGTAATTTTGTTCTTCCAGCGTTGCCGCCGCTAACGAAGCCCGTTCTCCTTCCCAGTCATATAAGACAAGAGGCGTGCTTTTTACCGGCGCCAACTCCTGAATTCTTACTTCCAGTTCCCGCCTAGGAATTTGCGTAGCCCCGAAAATTTGCCCGCTTTCGTATTCATTTCGTTCTCGAATGTCCAGCAGCGCATAACCATTTTCTTGCCATAACGTCTTTTGCAGCTCTTGGGCGGATATGTTTTTTGCCATCTGCCGTTTCACCCTTTCTTACACAACTCTTTGCAAAATAAAAAGGCTGAGAACGTCTCTAAAAAGAAACATCTCAGCCTGCAGTTCTCTGCTCAGCCTATCTTATCGCACTTATGACAACAATTTGATTCTTCGCCAGCCTATGCAATAGATTGTAAAGACATCATAGCATAGGCCTGCTACTCTGTAAGTCGCTAAAACGACAATAATAAAGCAATCTTTACTTTAATGGAAAACTGCCATAGCTGCGCAGATGCACCCAGCTTTGATAGTCTGCTTGCTGCGGATTCTGCTCCAGAGCTGTTTTTTCCTTACGATATTTTTCACCGTCGAGACTTTTAAATAGAACTCGGTCCTCCCCAACAGGGCACACTTTGATGCAATTGCTGCAAGGATCGCAGAATGCTTGCTTTAGTTTCTCCTCATACTCATGACAATCTTTATAAACCACGCTTCCGCCTTGCTGCGGCAGCGCCTGCGCCGGGCACAGCTCTTTACATAGTCCGCAATTTTGGCACAACGCAGTTGTTTGCACGGCGTTTATGTCCACTTGCAAATCCGTAAAGATGGCTTTCAACTGTATGCGCGGTCCATAGTCTTGCGTCAAGAGCGCGCGATTTTGTCCTATCGTACCCAGGCCCGCATAATATCCCGCCCAAACATTAGAAAAGCCTTGCGGTTCTTCCGGCGTCGTACCATTACTAGATTCTGTTAAAGACACTGCCGCCGCTCCTTGGCTACGCAAGAAAAGAACCATATTGTACGCCGCCTTTTCCAAAATACGATTAGCGACAATGACTTGTTCTCGTCCCAGCACCGTCGGCGCTGCTTCCACTAAAGGAATCCACAACGGAACCGCCATAACCAGCACCGTCTGGGCTTGCGGCCAGAGGCTGCTGGGACGCTGCGCTTTTGGCACCTCTCCTCGCTCCTCCCAACGCTGGGCGGGGGCTGCGCCCGCCAGTTCCGCACCAAAAGACAACGCTTTTTCCACAAGCTGTTTTTGCGTTACTTGCAGCGCCATCACGACACCTCCTCTTGAGCCGCAATAGTCAGTTCCGTCAATACAGAAACCCACTGCGCTTCAGAAATCATAGCCGTAGAAGGCGGCATCTCTTGCAGGGAGAAGTCCGCCTGCATCGCCGCTTCTACATGTGAAAAAACAGGTACGCTTTTATGCTCCGGTACCGTATCGCCGCAGCTGTCTGCGGGAATATTGACAGACGGGTAACCCGCCTCATTCAGCCACACGGCCAGTCGGTACGCTGCAAAATCCAAAATTTCTGTTGCCGCATCCCAATGTTCCATCCCGATGATGCCCGGCAGGGCCTTAGCTGTTTCCACTTTTGGAATTCCCAGGACAATCACGTTCTGAGCCTGCGGCCATAATTCTTCCGGCGTCGGTCCGGTATAAGCAGCCGCCCCGACCTGACTTTTGTCTATCGGCGCAAAACCGGCCCAAACAGCTCCCAAGCGCTGCGCCTGCTGCAACACCTCTGCCGCTTTCAGATTTTTTGTTTTTGCCATATTACTCCTCCCACCCCGTAATGCCGGCGCCAATTCCTGACTGCCACTGTGAAAAATCCTGCGCTTCCGAAAAGTACTGTTTGATCTTCCGGCTGCCATATAAAGCGCGGTCTTCTCCTATAGGGCACACCTTGATGCAAAAGCCGCAGTGGCTAAAGGGCCCCCGAAAACGCTGCCGTCGCTTGGCGCAAGATATTTTATCCATTTTTGCATACTTTAATTCCTGAGGAGACCCGGAAAACGCCTGGGTACTGCAAATCTTTTCGCACAAACGACAGTTGGTGCAAAGCTCTTTTTCAAGCAGCGGATCACCAGGTACTTCCAGGGCGGTCAACACCGATACCAGACGATGGCGTGGCCCGTATTCCGGCGTTAAGAGCGTATGGTTCCAGCCAATACGCCCCAGCCCCGCATATTGCCCGGCCCAGACATGAGAAAAGGCGGCTAGTGGTTTTTCTTGAAGCACGCCTACTCCGTAACCATCCCGGCAAAATGGAATCGCCGCCTGCCCCTGGCGATTCAAAAAAGCCGCTAGGCGATAGGCCGCCTCATCCAGCAATTGATTGGTGTAATTATACTGCGCCCGATACAAATGCGATATCTTGGTTTCCACCGTTGGCAGCAGCGATGGAATCGCCAAGACAATGACAGTTCGAGTCAAGGGCCAGACCTGCTGCGGAAAAAAATCTTCCGGCAAATCTCCAAATTCCGACCAGCGTTCCACTGGGGCAAATCCTACCAACGCCGCCCCTACGTCGCGGGCGTACTGCCGAACCTCTTCTTTATCCAGCTTCTTTTGCGACAAAAAAATCCCTCCCAAACTCAACTACCGCTTCCTACTCATTCCATCCGCATTTCATAAATGCCTGCTGCAAATCTGCGATAATGTCTTCTGCGTCTTCCAGGCCCACGCTAAAGCGTAAATGACCGTTCTGAAACTCCGCAGGATAAAAGGAATTGCGCTCATCCTCTGGCCCGGTAAAAACGATAAGACTTTCATCGTGTCCAATCGATACGGCTGGCACAATCAGTTGCAGCGCATTCACAAAGCGATTGTGCACATCCACATCCCCTTTCAGACCAAAGGCCAGCACCCCTGAAAACAGCTTCATCTGTTTTTTAGCAATTTCATGCTGCGGATGACTGGTCAGCCCCGGATACGCTACAAAAGAAACTGCCGGGTGGCCCTCTAAAAACCAGGCTACTTGCAGTGCGTTTTCACTATGCTGGCGCATCCGCAACGGCAGTGTAGATGCGCCGCGCATAATCAACCAAGCATTAAACGGGCTGATAACGCCGCCTAAATTCACCATGGCCTGTCGCTTAATTGCATCAATCAACTCGGTTCGTCCGATTACGGCGCCCCCCATGGCATCACCATGCCCATTGATATACTTAGTCAAGCTATGAATGACCAAGTCCGCCCCTAACGCCAGCGGCTGTTGCAGATACGGTGAAGCAAAGGTGCTGTCTACGCTCAGCAAAGCACCCGCCTCCTTAGCAATCGCCGCCAAGGCTGCAATATCGCTGACACGTGTTGTTGGATTGCCTGGCGTTTCGATATGAATCAACCGCGTATGGGGACGCACAGCCTGGCGCACCGCGTGAAGATCGGTAGTATCCACCAGAGATACTTCAATGCCATACTTATCCGGGAAATATTCTTTTAGTAATCTGTACACCGCGACGTACGATACGTCGGTGCAGATTACATGAGCATCCTTGTCTAAAAAGGTGAAAAAAACTCCAGCCAAGGCGGCAACCCCGCTGCCCAAAACCACACAGTCCTCGCCGCCTTCCAAGACTGCTAATTTTTCTTGAAGATAGATTTGATTGGCTGAAGTGGTGCGCGTATACAGCAATTGGTTCGGATCACTCCAGTTCAGTTTCGAAGCGTCTTCCGGCAATAAATAGCTATTGGCCATCGTCAAAGGTCGCCGAATAGCGCCAGTCTCCTTGTCAATGCCGTTACCTGCATGAATGCATTGGGTGGAAAATTGTCTGGTTTCTTTCTCTGTCATCGTTCTTCATCCTTTCCTCTGAGAAATGCTTTATTTAACAATAAAGGCGAAGCAAAGGGTTTTCTTCCCTTGCTTCGCCTTCCGTTTGCGGATCAGCTTCCTATTTTTATTTGTGTTTGTTTATCCAACCAATCTCCAAAAAGCGCCTGCAACTGTTCCTGATGCCCTTGGGCACCATGAGCAAAGCGAGTCACCGCCAATTCTTTGGGAGCGCCATAGGCCTCATATAATTCCTGCGAACCCGCAAGCGGCACCACCACATCTTCTGTGCCATGCACAATAAAAAGCGGCGTATCCAAAGCGGCTGCTGTTTGAATCGGTTGATACTGATTTTTTACTAAGTCCTGAACAAATTGCGGCCCCAAGGAAAAAGCCTTTTCAAAGAAATTAGCAACGGTTTCACCTTGCAGCGCTTTGCTCCACAATTCCGGCCCTAGAATCACATCCCGGAAATTTTCGATCGCCTTGGTTACTGGCGCAAAAAGCATGCGCCCGGCAATTCGTACGTCTGCCGGATGCAAGAGCGTCACCAAGCCGCCAAGACTGTGCCCATAAAGAATTACCGGTGAATCCTTCCAGTGTTCCTGGTCTTTGACCCAAGCCACTACATTGGCTAAGTCTTCTCGCCAACCGCTGACCAACGTATCGGCCTCAAAGGTGCCATCGCTGTCTCCAGAGCCCAGAAAATCAAAACGAACTACAGCATAGCCCAGTTTTTCCAAATACGAAGCCAAATGCACTGTCAGATGATTATAGCCTACTTTATTGCCTGTAAAACCGTGACTGCACACAACCACAGGCGTCCCTGGCCGAAACGAGTCCGGCTGATGCACCATGGTTGAAAGGCGTCCGCCACGGCTGGTAATCCACACATGATCTTTCATTGCAATTCCCCCTTAGGAACTTTTTCTGCAAATAAAGAAAAGGCTAAGAAACCTTAGCCTTTCGTCCTCGAATCAACTAATGCGCCTTCACTTTATTTTTTACTATGGTATCACGATGTCAAACATGAGTCAATCAAATTCCGCCCAAGCGCAATAACCCCATAACGCCAAGGCCTGCAGCCATCGTCCATACAGCCTGGCTGGTCCTCCACGCTACCCAGGCAGCCGCTGCGCCTGCTACAAGATAGCTGTTATGCCAAGACACATCGATCTGTCCTTGCGGTAGAAGCAAAGCCGGCACCACCAGCGCCGCCAAAATACCTGTAGGCACCTGCGCCGTCCAACGCTCCAAGCCTTTCGGCAAACCTGTCAGACGCAACAGCAGAAAGCTCCCCACCCGCGTAGCATACGTAGCAACAGCCATCACCAGAATGATCAGCCAGTATTCTTCACGCATTTTGCTTCTCTCCTTCCAGACATCCGCCGACAAAAGCGGCCGCTACCGTAGCCAGGAGCAAATACCATTTCCCCGGCAAATATAACGAACCAACTACAGAAATAACGGCTCCTGTCAGCGCCGCCGCCAAGCCCGGCTTGTGACGCAAACGTGGCATCAGCATAGCTAAGAAGGTAGCCGGCATGACAATATCCAGCCCCCAGGCCAAAGGATCTCCTAGCTGGCTGCCTACCGCTACGCCTAAGGCCGTCGAAACAGCCCAAGTACAGTAGCCAGCGGCATTGCTGCCCCATTGATAGGCCGGTTGATAACCATGCGTGGCAATACGACTTACGGTCACTGCATAGGTTTCATCTGCCATGCCAAACGCCAGCAGCGCCTGCTGCCAAAAAGGAAGCTTTAAGACGTAAGGTGCAATGGATGCGCCCATTAACAAATGACGCAAATTGACAAGGAGTGTGGTTAATCCTAGTACGCTCCAAGACACTACGCCCTGGCCCAGCAGCAAAATAGCAAAGAATTGCGCCGCTCCAGCAAAAACCAACAACGACATGCCCATGGTTTCTGCCGGCGTCAGTCCAGCGCCCAGGGCCAGCATGCCAAAAGTAAGACCAAACGGAAATACGCCCAGCATCAGCGGCGCCGTATCTTTCATACCCAGACAAAATTCTTTTCGCCAGGCACTATCAACACACTCTAGCATCATTTTCCCTCCTGATTTTGCATTTTGTATTTTCTTGTATTTGCATCTTACCAAGAAGGATTTAAATTGGAAATAGCCAATTTAAGATATTCAAAGAAATATCTGGCTTTTTTCAGGAGGAACAGAAAATGGACTTAACCAATTTTTTGCAAACTCAATTACAATCCTCGTCTTCTCTGCCGCTTTATAAACAGTTGTCTCTGGCGCTAACAAAAGCCATTGAAACTGGCCAACTTCGCAACGGCCAGCGCCTGCCGCCGGAACGACGCCTGGCAGAAGACCTGCGTCTCAGCCGCACTACCATTGTCAATGCGTACCGTCTCCTGGAACAAAACGGCAACGTATCTTCGCGCATCGGCAGCGGCACCTATATCGGTGAGGACGCCGCTTCCGCCCCCCTGCCACCGATGCCTTGGAACCAGCTCTTGCTGCCGCATTTGAGCAGTCCCCTTTCCTCAATTTTGCGCAGTCTTTTGGCCATTCCCGCTGCTGCTGACAGCATTTCCCTAGCCGCCGGCATGCCGGATCCTGCGCTATACCCCCTAGATATGCTGCAACAACTACAGCAACCGGTTCCCGCCTCCGAACTTGGCTATCTGCCGATCGAAGGGTATGCGCCTTTGCGTCAGGAGCTGGCGGCTTGGCTAGCAAACCGCCAGCTTCACTTAGACGCGGAAGATATCATGATTCTCAGCGGCTCTCAACAAGGTCTGTATCTTCTATGCAAATGCTTTATCTCTCCCGGTGATAGTATTGTCGTCGAATCGCCTACCTACTTGGGGGCCATTCAAGTCTTCCAGGCAGCTGGCGCCCGCCTCCTCACGCTCCCCGGTCCCTTGAACAGCCAGTCGCTGCCTTTCTTGGAGGACTACCTTGTCCGCTACCGCCCCAAACTATTCTATCTGGGCTCCTCCTTCCAAAATCCTACCGGCCGCAGTCCCGACGCCTCAGTATGCCAAAAGTTTCTAGACTTGGCCGCCAAGTATCATCTGGTCATTGTGGAAGACGACGCCTATGGACATCTACACTACGAAACGCCCGCCCCGCAGCCTTTAAAAAGTCGTGACCACTACGGCGGCGTTCTGTATCTAGGGTCTGCCTCCAAAATCTTTTTCCCTGGTTTACGTACCGGCTGGCTGGCAGCGCCGCGGGAAGTACTAAATCGCCTGGCCGAAGAAAAACAGTACGCCGATCTGCACAGCAACAATCTGGCGCAGCTATGTCTGGCAGAATATATGCGCTCCGGTAAAGCGGACGCTCATTTGTGCCACATCCGCGGCCACTACCAGCGCCGCCGTGATGCATTAGCGCAAGCTCTTAAACGCCATTGCAGCGCAGATCTTGCTTTTGAATTACCCCTCGGCGGCTTCTATCTTTGGTGCCGTCTCAAAGGAGAAGGTTCTGCCCAGGCTCTTCTATACGAAGCCGCCCGACAAGGCGTGTCCTTTGTTCCAGGTGAAGCCTTTTACGCTGACCGAGCCGGTACGGATTATTTTCGTCTGTGCTTTGCCACTCATGACGAAGCCGCTATGGAAATTGCCGCCCAGCGCTTAGGGCAAGCCTTGCGCAATCTGCGCAAGCACCCGCGCCGCCATACCATCCCCGCTTTTCGCTCCGGCCAACCAATTCTCTAAGGGAACCGCCCATTAAATGATTGAACAAGAGAATCGGAGGGTGCGAAGGAGTGGAACGGAACTCAGAGGAGTAATGCGTGGAAACGAATGAGACTACGGTGGCCGTGACTGTGTTTGAGACTTTTTTGGAGCAAGACGGTCCACAGGACGCAAAAACAGGAGACGGCGGAGAAAAGTTCCGTATGTCTGAGCGCCAGCGAGTTCGCGGAACTGCCGTCGACTCCTGTTTTTGCGAGTCGCGCGGAAATCTTGTCTCAAATACAGTTATGCCGCCGTTTATGCAGAAGCTCCTGGTCCTTGATAACTCCAGGTTTTTCATCCGTTAAAACTTATAAATTCTGGTATATTAAAGAAAGAGCTGTGGCCGACTTGCAAGCAAGTCAGCCACAGCTCTTCGATTTTCGTTTATACAGCAGAACCGCTTCTCGCAGTCCTCCTGCGCACCCTCCGAATTTCAGTAGACATCGGTCTATGCCATCCATGGCGCAACCGACCCTAGGCACATCACGTGCCGTCGCCGCGACTCTTGTTCAAAGCCCCATCATAGCCTCGTATCTTTTTTACGCCAGGAGCAGGCGCTTCTTGCCCGACTCCTGCCAACTGTAGACCTTCATCCGGCCAGATACGCCCTGAGTCGTAAATACACCTTGAAATGCTTTGATGTCATCCACGCTTGCACTGACAGACCCCACAGCCACTACCAATTGGCCGTCTTGCAGCGTTGCTGTCAAGGGAGTCTTACGGGAAACCGCAGACACAGGCACCCGCCACAGCGTCTGTTGCCGATGCGGCAGCCAAGCCTCGACATAACCGCCGTCAAAGCGAAGCTGCAGCCAAATCGGCCCCCGCTCCGTATCCAGATACATCGTCAAAACCGAACCGCTTTCTACACTGCGCAAATCATACAATTCCAATTTTCCAGAAGCAGGTGCTTCCAGAAAAGAATAATCCAATGGCTCCATAGTGGCAGCAGCAGCCACACTCATCTCTTGTTCTTCCTGCAGCACCGCTTGTGCAGAAACAACCGGCAAAAACAAAAAGCTCACCGCTAGCCCCAAACAAAGCCCTACCGTCTTTCTCATTCGTACTTCCTTCCTTACTCAACCAACCATTTCTTACACGCTAAAACTTGGCCCAAACCTTGCCATCTTTACCATTTTATGCGTCACCGTTGGTCGGAGTCAAGGAAAATACTACACTCGGTCCCCTCCGTTATTTCACCTCTACCACCTGTCCGCCTGTGAGCTTCTGCAATTGCTGGCTTGTCACGCGAAATACGGCAAAAGGCGAACCTGCAGCCGCCCAAAGTTCGGCGTATTGAAAGAGGTCTTCGTCCAGCAGGCACGGAATATCCTCTATATGCCCTACCGGCGGAATACCGCCAATGGCAAAGCCGGTATGCTCCAATACATAGTTCGCATCCGGCTTGCGCAGGGCCTCGCCAAAATACTTGGCTACCTTGCGCTCGTTAATGCGGTTAGCACCGCTGGCTACCACCAAAAACGGCATGCCGCTCTTCTTGCCTTGAAAAACAATAGACTTGGCAATCTGCCCTACCTCGCAGCCAATCGCCGCAGCCGCCTCCGCCGCTGTCCGCGTCGTTTCTTCCATATTCCGCACTTGCAACGGCAGCCCGGACGCTTCCAATACTTGCCTCACTCTGCCGACGCTTGTCTTTTCCTCCATAAAACACCCCTCCCTATCTCTCATCGCACACAAACTATTACAATAATGTTATTATATCACAATTCGTTTTTGGTTTTTGTTATTTTATTTGAAGTATTTGCTTCCCCTTCCTTCTTTCCCCCAAAAATTATTCACTTCCCAAATACGATATGATACAATGGCCTAATGAAGTTATTGTTAGATAGGAAGCCGCCGCTTTGTGGTTTCTTAAAAGAAGGAGCTTTATTATGGAACTGCTTAAAGAACGCATTCGCCAGGAAGGCCTGGTTCTAGAAAACCGCATTTTAAAAGTTGATTCGTTCCTCAACCAGCAAATTGATCCTGTTTTAATGATGGCGCTAGGCGAAGAATTCGCCAAGCGCTTCGCCGCTGAAGGCGTACAGCGCATTTTCACTATAGAAGCCTCCGGCATTGCCATTGCTTTGCCTACGGCGCTGCGCATGGGCGTCCCTCTGGTATTCGCCCGCAAAGTACGCTCAACCACCATGAATGATCAAGTATACTCTACACAAGTCCATTCTTACACTAGAAACCTCACCAGCGACGTCATTGTATCCAAACGCTTCCTGCCGCCTGGTGAAAAGGTACTGATCATCGATGATTTTCTGGCGAACGGAGAAGCTGCTTTAGGTTTGGCCGAGCTGGTACGCCAAGCAGGCAGCAAAGTTGTTGGCATTGGCATTGCCATTGAAAAGTCCTTTCAACCCGGCGCCGCCAAAATCAAAAAAGCCGGTTACCGTCTGGAATCACTGGCGCGCATTGCCGACTTCAAATCTGGCCAGGTTCGCTTTGTAGGCGAAGAACCGTCGCCAGATGTTTCAATCTAAAAAAGCAGATCAAAGATTACAAAATACAAAATTTAAAAACGAGGGGCTTTGCCAAAACAGCAAAGCCCCTCGTTTTATGTTGTAACACAGCTTATAAATACTTGTTTTTACCGGCTTCCAGATCTTTCTCCTCTGAGGAAACGCCATTGAGAAGCAAATTGAGCATAATGGCGGCGATGCTGCCGGCGGTAATGCCGCTATGCAAAATAACCTGAGCCCAAGCAGGAAAGTTGTGATAAAAATTCGGCACTGCTAGCGTAATCATGCCCACGCCTAGACTGACGGCAACGACCATGATGTTTTGCGTACCGTCGAACTCAACGCGCGACAAGGTTTTCATCCCGCTGGCCGCAACCATGCCGAACATGGCAATACCTGCGCCGCCCAGAACCGGCAAGGGAATGGCGGCAATCACCGCCGCCAATTTGGGCACGAGGCCCAAAAGAATCAAAATAACCCCGGCAGCCGTAACCACAAAACGGCTTTTGACCCGCGTCAATGCTACCAGGCCTACGTTTTGCGCGAAAGCCGTATAAGGAAACGAGTTGAAAATGCCGCCTAGAATCGTAGAAAAACCATCAGCCCGTAAGCAGCGGCTCAAATCTTCTTTGGTAATCTTCTTGTCAACAATTTCGCCTACAGCAATGCAGTCGCCAGTCGTCTCCGTCATAACCACCAGCATGACCAGCACCATCGCGGCAATAGAGGCCGCATCAAAGGTCGGATAGCCGAAAGCAAACGGAGTAGTAATCCCCAGCCAAGAAGCATCGCCTACTTTGGAAAAGTTGACCATGTCGAAAAAGCCAGCCAAGATCGTGCCGCACAACAACCCCAAGAGCACCGCGATATTGCTGATAAATCCTTGGAAAAAGCGGTAAAAGAAAAGCACCAAGGCTAGCGTCACTAACGCCAGCAAAATATAGGGCGCACTGGCAAAATCCTGAGCCGCCGGATTGCCGCCGCCAGCCCAGCGCACCGCCACTGGCATCAAGGTCACGCCGATAATAGTAATGATCGTCCCCGTCACTACAGGCGGAAAAAAGCGCAAAAGCGAACTGAAGTAAGGACTGACCAGATACGTTATAATCCCGGCCACAATAATCGAGCCGTAAATACCGGTCAGCCCATGCGCTTGACCAATCAAAATCATGGGCGTCACGGCGGCAAAAGTCACTCCCTGGATCATGGGAATTTTTACGCCCATATTCCCAAAGCCGACGGTTTGGATAATGGTGGCAATGCCGCAGGTAAACAGATCGGCGTTAATCAGATAAATCAATTGCTCGCTGCTCAGCCCTAGGGCATTAGCCACAATGAGAGGGACCGCCACCGCACCGGCGTACATAGCCAGCACGTGCTGCAAACCGTACACAAACAGTTTGCTCAGCGGCAACATCTCGTTAACAGGATGGTTTTTTTCCATGGTTCAGCCTCGTTTCTTGGTTAGTAACGCGCTCAGCACTTTTTCCGGCGTCAAGGGCAGCTGTGTCAGTTGCACGCCGGTAGCGTTGAAGACGGCATGGGCAATCGCCGGCGCTGGCGTGTTAATGACCGCCTCGCCGATGGACTTGGCGCCGAAAGGACCGGTCGGTTCGTAGCTAGGCTCAAAGGCCACCCGAACGTTTCCCACATCCTTGCGGCAGGGAATCTTATATTGCATAAAATTACAGGTTTCCAAACGCCCTTGCCCAGTATAGCGCACTTCTTCATAGAGCGCCATGCCAATTCCCTGGACAACGCCCCCTTCAGTCTGCACCCGGGCTAAAGCCGGATTGATCACCGTACCGCAATCCACAACGGCCACAAAATCAATAGGCGTCACCTTGCCGGTAGCCTTGTCAATCTCTACTTCCGCAAAGCCCGCCACAAAGGGCGGCGGCGACGTGGGACTGCCGTAGGTTCCTTGGCCTGTTAATTGCTGACATCCCACACCTAAGGCCAGCCGTTCCGCCAGCTTGGCCACCGTCAAGCGCCGCTTGCCATCCTCACTCCAAAATTTCGCACCGTCGAAAGAAATCTGCGTCCCATCTGCTTCCAACAATTTAGCCGCCTGCGTCAGCATCTTGCCGCGCAATTCCTCCGCCGCCAGCTTAACCGCCATACCAGTCACATAGGTAGTGCTGGAAGCGTACGAACCGGGATCAAAAGGAGACACATCCGTATCTGCGGCATGGACAATTAAATGATCCAGATTGGTTTCCAGAACCTCCGCCGCCATCTGCGCCAAAATGGTATCGCTTCCCGTGCCCATATCGGTAGAGCCTAAAAGCAAAGTGTAATTTCCATCGTCATTAAGGCGGATTTCCGCCGATGCCGTATCAATACCGGCAATACCGGATCCCTGCATGGTTACCGCCATACCTACAGCACGCAGGGTATCCCCAAAATCGCGTACCGGATATTTTTCTTCCCAACCGATGAGTTTCTTGCCGGTAGCAATGCATTGGTCCAGCGTCGAACTAGCCAGCACCTTGCCCTTATAGATGGGGGAATAATCCCCTTGGCGAATCAGATTTTTTTGCCGCAATTCCACCGGATCTATCTTTAGTCTGGCCGCCAGCAGATTGACCGCCGACTCTTGGGCGAAGGTCCCCTGCGTCGCTCCATAGCCGCG
This sequence comes from uncultured Anaeromusa sp., assembly GCF_963676855.1. Classification (NCBI taxonomy): domain Bacteria; kingdom Bacillati; phylum Bacillota; class Negativicutes; order Selenomonadales; family Sporomusaceae; genus Anaeromusa; species uncultured Anaeromusa sp. The sequence goes on from NZ_OY781460.1 coordinate 3,531,864, forward strand.
CAAAGCGCCCCCAGGCAGCTTGTTCGTATACACAACCTGCCCCATGAAACGAACCGCTTTGGCTTTGTGATACATAGGCAGCGTCTTTTCCCCCACAACGGAAAAGGTGGTGGGCGCATGCTCGCCGTAAGCGCCGCCATCAGAAAGGCCCTGAATGTCCACCGCCCGGATGGTTCCATCTTCATCCGCCCCCAGGCGCACGGTCAAGCGCATGGCATGACGGCTGTTCGTACAACTGAACGTTTCCGTGCGGCTGTAAACAATAAGCGCCGCCTTGCCGGTACGTTTGGTCACCGCCGCCACGAACATCTCCACCGCTCCGGTCTGCTTGCCCCCAAAGCCGCCGCCAATGCGCGGCTTGATGACGCGAATGCGGCTGGCCGGCATTTCCAAAGCCCTTGCCATGTGCCGTCGCACATGAAACGGAATCTGCGTCGAGCTGACAATGGTCAACCGCCCTGCATGATCCAGGTAGCTATAGGCGCGATACGTTTCCATCATGCCATGCGCCTGAGCCTGGGTATAGTAGGTTTCCTCCACCACTACCGGACACCGGGCCAATTCGGCTTCCACATCGCCGTATTCGTTCTTGTGGGTGCAAATAATATTTTTCTCCCGCTCCATGCCAATAGGAAAATTGCAGTGCAAATTGTCTTCTGGATGCACCACATTGGCATGTCCGGCAGCAGCTTCAAAGTCCAGTACCGGCTCCAGCACTTCATATTCCACGCGAATGAGCTGCAATGCCTTCTCTGCTGTTTTTTCATCCCCTGCCGCCACAATGGCTACCGCATCGCCGACATAACGCACATATTCATCCAAAATGCGACGATCATAAGGAGACGGTTCCGGGTAGGATTGACCCGCCAAGGTAAAGCGCCCCTGCGGCACGTCCTGGTGCGTCAATACGCAGGCCACGCCGGGAATCTTTAAGGCCAAGGATACGTCTACCTGGCGCAAGCGCGCAAAAGCATGCGGGCTGTGCAGCACCTTAACCACCAGCGCCTGGGACGGCGCCATATCTTCCGTATATACCGGCTGACCTGTTGCAATAGGAAGCGCATCAATCTTAGGCAAGCTTTGTCCGACCACTTTCATCGCGCTCCACCTCCTAGATAGGTTTTAACCGCCCGCAGCTGCCCCATATAGCCGGTGCAGCGACACAAGTTGCCTGTGAGATAATGAATAATCTCTTCTTCCGTCGGCTGCGAAAGCTCCCGTTTCATCGCCAACACGGTCATAATAAAGCCAGGACTGCAGAAGCCGCATTGCTCAGCACCTTCGGCGGCGAGGACTCTAGCGAAAGCTTCCGCTTCTTCGTGCACGCCTTCTAAGGTAGTAATTTCCCTCCCAGCCGCCCGGAAGGCTGGGACAGTACAAGAAAGAACCGGCTTGCCCTCAAGCCAAACCGTACACAAACCACAGCAAGACGTATCGCAGCCCTTGCGTACGCTCAAATAGCCCTCTTGGCGCAGCACGTCCGCTAAGGATGCATCCGCCTCTAGCTGCCAGATGGTTTTATTCCCATTAATAATCGTCTCTATTTGCATGCCAGCACCTCCTTGACAGCCCGAACCGTCAGCACTTCACACAGCTGACGCCGATACGTTTCGCTGGCGCGATTGTTGCCGGAAAAAGATAATTCTGCCGCCGCCAAGCGCGCCGCCTCTTCCGGCTCATGTCCATCATTCAGGCAGGACGCTGCTTGAATCGCCAACGCCGCACGCCCCGGCCGGGCACCA